>JANRMD010000556.1:0-40179 GCA_033761895.1 Pirellulaceae bacterium | reverse complement strand
GCTGTTGTCGGCCAGAACTCATTATTTGTCAATGGAGCAAACATCCAGGCCATGGGTGGTAAAATATATTGGCCGATGGGGGTTTCAAAACAAGCGGCAGCAATATTGGGAACCGTCACCGCTTCATTGTTGTCGCGGATCAACTGCATCGACTGCATGAGCATCGTCACCATGATCGCCACGGCCGACACGGTTCCAATCCGACGCAGTCGATGAACAATTGGCGCGTGAATCCGACGCGAGGATAGAGAAACAAGCATGCCAACTAACAGCGAGACAGAGATTAACAGCCATAGTCCGATCAGAGCAGACGGAAAGCTGCGCATGAAAGCCATACCAAGCAAGGCGAGAACAATCGCGCTGATAGCCGCTCGATAAGCAAGGCGGACTAAGTTCAAGGTGATAATATCGCGATTGGGAAATGGACCAGCCACTATAAAGTGAATCTCAGCGGGGCGCATAACCAGCCCACGATCGGCGGAGGCGGTCAACCAAGTTGTTATCAAGTACAGTGCGGCCCAGAAGGGCATCGCGTTTCCAAAACGCCCACCTGCTCCGCTATCAGATAAATTGCCTTGTGATCCATTGAATACTTGCGACGCGATGAACAACCCAACGAAGACAAGCATGAACAGAAAGAGCAGCAATTTGCGCCAACTTCGTCGAAGCTGAAGCAGGCTACGAAACGAGCCACGCAGGTCGAACCACAACAGTTTCCAGAGAGCTGCATGCATCACTGTTCGGACTCGCCAGTAACGCGGAAGAAAACCTCTTCTAAAGAGCTTGTTTCGCCAAAGTTCTCACGAGCGTCCGCCATCGATCCGGAAAACAAGCACTTGCCCTGGCGCAGGATTACCAAGTGCCCACAAATATCTTCGACCAGCGCGAGCAGGTGGCTACTTACTAACACGGTTGCACCTTGCTCGACTCGCTCAACCATGGTTCGCTTGAGCAAGCGGATGGCGGCAGGGTCCAAGCCGGTCAGCGGTTCGTCGAAGAATAGAACTTGAGGTGAGTGCAGATAAGCACACGCAATCGCCACCTTCTGACGCATGCCGCGCGACAACTCACTAGCTTGCGCATTGCGTTTGGATTCAAGATTCAGTTGTTTGAGTAATGCCTCAGCCGTTGGCTGGAAATCAGCGACCGAGTAAGCCGAAGCGATAAACTGCAGATGCTCCCAAACAGTCAACGTCTCGAACAGAGGGGGATCATCCGGGACGTAGGCGATCCGCTGTTTCACTTTAAGTGGCTCGGCTTGCACATCAAAGCCCGCCACGGTCAGTTTCCCTGACGTTGGCCGCAAAATGCCGCACAGAGCTCGCATGGTAGTCGTCTTACCGGCACCGTTGGGACCAATCAGTGCGCCGATCGTTCCAGCGGGGAGCGAAAACGAAATTCCGTCCGCGGCAACAACCGACGCATATTCCTTTCGGAAGTCGACAACTTCGATCATGCACTGCGGCCCACTTTAAATTTGATCGTCAGAATCAATGAAATCGCTTTCGTATTCGAGGAAGCAGACAGAGATTGTACGTTAACAGCTTCGTTTACGCTTGGGTGCTGCCGGCCTCTCCCGGCCCAGAGCATTCATGATCTTGTAACAAATTACGTCAAACATTCCGAGTTCCATGTGCGGAATGCGCAAGCATTTCGAGAGTTCCGTGGCGGCCCCAAAAGCCTTGACGGCTTGTCGATTATTGCGACACGGACAATGTGAGCCGACGGCGCTAGCGGTCTGTTTTCTTAGTGAGCCGACGGCGCTAGCCGCGGGCGACCGAAGGAGCAATCGTTCATCACTATAATCCGGCCGATACCGAATAGCTCCCAGCTCAACTCGCAGTGGTTCGATTCAAGTCCCTGGACGCAATAAACTTTGAAACCCGCGACTAGCGGCGAAGACTCACAAAGTCAACAAGTTAAGTCTTTCGCGGCCAACACAACACTCCCGAAATGCTTGACGCAATTCCGCGACGAGATTGCTCGAAAGCCTTGACGGCTTCCGCTACGCAGCTAGCCCCTTTTGATGCGTAGCCAACCATCTTTAGTCGACACTCGCAAGTTGCCGGGCAGATTCAACTTCGCCTGCCAATGCTGTGACGTCTCATCCGCAAGTGCAAGATCGCGAATCTGCAGCCAGTGGTTGCGCGACATCGATTGACGGGGCCATTGTTTCTGTGTCCAGCAAGACTCGAGCGCCATCTGAACTACAGGCCAAGGCGTGTTGCGAAATGCAGCTACGCCGAATATCAGTTCGTTATCCAGCGAGGCGCTGACGCAGAATGACTCTAACCAACGCTCCGCATAGAATCGCAACGCTTGAGTGGCCTCTTCGGCAATTTCCGTGAAATCGTACAGGCGTTCATGCACCTGTGCACCATACCCAGTTTCAATGAGCGGCAAGACTTTTTGGCGGATGAAATTGCGTTTATAAGCCGTGTTCAAGTTGCTAGAGTCGTGGCGGTACTCCTGGCCGATTGTTGCCAGGTAGTCAATGACTTGGGATCGAGTGCAGCGTAGCAGAGGGCGAGCGAGCACAAGGTCAGCGTCCAGGTTACGAAAACATTGAGGGGCTGCAACTCCGTTCAAGCCGGTACCGCGACACAGATTGTGCAACATCGTTTCGATGCGATCGCTGGCCGTATGAGCTGTGACAACATAACGTGCTCCGACGGCGTAGGCGGTTTGGGTTAGGAAAAGATAACGGGCATCACGAGCTGCTTGTTCAGTCTGCTGCATGAGTCCTGCTCCGAACGCTTCGGCGCGAACCGATTCTAGCGGCAACGCCAAGTGGCGGCACAACTCCCTTACAAATTGCTCATCATCATCACTCTCCGCGCCGCGCCATTGATGATTGAAATGCGCGACGTGTATCCTTTCGCGGTGATCGGCAAGACGTAGTAAAGCGCGAATCAAGGCTACGCTGTCGGCACCACCACTGACAGCCACGAGGATGCGAGTTGTCGACCACGAGACCTTGGGCCATAACTTGAGGAGCGATTGTTCGATTGGCCGCGTCATGTGCAATTGTCAGACTTGGAATTTGGCGTAATGCTAGCCATCACAGAAAAGAGCTTTTTCAATAACACTCACTGATCGCCACCGCAGTTAGCATAACCCGAAGCGTTAGTTTTGATGTTGCGTTATTGGTTCTTTTGAAGCGAGCCTGACACCGTTTGGCTTAGTTTTTCCTAACCCGAAGCATTAGCGAGGGACCTTTCTGCTTCGTCATGTCGACGCCATAACTCGGTCCCTCGCTAACGCTTCGGGTTGCGAAAGCCTAAACGCGCAACATCAAAACTAACGCTACGGGTTAGTTTTTCAGCAACCTGCAAGGATGGGAGCGATCGGCTATTTTCGTCCCCAAAGTCAGTGCATGCAATCGGAGGCGAGCAAATAGTCGTTCCCTATAAATAGTCTTTCCAAAATGGATGCCTCAACCGAAGTCGCTTCAGCGAAGACTCCGATTATGCCGATACTGAGGTGGAGGAAGGTTCGATTTTTGCCAAATTCATCTTGGGAGCAGACAAATGCTAGTTCAAACGACGCGATTCGGTCAAATCGACGCGCAGCAAGAGCAAGTGATCGTGTTCCCCCAAGGTCTAATTGGATTTGAGGCGTGTCGTCATTGGTTAGTCGTGCCGGATCCGCAGAATAGTGATGTAGCTTGGTTGCAATCGCTGTCGCAGATGCAAGTCGCTTTGCCGATGGTAAGTCCCAGAAAGTTTGCACCTGAATACCGAGTTACCATTCCGCGTCGTCAGTTGTCGTTACTGAACCTTCGCAGTTCCGATCGCGTCTATGTGATGGCAGTTGTGAGTAAGTCAGGAAAAACGCTGACAGCCAATCTGCGTAGTCCTGTTGTGATCAACTTGACCAAGTGCATTGCCGTGCAGGTCATCACGTCCGACGCACAGCCACTTGCATTACCGCTTAGCCTTACCAACTCGCCGGCACTGCGTATGGCGGCTTAGCAAAGTAAACTGTAGCGGGATTCTCGCCAATTCGGATTCTCACGAATCCATCTATTGCAAACGGCTGACCGGATTTTGTGCATCCAGGCTTGGTTTTATGAGCCAACACACCGGAGCCGGATTACCGCAGGGTCCCCGAATTAATCAGCACGCTCGCGCCAACAGGAAAGAGAGCGAGCGGGGTCATTGACTGCAAAGCGGCCGGACGATAGTGCTTTCGACGGCGTGGAGTTACTCTCGACACAGCTCTCTTGGCGGACAAAAGTCGGTTGATTGAGTTCGAAATGATCTAGGTGACCTCCGCTTCCGCATTGTCGATGGTAACCCCCGTCGCGTTCATAGCAGGACCAAAGGACTGTTGGGCCCGACATACGACTGGAATAGAAGGAGCTTTTCATGCTGGTGCTGTCGCGACATAGAGACGAGAGCATCATGATCGGGGATGACGTTGTCATCACCATAGTCGATATTCGAGGAGATAAAGTTCGCTTGGGGATAGAAGCACCGCAGGATATCCCTGTACACCGACAAGAGGTGTATGAAGCGATCAAGCGTGAAAATCAGAAGGCTGGACACATTCAGCCCGAAGAAACACGCTCACTCGGGAATCGGCAGCGATAACCACCGATCTTGGTGAACATCTTTGCAGATACTTCGCGGGGAAGGGTGCTTGCACTCTTCCCTGCTTTTTTTGGCCTTCGCAGGCTGTGAGACTGAATCGACTGGAAAAAGTGTGTGGGCTGTAACGGTTCTTCCGGCTACAGCGTTCGGATGCTCGAATTGCTTACTACTTTTCACTGAAATCCAGCTTACATTCAAACCGCGCTGCGCAAATTTCGATGCTAGTGTTAAGTCGAGCTGGGAGGTGCAAACACCTTCATGGCTCAAGAACCCGATATTATGTCGTTGTTGCCCCCGACAAGTAGTTTCGGACCAGAAAACGCCAAGGCAGGGATTGGCGAGCTGACTCCAACCAGTTTAGCGACAACGCTAAGCGGGCCAGCTCACCAGCAGCCTTGAAAAGCGTAACTACGTCTTTCTTGACCTGATCCTTGGGAGCAATGCACAATGACTCGAATCAACACGAACGTAAGCTCGCTTGTAGCTCAAAATCGCTTGAGCAAGACGAACAGCGAACTGCAAACCACCCTCACTCGGTTGAGCACAGGTTTGCGAATCAACAGTGGTAAAGATGACCCTGCAGGTTTGATCGCCAGCGAAGCTCTTCGCAGCGACATCACCAGTATCAACAAGGCCATCACCAATACCCAACGCGCCACTCAGATTATTGCCACAGCTGACAGTGCCCTAGGCCAAGTCAGCTCGTTGCTGAACGACATCCGAGGTCTGGTTGTTGAAGCCGCCAACACAGGTGCCTTGAGTGATGACGAAATCGCAGCTAATCAACTTCAAGTAGACAGCTCACTTGAAGCCATCAATCGAATCTCTCAAACGACCACGTTCCAAGGTCGTAAATTGCTCGACGGTTCGCTGGACTTCGTCAGCACGGTCAATTCGCTTTCAGCGGTAACAGATTCTCGGATTGACCAAGCTAACCTTGGCGCTTCGGGCAGTGTCTCGGTGGATATCACCATCGCAACAGCTGCTGCTAAGGCTGAACTAACAACTTCGCCACTGAACGCAAAAGCTGCTGCCACTGCGGACACGGGTGATGTGAAGTCAACATCCTTCGTCATCAACGGCGAAACCATCCGTCTAACTGCTGAGAACTTAACGGCAGTAAACTTCGTAAACTCAGCTCCAGCTGGTGCAGGTACAGCTGCATTGGACAGTGCTGGCGTGTTGACAATTACCGCAGACTTCACTGCCACCACAGGTGCGGTTGATGCTGAAGTTATTCAAGCGGCGCTGAACGGCATCGCAGGTTTGTCGGCAGTTGGTGCTGCGGCTCCTGGTACTGCTGCTGTCGCTCCCTCCAATATCACTAGCGGAACAATCGGCTCTGCGGTCAAAGGCTTGAAGATCGACGCG
Organism: Pirellulaceae bacterium; assembly: GCA_033761895.1. Classification (GTDB taxonomy): domain Bacteria; phylum Planctomycetota; class Planctomycetia; order Pirellulales; family Pirellulaceae; genus Aureliella. Next base: position 34,213 of record JANRMD010000556.1, on the reverse strand, counting down.
GTCAACCTGGGTGAAGCCTACAACGACGTAAAGGTTGTGTTCGCTTCAGGGGGTGCAAACGCGGCTGACTACAACACCACCACCAAGACATTGACGGTTACAGTTGACAACACCGAACCGCAGCTGGCATCGGACCTGAAGACCATCATCGACCTTCACACCGTTGATGGCGCGGCTCCAACATCGGCGCTGTTCACCGCAACCGCAGGCAGTGCCAACGTAAGTTTTGATATCACCGATGGTGTCGACGCGCTCAACACCGGAGTTACTGGTGGTCAAGTGCTTACGGCTGACGTTGTTTTCGAACTGGTTGGATCACAAGGTTCTGAGTCGTTCAACTTCAAAGCCAACTCGACTGGCGCACAAATCGCCGCTGCGATTAATCTATCCAGCGACGCGACGGGTGTTACTGCAACCTACAGCTCACTTGACAACAACCTCACCTTCAACAGTGTTGACTACGGCAGCGATGCGTTGGTCTCGGTCAACATCATCAGCGAAGGTGGCACAGGTACATTCAAGAGCAGCTTGAGCAGCAGCCGCGACATCGGTTCAGATATCGTCGCTCGTATCAACGGTATCCAAGCCGATGGTAAAGGCAATCAACTGTCGATCAACACATCGACATTGGACCTTAGCCTGACTATCGATCCAAACTCGACAGCTTCGACATTGTCATTCAACATCACCGGCGGTGGAGCTCTGTTCCAACTCGGTGGAGACGTTGTTAGCAACCAACAAGCTCGCTTGGGCATCGGTAGCGTTAGCTCCAGCAGCCTCGGTGGAACAAGCGGACGTTTGTACCAACTAGGTAGTGGCCAATCAAAGAGCTTGTCCAGTGATCCTAACGGCGCAGCCAAGATCATCGACGAAGTGATCAACAAAGTCACCAGTCTTCGCGGTCGATTGGGTGCGTTCCAATCAACGACTCTGGAGAGCAACATGACATCGCTGAGCGATACCGTCGGTAACCTGACCGAAGCTGAAAGCTCGATTCGCGACGCTGACTTCGCCGCTGAATCGTCCAAGCTGACACGTGCTCAAATTCTGGTTCAATCGGGTACACAAGTGTTGTCGCTCGCTAATCAGAATCCACAAAACGTTCTGTCGCTGTTGCGATAATCCGCAGGCGATTGATTCAACCTCTAACGCCCTGCGATTTTTCGCGGGGCGTTTTTCTTGAGATAGCCCCGAAGTTCATCCTGACGCGCTCCCGTTTGATTTTTTAGCTGGTATTGGGATTTCGCTTTAAGTTGACTTTGACGATCGCCGAAGATGACCGATGCGAGTCACTCGCAACGGCGTTGGGTGCAGGCGTCATTAGGGGCATTGGTTATGGCAGGCATTCAAGCAAGCAATGGCATTATCACCGGTATCGATATCCAAGGTACCGTCACTCAGCTGCTTAATCTCGCCGCTCAGCCACGAACTCGGCTGGCAGATGCAACCAAGCAATTGCAAAATGAGCAGGTAGCGTTGACGTCGCTGACCGCCCTTGTGGTTGGCGTGCAACTGACAACCGATCGGCTAGGTCAGTCGAGCCTATTTACCTCGTCGACTGCCACCAGTTCGAACGCAACAGCTCTCAAAGCGACAGTTTCCGGTACACCGCTCCCAGGTTCACACACCTTTGTTCCTGTCCGCCAAGCCACCGCTCAACAACTGACTAGTACGCTCCTCGGATCCAAAGATCAACTTGTGGGTGCTGGTGAAGTTGTCATACACCAAGGCGGTTTTCTCGATGAATCCGCGACCCTCGATAGCCTGAATGGCGGCGCTGGCGTCGCCCGTGGCTCGATTCGAATCACCGATCGCAGTGGAGCGAGCAAAACCGTTGACCTGCGTTTCGCCCAGACCATCAATGATGTCGTGGATGCGATCAACAAGACCGATGGCTTGCGCGTCGTAGCAAGTGTTAATGGGGATCGACTAAAACTTACCGATACCTCGTCCGGCACTTCAACTCTTAGTGTCACTGAAGTCTCCGGGGGCACAACGGCTGCCGATCTTGGAATTTCCGCAATCTCAACCACCGCAGCCTCAGCCACCGGTACAAGCATCCAGTCGCTCTCTAACCGCACTTCCCTCAGTAGCCTTTTGGACAAACGTGGCCTCGCCTTCCCAGCTACGGGTGCCGCCCTGAAGTTTGATCTAAAGGATGGAACAAGCGTTGAATTCACGTCAACTCTAAACCCAAACACCGCCACTCTCGGCGATCTACTTTCAGCCATCAATACTGCCGGCAATGGTAAGTTAACAGCCAGTATTGGTGCGGATGGTAAAACGCTCGCGTTCAATGATACGACCACTGGCGCTAACAATTTTGCGATCTCCAACCCGAACGGCAGCTTGGCAAAAGCCCTTGGAATCGAACAATCGGTAAGTGGTGCTACCATCACTAGTGGACGGTTGGTCGCGGGTTTGAATGATGTGTTGTTGTCAAGCCTTAACGGTGGAAAAGGACTTGGAACACTCGGTAAATTGACGCTGACGGATCGTGCCAATGTGAGCGCAACCGTTGATTTAGCCTCGGCCAAAACACTTGGTGAAGTGATCGATACGATCAATCAAGCCGGCAATGGCGTGCGGGCTCAACTGAATCGTTCACGTACAGGTATTGAAATTGTTGACACTACGGGTTCAACGACCAATCAGCTGATAGTGGCTGACTTCGCTGATGCAACGAATACGGCCACTAAGCTTCAAATTGCTAAGTCCGTAAACGCAGACTCGATTAACAGCGGTTCCTTGAACAAACAATGGGTCACAGAAAACACTCTCTTGACCGATTGGAATAAAGGCAAGGGCGTCACGTTCGGATCTATTCGCATCACAGATTCTGCGGGCGTGGAGTCGGCGGTCAACTTCAAGCAAACCGCACCCAAGACCGTTGGCGACGTGCTCAAAGCGATCAACAACCTGGCTGTCGGTGTTGAAGCCAGAATAAACGAAACTGGCGACGGTATACTGCTGGTTGATACCGCCGGCGGTTCATCGCAGTTGACGGTTGTCGATGTTGGAGCCGGTAAATCCGCTCAGCAACTCGGAATTGCAGGCACCGCCAAAAGCCTCACTGTGAATAATGTGGCAGCCAGCGGCATTGATGGTACGCAAACATTACGCGTCGAGACCACTGCCACAACAACCGTAACTCAACTGACCGAGAAATTGAATGCTTTAGCTGGCCCAGTGAACGCCAGTATACTCTCGTTTGGAAACTCAGGCGTCCGCTTGGTCCTGAATGGAACACAAACTGGCGCTACCGGTCGAGTTGCGTTGGATTCGGATCTTAACCTGGGCTTTTCTGAGACGGTAACGGCTAAAGACGCACTACTGGCCTACGGCGCAAGCGACATCAGTGGTGGCGTATTGGTCAGTTCGTCAACAAACGAGTTCGACAATGTTGTCGCCGGTGTCAAGCTGGAAGTCTTGGCGAGCTCGACGACGGCCGTTACGGTTAGCGTTAGCAAGAGCAGCGATGGCATCGCCAAGCAATTGAAAACCGTTGTTGACCAGTACAACAAAGTTCGCGATAAGATAAAGACCGATGCGAGTTATGATTCGACGACCAAAACATCGGGCGTCTTGTTTGGCACAAGCGCCGTCTTGCGCGTCGACCTAGCGTTTGGCAAGTTGTTCACCGGCACAATTAACGGTGCAGGTTCGATCAAATCCATCACACAACTCGGTGTGCGGCTTAATGACCAAGGACGGCTCGAGTTTGACGAATCAAAACTAAACGCAGCCCTCGAAAGTGATCCTGCAGCGGTGCAAGAATTCTTCACGAAGGAAAAGACCGGCTTCTCGGCAAGGGCCAAGGACATCGCCGATACCCTCGCTGGTGTAAAGAACGGTGCTTTACTTGCCCGTTCACAAGCCTTGCAGGCCAAGATCGATCAAAACAACGCGCGTATTGACGGTTTCACATCCAGGTTGGATAAACAACGAACGCGATTGCTGAATCAGTTTTATAATCTTGAGACTTCGATCAGCAAAATCCGTAACAACCTGACCGCGATCAACAGCATCTCAGCCACCATCACCTCAAGCACAAGGTAGGCGAGCGAGCGTGGGTTCTGTACTAATCGACGATCTCGAAGACCCTCGCCTTGACGCATATCGAGATATCCGCTCACGCAATTGGACCTACGTTAGCAAGCGATTCATCGCTGAAGGACCACTGCTCACCGAACGTCTGTTGGCCAGTGAATATGAAACGGAATCGGTTCTACTCGACCAAAAATATGCGACTGAATACCTGCCGATGATTCCCGAGTCGGTAGAGGTCTTGCTGCTGGAGCACTCGCAGATCGAGCAAATCCTCGGGTTTAACTTTCATCGTGGCGTACTTGCCTGCGGCGTTCGGCCTCAGCAGCTTGAACTAAGAGCTAACTTCGGTGCACTTCCATCGCCGCAAGAAACCATCGTTGCTGCCATCGGTGTTCAGGACCCAGAGAACCTTGGCAGCATCCTTCGCTGCTGTGCAGGCTTTGGCATCAGCCGAGTGATCATTGGTCCAGGCACCGCTGACCCACTTGCGCGTCGGGTGCTGCGAGTATCAATGGGAACCGCGTTGCGTTTGCGATTGCTCCATTCTAAGAATGTGGTGGCTGATCTGGCTTGGTTGCGGGAATCGGGTGTTACCACCTACGCGACCAGCCTCCGAGACGATTCACAGCCTTTGGAAAAAACACGACGAACGGGGCCAGTGTTGATTCTGGTTGGCAATGAACGTTATGGCTTGCCAGAAGATGTACAGCAAGCGGCTGACCAGTGTGTGCGTATCGATATGGAACTTGGCACTGATTCGTTGAATGTCAGTATGGCAAGTGGAATTGTCATGCACTACTTTTGCCGAATCGCTGGCATCACTCGATAGCCTTCAGTGGCAATTGTGATTCTGCTTGTCGCGCCAAGTGATCGAGCAGATGTAGCAACATGTGAGCCCGAACTTCATCCCGAACCTCGGACAGTTCCTTCGACCCTGGTTCGATTTCGATCAGTTTCACCAGATGCACTCCCGTCGGGGTGTGTATCGGTTCGCTGTAGTTGCTGGGTTCCAGCTTCATGAGCGCCGAGATAATTGTTGGTTCTAAATCACCCGTTCCGCGCGCCCACAGATCTTCGCGAACTCGAATCTTGTCAGCTTGGTCTTGAAGCGGCTCAGCCTTCGACAATTCCGCAGCTAAATCCTTCCACTTCAGATCACCTGACATTAATCGACTTCGTTGCAATTTAAGTTCGCTGGCCAATTTGTCGCGGCGCTGCGACTGACCAGCGGGTGCGGCAACATCGACTATCGAAACCTTGAAACGCGTACCGTTGAATCGCTGGCGTTGATTTTCAAAATGCTTGGCGACGTTCGCATCGGTTAATTGCTGCTGCAGAAAACGTTGCCACGAAAGTCGAAAAGCCCAGTGATCCCGAAGGTTCGATTCCGTGATACCCGCCTGCCGAGCTTTCTCGCGAATCAACTCTGCAGCTGTCGACTTCTCTCCGTTCGGGGGTTGAGCATTGGCTTCTAACCAGCGCTCAACATCCTCTCGCCCGACCGCTTGTTTTCGCGTTCGTAGAGCCTGCAAGGCCTGCCGTTGCTGTGCGAGTAGATAAATGGAAGCCTGCATAACCGCAGGCGACAACTCCTTCAGCGGCTGACCACTTTCACTGGCAACTCTTCCAAGTTGGAAGTCCACATCGCGATCGGTGATCGATTGCTCGCCCAGCTTGGCAACCACAGTTCCATCGTCTTGCGAAGCGCCGATTGATAACGGAGCCAGCATCAGCGCGACGGAGAGTATCATCGGAAAAGCATATGTCATGGCAGCTCGATGTCCTGCAGTTCGAACTTAACCGTTTGCTTGGTAATCGAGCTGGGCGATTCATAGATAAATTGAAATTCGTCCGGGTTTCCATTGATCTGAAACAGGTAAGCGATACCTACAGAGTTGGCCGCCACCCCGTACATCTCCAACCCAACATTTTCCAAGCGGCGTTCCTTGGGATCCAATAGGTATGCTTCGTTCGCCAGCACCCAACCGCGGAAGGAATCGAGTGCCCCCTGATCGTTGCCAATTTCTATGACAACTCGCATTTCGAACACCTTTCCGTTTCTCCGAGCGCCCTCGAGTGTTACCGTAGTCTCGCCAAACTTCTCTGACTGGCGCGCGCCGTTACCGAATTTCTTGAAAATATACTTGTGCTTTTCGCTGGGCACCGCAAACACAAACTCGCCACTCAACTTAGTTAACTTAGTCGCAGCTCGGGGTGGACGTTGCAATTGCAGATCGATCTGCGTACTACAACCACCATTATTCAGCGGTACTTCGGGAGCGGCTTCAGGACTAGAAGAAACCAGTGACTGTCCGTCATCCGAAGTGGCTTGTAAGTTTGCCATCGGAATCTGCGCGAAGATTGGTTTGAGGCGAGGTTCCCAAGAGACCATTAGCGACAAATCCAGTTGCCCTCCGATGCGGGAGCCGAATGGCAAGCTGGATTGAATTGAGGCGACATCGATGTGGAACGGTCCCGTTGAATATGACTTGGGGCGTTGGATTGATCCGTCAGGTCCACCAGAAACCAACGATAGTCCATCGCTAGCCGCGAAGCTGTTAATGCGCAGCTTGGCTTGCGTCATCAGTTTGTCCATCACCGTCCAAAACGGACTGTCCTTTTCGTCCAATTCAACTTCAACACTGCTAAAAGCTTCTTCGCCTTCCAGCATGATTGGGTTTCCCGTTTGTTTTGTAATGCTCTCGATAGCTTCGGTCAGGGGCATCTTGCCCGACAGAGTTACTTTGGAAAACTCAAAAAACGTTTTGATTTCGACAGTCTGTAACTGTTGCCGAATACGTTGCAATCGAATCTTCATTTCACCAGATGTGTTGGCGTCAATTTCCGGTAGGAAGCCGAGGATCGAAGCCCCAAGCTCAATCAAGCTCTTTTCGGCAGCATCCCGTTCCTTCAAGCTCTTGCCATCCAACTCTCTGATCAACTTCCGAACTTCGTCGATCGAGGCCCTCTGCTCGGTTTTATTCTCTTGGCTGGGCTCAGGTTTGGACTCGGCATCTTGAGCGACCAGGTAGTTGGCAGATCCGATTGCGATGGAAAGGACACAGAGTAGCTGGCACCACAAGGCGCCTTCAAAGCTCGTATTTGACTTCAGCATGGTTGCACAATCGTTAAGGGTGGAATGTTCGTTCGCCTCAAATGCCCGGCATCCATGATACCGCGCCCGCCAACAAGGTGGCTACAGTTGCAGCGACATAGATTTGAAGAGCAGCACCAGGTGGGTCGCTCCTGCCAGGTGCGACCAGAGCATCAAGTGGGTCGCTCCTGCCGGGCTTGTCATTACCACATTTCTAACCTTCGTTCGTACTCGTACTCAGTTAAAACGGTACTCGTACTCGTACGAAAATCCCGCAGTTGCTCGGTTTTTAGCTGATAAATGTGAGTTAAGCATGAGCCTGCCAGTGCGACCTGCATCGAGTGGGGCGCTCCTGCCGGGTGCGACCTCGTCTTTGTCATTGAAACGTTAACACTCGGAAGTGCGACCCACGACCCCATAACCAAATTCGGAACTGGATTGATGCCATCTAAATTCGCAGACTTTCCTACTAAGCTACTTTTGGTAGTCCTTTGGTTACCATGCACACAAGTCACAGCGCAATCCCCGGTTGCCAACCATCCGGTTGCCAGCCGCCCGGTTGCCAGTCGCCCGCCGCTGTTACAAGTCAGGACACAAGCGGCTGAACAGCTGTTAGGCTTGCCGATTCACTGGAGCGATTTTGATGCTGTGCTACTTGAGTCCACGGGTCGCATGCACCATTTGTCACAGTCTGACATCACCTCGCACAAGCTGCTGGAGCGGACCTTTCAACCGCAGTCGACCCTCGATGCGAGTCGCGTACTGCAGCAAGAACTAGGACCGAACTTTGAAGTGCTGATCCAAGGCCCTTATGTGATCGGTTCCCCCAAGAGTCGTGCGGCGCGTTGGCGCGATCGTTTTCAATCCTTGCTCGCAGGTTACATTCGATACTTCGAGGTCCGAGGTTGGCCGTTGCGTCAGCCTGATTTTCCGCTGGTTGTCATTGTCCTACCTGATCGCAGTTCATTTCAAAGATACTTGGCACGCGAGGGGGTAAGACTTGGCCCCAACGTGGTTGGTAGTTACTTGCCAAAGTCGAATCGCTGTGTGATGTATGAACTCGATGGCGCGGTCGGTGTCGACTGGTCTGAAACCGAAGCCACGATCGTGCACGAAGCGGTTCACCAGATTGCGTTCAATACCGGTGTGCATGAGCGACTGGCCGAAAATCCGCTGTGGCTCGTTGAGGGCTTTGCGACCATGTTTGAACAGCCCGCCGTGTATGACACACGCGTAAATCACAGCACACTGGAATCTCGTATGCTAATCCCCAAGGTCCAGCAACTCCAACCAATTTTGCGAGAACCAGGCGCCCTCGAATCGCGTCTTCGCAGCATGATCGAATCCGATGGCATCTTCCAGCAGGAACAGCTTACCTCGTATGCCGTTGGATGGGCACTAACCTTTTACTTATCTGAACGGATGCCCAACGAATTTGCAGCGTACCTCAAATTGCAAAGGAAGCGTGACTTTGGAAGCTACTCATCGGCGTCACGTGCGCGAGACTTCCGCAAGACATTTCAAATGGAACCCGCCTCGCTAGCGCAACAGATTCAGCGGCTCTTACAAAACTAGAACGCAACTTCTAACTAGAGGAGCCTCCAGATTAGATATTGGGTTAGGTCGTAGCCTCCGCTGCCAAGCGGTGGTTAGGCAGCCAAGGGTGGTTAGGCAAACGCATGGTGTCCACCGTCTGGCAACGGTGGCTACGCCGGGACATGCCAACCAAACCCGATTTCCCTGAGATTAAATCGTGACGCTCCACTAGTTGACTTTGCAGTTAGGAAACGGGCTGACTGGCATGCCCAAGCAACAAACTTGCGAGCCGCCGACGGTTAGCCGGCGAGATGTCCTGCGGAACATGTTGGCCATGCGTCACGTAGCTGACCGGTAATTCGCATTGCTGTAGGATCGAAAGCCATGCACCAAAACCAATTGCTTCATCCAGCTTGGTGATGATCAGCCCCGTAGGATTCAATGGCGAGAACTTATCGATTGCTGCTTGAACGTGCCCCACCGAACTGGTCGCACTTACAACTAACTGTACCGAAGTTGTTTGCGCAGCCGCCAGCAAGTCTTGGAGCACGCCGATCTGTTCAGCGTCATTGGGTGACCGGCCGGCTGTATCGATCAGCACCACATCACAGTCCTTTAGACGATGCAGAGCAGGTAAAAACTGATTGGCTGAACTCACCACCTCTAGAGCCGCGTCGAGCGACTCGGCGTACTGGAGCAACTGATCGACCGCACCCGGGCGAAGCGTGTCCAGTGTAATCAAACCAACCTGGCAGTTTCGATCCGCTTGAAAGTTCGTTGCCAGCTTGGCGAGTGTTGTCGTTTTCCCAACCCCTGTAGTGCCAACCATTGCAATCACTGCTTGTTGGGCAGGATTCAGCACAATCGGCTCAGCCACTCGTAGGTTCTTGCTAACCAACTGGCAGATGCGACCTTGGAGCAGTAGGCCATCGCCCAGTTGTTCGACTTCGAGCAGCTTGCTGGCCGCTTGAAGCAATTCTTTGGCAACGGATGGTTCGACCCCAGCTTCCAACATTTCAGATAAGGTTTCGTACACCGCTGGAGGCAGGCGTGAACCACTCGCGTTAGCCGACTCACTTTGTGGACGCGGTGTAGAATTCAGGTGGTCGATGTCCCGCTCGGTCGCCTGCTTAGTGTCTTGTGCAGTCGCTTGGGGCTCTTTCGGCTCTATAGTCACAGTCATCGCGGCGTTCGATTGCGCAGCAACTTCCGACTCAGGCGGCGCGCTGGCCTTCGACCCTGCTGGCAGCAAGTCGTCTGCGTGTGTCGCCGTAGGCACAGTGCGAGACTCCGCTGGCATTAGGTCTTGAACCGCCGGCATCGACTTGGCCCGTTTCACCAATCGACTTGCGACGGGCATTTCAACACTGGCCTCAACTTCGACCAAACTGCTGGAGAACAATCCCATCCGGCTACGCTTAACTTGTCGCGTGTGTAAGACGGCGGCATCGGGGCCGAGCGTCTCTCGGACTTGTTCAAGTGCTTCTTGCAAGGTTGCGGCGCGAAAAGTTCGAATGTCCATAGTCGTTTACTACGCCTTGGTAACTGGGTCGGAAACCAAACCAACTGAAACAGTCGAAGTTTGACGAGTGATTTCTGAATGACTGAGGATCTTCAAATCAGGAAGTGCATTTTGTGTGATAACGCGCAATGCCGCGCGAATACGGCCGCCGACCACAATCACTGGCTTATGCCCAGCCTGAGTCAGCAGACGGACTTGGTTGGCAATCTGACGGCAGGTGATTTCAATTACCTGAGGCGACATCTTGATCATCAGGCCGCGTTCGGTGTGGTCAAAGCCCGCCATGATGCGATCTTCCATCTGAGGATCCATGGTGATCACGTGCAGTTGGCCATTGGCATCGCTAAATCGTTGACAAATCGTGCGTGACAATCGATTGCGGACAAACTCTGTCAAGAATATCGGGTCTCGGGTACGACCCGCATAGTCCCCCAGCGTTTCGAAGATCAACCCAAGTTGTCGAATCGGCACGTCTTCGCGCAACAGCATTTGCAGCACATTCTGCACTTCGGAAAGCTTCATCATCCCCGGAATCAACTCGTCCACCACCGTTGGACTGGCTGCCTTCAGTTGATCGACCAATTGTTTTGTGGCATCGCGTGTCAGCAATTCGTCGGCGTGTTTACGCGCCACCTCTTGCACATGCGTCGCGATCACCGAACCGGGTGCAGCGATCTGATAGTTGTATAGACTGGCTTGCACCTTTTGCTCTGGCAGAATCCAGAACGCTGGCCGGCCAGCCGCTGGGTCCGTGGTTTCAATGCCGCTGATCAAGCCCGTGCAGTTACCGACATCGATGGCTAACAAGCGATTGGGATGTACTTCGCCGCGGGCCACCGCGTTGCCAGCAATCTGAATTTCATAAGCTAATTCGTGTAGCTTCAGTTTGTCTTTCAGCCTGACTTTGGGCAATAGAATGCCCATCTCGCTCGCTAGGATGGAGCGCACATTGCTGATACGTTCCATCAAGTCACCGCCGCGTCGTGGATCGGCCAGTGGTAGCAACTGAGCACCAATCTCAACCCGCATCGCATCGACATCGAGAAAATCTTCAGCCTTCTTCTCGGCAGGTTTGGCCTTGACGGCCGCTGCGTTGGTCTTCTCTTCGTCTTCACGTTTCTTGGCGACCACCTGCTGCTTATTGACCATCACAGCCAGTCCAACACAACCACCACCCAGGGTCAGCAACGGAAGCGTGGGCAACTGAGTAAAAATCAACAACCCAAGAAACACACCCGCCACAGCCAGCGCTTGAGGCCGCGCGAATAGCTGATTCAAGAATTCGATCGGCAAGTTCGTGGATTGCGTACTGCGTGTCACCAGTAACGCCGCAGCCAGTGAGATCAACAGAGCCGGCACCTGGCTGACCAAGCCATCACCGATGGTCAGCTTTGTGAACATCACAAACGACTCTTGCAACGTCAAATTCGCGTGCATGATGCCAACATAGATACCACCCACAATATTGATGATCGTGATGATAATCCCCGCGATCGCATCACCGCGCACAAATTTACTAGCACCGTCCATCGCACCAAAGAAGTCAGCTTGGCGAGTCACACCATCGCGGCGTCTTTGTGCCTCTTGTTCATCAATCGCACCCGAATTCAAATCGGCATCGATAGCCATTTGACGGCCCGGCATGCCGTCCAACGCAAAACGCGCTGCCACTTCAGAAACACGCGTGGCACCTTTAGTAATCACCAAGAACTGGATGATAATAATGATCACGAACAAGATTATGCCGACTTCCATCCGATCGCCTGCAACAAATTCTGCGAACGCTTGGATCACTCCACCGGCGGCACCCAAGGCGTCGGTGTCCGAATTCGAGAGAATCAATCGAGTCGTCGCGATGTTAAGCACCAAACGAGCCAGGGTTGTCGCCACCAACAACGATGGAAACACGCTGAACTCAAGCGGCGTGCGAATCGAGATGGTCGTTAGCAAAACCACGACCGAGATCGTGATGTTTGCTGACAGAAGAATGTCCATCATCCAAGGTGGCAAAGGAACCAGGATTACGCCGATGCAGGCGATGATCGAAACCGGAAATATCAGGTCGCGATGACGGGTCAGGAATGCCATCATGTTTATGAACAGTATCTAGTCAAACGAGCGGGTCAGCTTGCGGGTCGAACCCAACGATCAGAGATTAGCTATAGTGTTTCTACTGCCCCAATGTCCAGATCGATCAGCCGACCGCGTTTGCTAGCAACTTGACGTCGAGGGCGGCTACTTGCGATTCAGCTTAGCCATCGCAGCATCAAGTTTTTTCGTGAAATCGCCGCTCGCTAAGCGATCGCTATTGCTCTTGCCCACATGACGGAAAAGCTCCTTCCCTTCACCGTCTAATGCTACCAAAGCCGGATAGTGAACCGTTTGGCCATGGAACTTGTAGCCGCCAGGAATTTGAAATTGTTTAGCTAGCTTTGCATCTGCGTCGCGATAGATCTTGGGTTGCTGCTTGAGATCAGCCATGTCGAGATGGCTCGCCCAAGTCTTGATTTCGTCAACGTCATCAGGCTTCAAGAAAACGTGGATGACTTCCGGCGATTGCGCGGCTAATTTCGCGTATTCGTGAGTGTAACGCAGGCAGTAAGGACACTCGGTCTTGAGCAAAAAATGTAGGACGACGACTTTCCCTTTGTTCTCTGACAACTGAAACTTCGTGTCATCAAGCGCGGACTGGACAGTGAAGTCCCGTGGATTCTCCGCTTGGAGGTTTGTAAATGCGATCGCCGTGAGAATCACCAATGCCAAAGAAGCACACTTCATACTACTGTCCTTTCAAAAGGGAACTACCAGAATTAAACGCAGTGCGTTAGCACCTACCTATTAGCCGCAGTGCGCTAGCACCGGTTTACATGTACTCAGTCGGTCGCATCAGTGACTGGATTTTCCTGTGGATTGATTTGATCAGCCGGAAGGCACTAGTGCGCTGTCCACCTCAGATTTTTGGGTTGCTCGCACTCGAGTGCTATTAACCGCACGGCGTTAGCCGCGGTTTTCACATTGCGGAAACCGGTGCTAACGCACATCGGTTAATGTGCCTAACCCAAAAATCTAATGTGGACAAAGCGCTAGTGGAGCGTCAAACTCAAATGTTAGGATTAGCCGCAGTGCGCTAGCACCGGTTTACCGCGGCTAAAACCGGACGCCAGCGCGTCCCAGCTGATAGGACTCGTATTTCGTGTTAGGCATCAACGCTGATGTCCGAGCGCATTCGAGCCTGACAAGCCAAAATCCAACCACTCTTCTTCTCGGCGGCCGTTAGAGCATCCTCTGAGTCCATAGCCACCCTCCCAGAGAGCAAACGGGTCTTGCACTGCCCACAGATTCCTGATCGACATTCGAAGGGCAAGTCAATGGAATGCGCTTCAGCGGCCTCCAGCACGGTGGTCTCACCGTCAACTTCCACCTCCACGTTGGAGCGTTCAAAACGGAGACGCGATCCCACAGTTGTTATTGGTTCGGGTTGCTCTGTGACAGCGACCGACTCTGAAGCTCTTGGAGAAACGAATTCTTCCGTCTTGATGCGCTCCGCCGCGACACCGCACTTAAGCAACAATTCGCGTGTGGCCACCATCATCCCCTGGGGACCACAAAGATGGACAATCGGTCGATTCAGGTCGCCGACCAAATTCTGCAGCAACACTTCGGACAAGAATCCTCGATGTCCTGCCCAAGGACTGTCCGCCTCCAACTGAGTCAGGGTAATGCACAGATGAAAATTAGGAAAATGTTGACAGAACTCCAATAACTCTTGGTAGAAGATGATATCGCTTTCTTTTCTTGCGACCACTACGAAGTAGATGTCACCTTCCCATAGGTGGTCGTTCAAGTAACGAGCCACGGACATGAGGGGCGTTATGCCAACGCCACCCGCAATCATTAGAATCGAAGATGCCTCTACCCCGGTGAATACAAATTTGCCAGCTGGGGCCGTTATCTTGAGCGTATCGCCAACCTTAAGGTTGTCATGCAAATGGCGCGACACCAATCCACTTGGATCGCGTTTGATCGTCACTTCGCAGGCTCCTTTGAGTGTAGGTGACGAAGCTATTGTGTAAGATCGATTCACCCGCTTGCCATCGATCACTAACTGCAGACTTAGGTATTGACCTGGCAGGTATTCGAACGGCAATGCCCCACCATCCTGCGGTTGCAATCGGAAGGTCTTTACGTCCGATGTAACTTGGGTAATTGACGCGACCGACAATTCGCCTTTCCAAATATGGGACCGCCGCGAAACCTTGGTCATCGCGCTGCCTACAGTAGCTGAGTTAGTTTGGGTTTGTTTGCTTTGGGCGGCTTGACGTAGATCGAAATAGTGCTTACCAAACCTAGCCCCAAGTAAACCCGTCAAGACCACCGCGAACGCAATCGGCTGACGCACATCGGACTTTACGAGCATGTAGTAATGAATGACGCCCAAAGCTGCAACCACGTAAGCCAACCGATGCAGCAGCTTCCATCGTTTCGCACCTAGTTTCTGAACCATCGCATTGGTTGAGGTTACTGCTAACGGAACCATCAATAGCACCGCTAGCGTTCCAATCTGCAGAAATCGTCTCAACCCTATCTCGCTCAAGGTACTCGCGATACTTAGTTCACGATCGAGTACGACATAGATTCCCACATGGACAATCGAGTAAAAGAAGCCGTACAACCCCAGCGCTCTTCGGAATGCAATCCAGCCACCCCAGCCTGTAATCCAGCGAAGTGGTGTGATGACCAAAGATAGAAACAAAAACACCAGTGACAATATGCCCGTCACATGCAACGCATAATTGACGGAGTTTGCACCCAATTGGTCGTTAACAGCATCCCACACAAGCACCAGTAGCGGGACGCAACCGTTCACGATAACCAGCCAACGATTGAATTGCACCGAGTTCATTTTCAACTCTCGTTTTCGACCTTCAACGAATCAGTAAAATCGACGCAAGTCCATACCGCGATAGAGATTTGCAACTTGCTGTTCGTAGCCATTGAACATCAGTGTCTTGCGCCGCTTCGTTTCGCCGATCCGCTGCTCTGTCGCTTGACTCCAACGCGGATGATCCACATTTGGATTTACGTTCGCGTAAAACCCATACTCATCCGGCGCAAATCGACTCCAGCTCGTTTTGGGTTCATCCGAGGTTAGGGTGAGCTTCACAATCGACTTGATTCCTTTGAAGCCATACTTCCAAGGAACAACTAGACGCACCGGAGCTCCATCCTGAGGCGGCAAGGCTTTGCCATATAGCCCGGTGGCAAGCAACGTCAGTGGATGCATCGCCTCGTCAAGACGTAGGCCTTCAATGTAGGGCCATTCCAGTGCGTCTGTCTTTTGACCAGGCATTCGCGTAGGATCGAATAGCGTTTCAAAGGCAACATATTTTGCATTCGACATCATCCCTACCGCTTCCAGAAGATGCGCGAGCGGAATGCCAACCCACGGAATCACCATCGACCAAGCTTCGACACATCGCATTCGATAGATGCGTTCTTGCGGAGCGCTGAGGGCATGCAAGTCATCAACGGTGAAGCTCTGAGGTTTATCCACGAGACCATCAACAACAATTTTCCAACCATCCGTCTTGAAGCCTGCCGCAACTGAAGCAACGGCCTCCTTACTGGTCGTGAACTCATAGAAGTTGTTGTAGTTTAGTATGCTGCTTTCTGCAGTTGAGGGTTCATCCACCCGCCAACCCTTAGCCAGCAGTTCCTCCTGAGATTCCGTCGCCGCAGTTATCGCTTCGATAGGCGCCGTCTGTGCCTCCATCCTTGCAACCGGATTGAACCAACGGTAGGTCGCTGCCGTCGCCGCCACACTCCCTAACGCAGCACTCGCGCGCATCCATTGCCGACGATTGAAATACAAATTCGGTGGCGTGACTTCATCGCGATCGACATTTACAGACTTCATGGTCTCACCCGCTATACACTGCTATTTCTTCACTGGATCTTGTGACACGCATCCTCGTGGACGACGCGTAATCGCGGCCGATTCGACACTACTTGCGATCCCCCTTCATGTCCTCCCCCTTCATCATGCCATCACCTTTCATCTTTCCCTCACCCTGCATACCGTCTTTCATCATGTTGCCGTTAGCCATGCCATCTTTCATCATCCCGTCCTTTGCCATTCCCTCATCCTTCATTATTGAATCCCCAGCCCCACTTGTCTTGGGTGTCTCGGTTCCGGAGCATCCGATGAATCCTGCTGCCAATACGAGCGAAAAAAGAATCGCAGCCGTGGTTCGCTTCATGATCAAATTTCCCTTTGCTGAGCCGTCATTGTTCGTAAGCCTGTCGATGCCGTAATCGGCATGCATTGTTGACGACGCTAGGTCTTCAGATCTTACCCCGGATTATTCCCAGGGACACTTTGTTTCAATGGAGTGACGGTAGCGGAATGCGTCAAGCATTTCGGAAGAACTGCGGTTAAAGGATGGGTGAAGATCTTGTCGCAAACATTGCATTCAGTAGCGTAGCAACGTCAGGTGATAACCTGGGATGCCAGTCCCAGGTGGCTGGGCCCAATGAAGCGCTGAGTCGCGGAGCGACTGCATGCGCCGTGATCAACCTTGTGAGCCGAGACAGTGCATTCGAGGGCTAATGATTAATGTTTAATGAAAAATGCAAAATGAAAACCGCAAAAGGTTGAATCAGCCGCAACGGCTTGTTCATTTTGCATTTTATTTCTGCATGAATCATTACTCATGCGGGACAGTGATATGCTCGACGCATGCCCCAAGGCCATGCGATCACGTGCTTCAGGAAACCGTCAAAGCTTTCGCGGACCCCACAGTACTTTCGAAATGCTTGACGCATTCCGCTACCAACCATAAATCGATTACCGGTTGCGACCTTGAAAGATTCTCATTGGAACGAATCGGCTGCGTGGACCGCTTCCAGGAGTGCTGCATATTCGTAAGCGCAGCACGGGCATTGACTCAAATGGACCCGGACGGCTTGGAGAATTTCATTTAGCTCAGTACCCGACATCTCAGCATCCGCTAACTGCGCGCTCAGTTCAAAGCAACCATCGCAGTCCAGTTGATCTGGAACCGCCGTCGCAATGGACTCGAATAACTTCTGAACTTGTGCGAATGCGCTTGACATACCGTAAGCCTCTAAGCAATCAATTCCAAGATGTCTTCGGCAGTAAACCCATCTGCTTCCAGAGCGTGACGGAGTTTCAGCCGCGCGTCATGTACCAGTTTATAAACCGCGTTGCGATTGCTCGCCATGCGCGCTGCGATCTCTTCTACGGGTAACCCTTCCAGCGAACCGCGAATCGCCATACGCTGCTTGTCACTCAGCCGTTCGTCGATCAATCGCTGCAACAACTCCAGCAGACTCTGCATGCCTGAATGATCCTTGGTTACATCGGAGGAAGGATCAACCAACTCGATTCGAACGCTTTTACCGTCTAAGGTTAGGTCAAGCGAAACATCGCGATAATAGCGTTTCCGCAATTCGCTCATCCCGACACGAATGGCAATTGCCATCGCCCAGGTTTCGAAGCGACTGCGATGCTGAAATGTGTCTAACGAGCCCAATATCTTGAGCAATGCGACCTGCGCGACGTCTTCGACTTGGACCTTACCACCATATCGCTGTCGCAACGAACGTTCCAAACCACGCACCAAATAGGCGCGCAGTTCCTCAATCGCCTGCTCTCGGTCCCGTTCGCCTGATTGCAATCTCCGCAACCAGGCGTCTTGATTTAACTGACTGAGGTCGCTCACGTTCGCAATTTAGTCCTGTAGGGTGTCCACGACGGATTAGACGCAAAATCGAGCCCCGTCTTACCTGAAGAACTGTTCATTTCACAAAAATTCTGCTCTTCGTGTAAGATCTCCCGTGAATCGCCGTCTAAGTACCAGCACTTTGCAACTTGACAATCGGAAAACAACGTTTTGCGATACCCAGAAGGAGTACGACGGGACATGCTGTTACCACAATTGCCTCTCCGCGTAGTGATTGGAACTCTGTTTCTGTATAGCTCGATCCTATGCGGCACTTCAGTATGCGGCACTTCCGCAGCTGGCGAGCCTGGACTCGAGTACGCACCGCTGTCAGGTGATTTGGAGGCAGTTCCGCAGAATCTGCTGGCTCTCAGTCACACACCGGAAGTCCAGAAAGATCTCAATCTGGATGCAAAGGAACTCGCACAATGGGAGGCAGCGCTCCGCGATATCGACAAAATCTGGTGGCCAGCAAGACTGTTACCCCCCACGCAGCAACGAAAGATCATTGCCGAACTTGAAACCAAGCTGGTGACTGGTCTGGAACGTATCCAAGGCAAAAGCGCCGTCCGGCGGTTGCGTCAAATCGAGTTGCAATCTCAAAGTGCTCGCGTGCTGGTTCGTCCAGAAGTTGTAAATTACCTGCGATTGGACGCTACCCAGAACAAAAAATTGTCTGAGTTGTTTGCCGAAACGGACAAGCTTGGCAAAGATCTAGCCGCTAATGATGACAAGAAGCTTCAGCAGTTGATAGTAGCCAAACAAGAGGAACCCAAGAAAGCACTAGCTATCCTCAAGCCTGAACAAGCCGAACGCTTACGCCAATCTTATGGCGAACCGCTTGATACGACGAAGGTCGAACGTATCTATCCCTTCGCGCCGGAACTCATTGAAGCTCCAGATTGGGTTGGGGCTCCCACCACTCTCGCATCCATGCGAGGCAAAGTTGTCGTGCTCCATTTCTACGCCTTCCAATGCCACAATTGTGTTGCAAATTTCAAGCACTACAAACGTTGGGACGAAACACTAAAAAGCCGAGGTGTTGAAGTCATCGGAATACAGCGGCCCGAGACCTCAGCGGAGCGTGATCCCAATTCGGTAATTGAAGCCGCCAAGAAAGAGGGCTTTGAATTTCCAGTCCTGATCGATCTCGAGGACAAAAACTGGAACGCATGGGGCAACACGATGTGGCCCACGGTGTATGTCGTCGACAAGAAAGGCTACATCCGCTTCTGGTGGCAAGGTGAACTCAACTGGCAAGGAGCCACCACGGACAAGAAAGTCGAAGCCGTTATCGAGCAACTGCTGAAGGAGGACGATTAAAGCCTGTCCTTAATCCACCAACACGGCGAGTCGATCCGTTGCTTAGGAGCTACATTCTTCAAAGAACTTTGTAATTGCTTGACTCACATAATGGGTCAGAGTACTCTCCGTAAAGTTTATTGCGAAGAGACGTTTGTAGTATTGGACTCCACATGAATGCTTTGCTAGTTCGCACGCTGGCTTGCTTAACTCTAGTAGCCTATTCATCCGCTCAGTTAAATGGTCAAAGTGGAGAAAACAATCTTGTTTCCAGCGTACCAGGCACGTTCCAAAACGGCACAAACATCAACAACTTGATCGGTGCTAATCGCTTCTACGATGCCGGCTTTACTGGGCAGGGAACCATTACTGCAAACGTCGAAGCAGGGCACATTTGGAATGGTCACGAAGCACTTACGCACGTAACCAATTATCAACATGATGCGAGTGCTTTCGGTACAACAACTCAGGACCTATTCGACCGCCATGCGACGTGGGTAGGATCTCACATTGGGGGGCGAGCCACGTTAGTTAATGGTGGCGCATGGCAAACAGGGATTGCCCCGGGAACAGACCTGCGCTCGGGAGCCATTGCATCTTCATGGAATGGTAACGCCTATGCGCTGGGCTTCAACTTTACAGCGGCATCGTTTACTGGAGGTTATACGCCCTTCTTTGGGACAGCAGACGTAATCAACAGTAGCTGGGGTGGAAATTCACCTGCAGGTAACAATTTTTTCGCGGTCGCCCTCGATGGCTATGCGGCACAAAACTCAAATTCAACGTTAGTCGCTTCTGCAGGAAACTCCGGTCCCGGACAAAATACGGTTGGATTCCCTGGTTCGGGTTACAATGCGATCACGGTCGCCGCCTTAGCCAATGGTGGCAACAACTCTTACAACACCGTCGCAAACTTTAGCAGTCGCGGCCCGCAGAGCTATTTTGATCCGATAAATGGAACAGTCACGGGAGTGCGGGCCGCAGTGGATATCGCCGCTCCTGGCACAAACCTCATGGCTGCATTTTATGGAGGGCAGACCGGTGGCAATAACACAACCTTGGTTGGTTCTTCGAATGGTGGTACGAACGCAAACTTCTACTCATCCTCAGTTGCCGGGACTAGTTTCGCTGCGCCAATCGTGGCAGGTAGCGTGGCGTTGCTAAAAAGTGCGAGTTACAACACGGCCGAGTTGGCAGGTAATGCTGCATCACGCGATACGCTGGTTGTAAAGAGCGTCTTGATGAATAGTGCTGACAAGACCCTAGGCTGGAACAATGGTCAAGTCGCCCATGCAAACGGACTTGGCGGAGTTACAACGACACAGGCACTTGACTGGGCCGCTGGTGCGGGAATGGTGAATCTAAACCAAGCCTTTGATCAATATTTGACTGCCGGTACCCGCGACGTTCTAGGATTAAACAATGGAAATCTCGGTACCGTAGCCGCCGTGGGATGGGATCTGGGGAATGTACTTATCGGTACCTCCAATTTGTACTCCATCGGTGGACTACTCGAAGGAAACACCCTGTTTAATGTAACCCTGAATTGGTTCCGCAATCGGACATTCAATACCAACACATTCACCGTTAGCGACATTGCGCAAGCCAATTTGACACTGCGCGTTCGCGATCTGATTACGAATTCAATCATCTCTGAATCGTCGAGCCTTTTCAATACGGCTGAACATTTGTCGTTTTTTCTACCTCGAACTTCTGAATATGGAATCGAAGTGTTCTACGCGAACAACACCTTTGGATCGATCGGCGATGTAAATTATGGTCTCGCATGGAGTGGCATCACTGCCGTTCCGGAGCCAAGCTCGATCACCTTGATAGTTGTGGTGGGTAGTATCGCAGTCGGCATACGTTTGCGGCGGAAGTATGAATGCCGATGAAGCTCGCTGTAGAAATCATAGGTTGCCTGTATTTTGCATGCGTTGGTTGTTCCGCCAGCCTATGGGCTGGGATTGTTGGACTCGAACGGCAGGACCCCGATATCGGCGCATGGGCGTTAGAGTTTTTACAACAAAACCAGAATCTCTTCGACGAAAGCAGTCGTCTTTACTCAGAGGGGAAGTTAGTTGAGTGCCGCGAGGCGTTAAGTAAGCTGCGAGAATCAAATAAGGCCCTCCCTCAGCCTGACCTCGTTATTGTTTGGTTGCTGCTTTCAGATCGTAAGCTAGAGGATGCAAAAGCCAGACTGGAAAGTCTGGCAGCTTTAGTACCCCGCGATCCGCAAGTCACAATGACTCTCGGGCAAGTCGCGATTGCTGAGCAACGCTTTGCCGACGCGGCCGCCCAGCTTGAAAGAGCGGCTCTGTTGCAGTTACCCGAAGCATGGACTCAGAAACAACGAAGTGATTTTGCATTTCAGATTTTTCGGTGCCTGGCAATAACTTATGAACGCCAAGGTCGCTGGGCTGACCTCAAGCCGATTCTAGGCAGCTTGATCCGACTCGATCACCAAAATCCAAGCTATTTGGTCCGGCTCGCATTAGCTCATTTTAACTTGTCCGAAACGAAAGAAGCCGAAGCACTTTTGGAAAACGCCGCCCGCATGACCGGGGGAGCAACGCCTCCGCAGTTGCTTCTAGCTGAAGTGGCGTTTTGTGCAGGGCGTTTGCCCGAGGCGGAAGCCGCAATTAATGAAGCACGCAAAATACACAATTCCAATTTCAACGTTCACCTGTGGCACGCCGAGTGGAAATTGTTTCACGCGGACTGCGCAGAGGCTGAAGCGTCGCTTGCGACTGCACAACGACTCGGTACCTCATCAAGCAGGTTCTGGGTTCCACAAGGTCAGATGCACTTAATGAAAGGGGAGTATTCTCAGGCCGTACAAGCTTTCCGCAAGGCTCTGTCCGAGCTTGCAAACGAAAACGACCGCAGTCGTGAAGTTGCAATCAGCAACCTGCTGGCAATTGCTCTCACCTGTAGCCAGCAAGACCTAGAAAACATCGAGGCTATCTCGATAGCAGAAAAAAATGCAGTGAAACACGCAACCGATCCGTTTTTGGTGGGATCGCTGGGTTGGATTTATCTCAAGAGCGGTAGACATGATGAAGCAAAGCAGCTGTTAACTCGAGCTGCTCAAATAAGCAATCAAATCTCTTCAGACTTAAGTTACTTTCTGGCCGAATTCTACTATTCAGCCAATGAGCCCAGTATTGCCAAGCCATTTCTTCAAGGAGCAATGGAGGGTACAACCGGAATCTTTCTCATGAAGGCCAGTGCTTCAGAATTAGCAGCTCAGCACAAGTAGCTCGTACTCTTGCGTTGGTATCGTCGGAAGATGGTTTTGGGTGTCGCATCTAAATTGGCAATTGCCCTGCCGCTGCAACTCGATCGATCTCCTGCAGTAGGGCAGGAATTTCAACGACAGATTCGACAATGTAGTGTGCCCCCGAAGCGCGAAGCTTGCCTTCCGCAACGTCACACAGTGATTTGACCTCTGCTTCCCACATTGCGGCTAACTCCTCTTCCGTCCGACCAACACAATTTCCAGTGCGAGTGACACCGATGGTCCAGCAACCTGCGTTGCGACCAGCCTCAATGCCTACCGGAGTATCGTCCACTTTGACGAACGACCACATTGGGTACACATCCATTCGTTTGGCGGCTTCGAACAACAGATACGGTGCAGGCCTACCACGCGGCGCGTCTTCGGAACAAATCACACAATCGGGCTCATACCCCTGCGCACGCGCGGCCGCCGAAACCACTTCCATCAACTCTCTAGTGTATCCAGTACTCGAACCAATCTTCAAACCCATCCCTCGGCACTTGGCCACCATCTCTGGCACGCCCGCAATCAACTGCGAGTGCTTTCCAAGAATCTGCTTTTGCAGCGGGAGAAACTCACTGTACATCGTATCGATGTCCTGTTCGCTGAACGGCCGAGCGTACTTGTTCTCCCAAGCTTGCTTGACATTAGGCATGTTGGCGATCGCGGCAATGTGCTCTCTTTTGGCCATCCCCATCGGTTCCCGCGCTTGCGCGATCGAAATGTCGATTCCATGCTGCTTGAAAACTTGTTGAAACACAGCAGCCGGCGCGCAACTACCGAAGTCGATGGTGGTCCCTGCCCAATCGAATACGATCGCCTTCAAGAAACTCAGTTTGGTCATCTAGTTTTCTCCCATCCATCGATTCCAAGTGCGCTCTGCCAACCCAAAAGACATCGTCATACCAGAGCCACCGGTACCCGTGATGGCAAACACACCAGGTTCAACCTCTTGTTCCACGATGGGCAACTGGGGATGCTTGGCATAGATCCCGTGCCAACGTTCGTGCATGGTCCAATCGTTCAAGCTAATTATTTTTCGCAGCTCACGGACAATCAAATCATCGATTTCCGCTTTATCAAACGGCGAAATGTCGGCATCATACTCATGGGAATCCCCCAGCAGGATGTCGCCGCTACGAAATGGTGACGCCATAACGTGGATTCCAAAATGATCGAGCTCCGGGGACTCCGATGCAATTCGTTGTTTAAGCCCAGCCAGCGAAGGACAACAACCGAACGACGAGTAATGTCGCAGAGTCAAGCCGCTGGCAATATGCGGCTGAATTGTTTCGCTACGAGCTTGAACGGCCTTGAGCATCTGCAACTTGCACAGCTTTAGGCCCACGTTCTGCAAAACGGAAGGGTAAAGAGTCTGGAGGTCTGCGCCGCTACAGATCAGTATCCGCTCTGCACTCCACACACGACCATCGGAGGCATGCAGCTTATGCCCATCAATTCTCGATACAGTAGTGTTAAAGCAACAAGCCACCTTTTTCTCCGCCTGCAGCCAGCGAGCGATCTGCGCGGAGGCGACGCGAGGGTTGACGCGCATCTCCGTCCCGCTCAGCATACCGCCCAACAATCCATGGGGATTGACCATCGGGGAACGTTCCAAAACCGCTGTGGCACTGAGCATTTCAACCGCGTGTGAACCGTGCGCACAAAATTCTTCAAGCACGGCCAATTCATCGGGACGATGAGCGACATGAATTGACCCACAGGGCTCGATTTCAACCACACCAGCCGCATTTAGCGCCAGCCAGCGAGCGTGTGCCCGCATCGCGATGGAATGCAGCTCGCCGCTCGGTTGCCCAATTGGCCAGATCATTCCAAAGTTACGTACCGAGGCGCCTTGAGCGATCGCAGTTCGCTCGAGCACCTGCACGCGCAGGCCGCGTTCCGCAGCCATCCACGCGTGCGCTAATCCAACCACGCCTCCGCCAACAACCACCACATCGCAAGTGCTCATCAACGACTTACTTTCAACATAGATTCACGAAGATAGCGTTCAAAATGCCTTACCCCAGGCGTCGCAAACTCTGGGATTTTTGCTTCGTCATCCCATTTTCGCAACCGCACCGCGTCTTCGGCAAACTCCAAACGCTTAAATACCGCGACTTCTTCGGGTGACATAGGACCACCTTGCAATTTCAAACTCACCACCGACGGTTGGCTTAACTGCTCAAAATAACCTGGCTGGACCGCGCAAAGATAACGCTTCGCGGCCACGTGCAGACGAACCGGTTCCGTAACCGCTGGAGGAAAATGTTGGCGAAGAAAATTGCCTGCACTCGTTTCATGATGATCGTCCACGCCATCATCTGGAGCATGATCGGGCAAGTTATGTAGCAAGTGACCAATATCATGCAAAAGCGCTGCGGAGATTAGTGCTGCATCGGCTTGTTCACGTTCGGCCAAGGTTGCCGCTTGCAGTGCATGCTCAAGCTGCGTGACCGCTTCGCCGCCGTATTGTGAATCGCCACGTGATTCCAATAGATTTACAATTTCTTCAACGGAACTCATTCAAAACAACTCCTTCAAGGATATACGGCAACTCGCACCGGACGCTCCGCGATGGCGTACTCGACCGCATCGTTGATCTCTTCTAGCGTGAAATGCCTCGCGATCAGGGGTGCAAACGGATACTTTTGCCCCGCTCCGCTCAAGAACTGAATCGCGGTTACAAGATCAATCGGCGCATAATTATGAACACCCCGAATTGAAAGGCAGCGGCGCACGATCATTTCAGGATCTACAGCAACCGACGGCGATGGCATTACGGTTCCAACCAAAATCACTCGCCCACCAATGTCGCTCAGTGCACAAGCCGCCGAAACAGAATCGGATGAACCAGAAAACTCCAAGACTATGTGAAACAGCTCAGCGATTTCACTTACGCCAGTAGCCTGCAGCGTTCTAGTCGCCCCAAACTGGCGCGCAAGTTCTAAGCGCGATGCGAGCGTATCAACCACCACGATCTCAGCCGCGTGTAGGGAGTCAACCATGGCCGCCGCGGTCAATCCCAACATCCCAGCGCCGAAGATCAAGACTCGCTGATTGGCGACGGTGCCCGCATAGCGGATGGCGCACGCAACGGTCGCCGTTGCGCAGTTCGCCGGACACAGAACGTCAGCAGAGATCTCATCGCCAACTTTGACAATTGAAGACCCCGAACGAAGCACAACGTACTGAGCCAGACCGCCACTGAGCGCCAAACGACCTTCGGCGACTTCATGCCCATACTTTGCCAAAGAGCGACATTTCTGAGGCAGCCCAGCAAGGCAACGATCACACTGCCCACAGGAACACGAGATCGACCAAGTGACTCGGTCACCCGCCCGCAGCTTTTCCCCGCCGACGTCCAATACTGGCGAACCGAACTCGACAATTCTACCGATCGCTTCATGACCCAAGATCGAAGGGGACTTCTCTTTACGAGTTCCTTTGACGGTGTGCAAATCACTCCCGCAGATTGTGCAGCATTCAATCTTTACCAAAGCCTCATGTGCCGCGAGCTGCGGTATCGGCAGATCACGTATCGCGACTGGTTTCCCAGGCTGCTCAAAGACAGCCGCGAGACTAGAAGATGGGATTCGTGGAAGCAGTTCAAGCATCAAACAGATTGTTCTAAACGATGGGCAAGTTCTTCCGAAGTCGGAACATCAGGTACTTTAGGAGCCAAAGCTCGCTGAAAGTATAGCAGAGCTGCCATCAGACACAGGATGGAGGCCGAAGCAGTAAGCAGCAGTATCCATTGAAAATACGGTAATAACTCCACATCTCTCTTCATCCAAGTCTTGGCTACGATCACCACTGCATACCCCAAGTAACCTATCGAATCGGCCATGTACATCAGGAATCCCAGGTTGCTCGGCATCCGCGCGGCCGCTATCAAGCGCTCGAAGACAGACGTGTGAAAAGCCACGTATGGGATATACAGTCCAATTCCACACATCACCATAAACACAAATGGCGACACAGCCCGCAGGCCAATTGCCCAGGCAGACATCGCGACCAACACAAATGCGATACACATCATCCCGAAGGTAACTCGCATCGCCATCAAGTTATTCTTGACGAGCATCGTGAGTGCCAGGCAGGTGGTGGCCACAATCCCAACCCATGTCTCGGACGTCGCAAAGACCGAGGGCGTTTTGGAAACTCCCATGTCGCGCCAGATCTCAACAGCAAAGTCATCGCGAATTGTGCGAGCGATAGTCAAGGTGATGTACACAAAAATGAGCAATGTAATTCCGGGCCAAAACGCATACAAAAACCTACGGCGATCTTCGCGCGTCATCGCTTTACGCTCGGAACGAAGTTGCCGATCCTCTACATCTGGTGGCGGCGTCTTTTGCAAGACCCAAACTGAGACGAGCAAAGGGATGAAGAAAATTGCACCAGTGATCATCGGCATTGAGAAGTCCGAGACACCCATGTCCTGCATCAGCCAACTGCCCACTGACTTTACAACTCCAGATGACACAATGAAGCTCGCACACAGCGCGGCGGACAGGGCCTCGGTCTGCTTCCTGCCTTCCAGGTAAGACAAGACTAAGCCAAAAATCATTCCCAGCGGCAAACCATTCAGAAAGATCATCAGAACCTTGAGCGGTAGAGGTAAAAACGCGAATCCAATCAGGGCAATTTCAGCCACAGCAATCAAGCTGATAATTGCTACTGCGCGATATTCATTGCGCATCTCAGAGACTACTTTAATGCCAATGAATTTCGAGACCGTATAGCCCAACAACTGCGACAGCACTAGGACTGTCTTTAGTCCCAGTCCAAACATCTCAGGCCCTTCGAACGTCGCTGCTGTGAAGGGCTTTCGAAATGCATACATGCAGAAATAGGCACAAAACGCGGCTGTCGCAGAAATCAACAACCGACCGCTCGAATTCGACTGAAGATCAAACTTCACTTCGAGACTTTTGCCAGCGGGCGGATCGTACGGATTTGGCATTGAGTCAGTGATCCTACCGGTGATTCAGCGATCTGAGAGACTTAGCGAGCTAGAAACAATGCAGCTTATCAGGCTCGAAAAAACAACCGTCGCATTATAGCTGATGCTCGCGGACTCGTAGTCCACGAACGACTCGTGTTAAGCTGTCTTAACAATGGCCCACGGACACGCCGATTTGGCACGACGGTTGCAAAGTACGCAGGTTCCGTTCCAGAAGGTCACTTGCGATGTAACAGGGAAATCATTGCACATGGCCCGAGCTTCCGCTCGATTCATTCGTGTGCAGGAAACTCACCTGTAGGAAACTCGCTTGTAGGAAACTCGTGCACAGGTTCTTTTTTCAAATACCACCTTTTGTCAGGCTACAGTGAGGATAGGTCTATGTGTTTTTCAAGGCGGCAGTTCATCCAATCAGCATCCGTTGCCTCTGCGTTGGTGGCGACCACAGGGATCGGCATCGCAAGCTACGCACAACAGCCATCGAGTGACGCTCCTAAGAATTCTGACGAAGCGCTTGCCGTGCTGAAAGAAGGAAACCAGAGATTTGTGTCAGGGGAGTGATGATATCCATCGCGAGATCATCAACATGGTTGAACGCGAGGTCTTTACAACCATGTTGCAACAAACCGATGGCATTTTAACCCAAGCAGCCAAGCGACTGGGCATCACGCGCACTACACTTCGAGCTCGCTTGGAAGCCTTAGGTATGTCAGTGGAAAAATCCACAACCGTTTCGTAGCAGGCTAATCCGTGCGTTGATTCACGCGCTACGGCTTTAATCAGTTTCCCTGGGCTTCCCCATCGACGCGCACAGCCCGCTGCGGCGTATTGTGCGGTACGAGCTGAGCCGTGGCTTCGCTGACAATACTTACATAGCCAGGCATTTGACCTGTGGCGCGAAACTTCAGTGGTTGGGGTGTCGCAAATTTAAAGTCGGATGACAACTTGATAGGCATGGCAACTGAACTGACACCTGTTCCAATGACAACCGGTAAGGCAGTAATGCCGCGAGCGGCCGGTGGATCGATTAATTCAATGGTCATCGGCCCATCAAACAGAGAAGTGCGATCGAGTTGCAGCCAGCACTCAACCGTTTCGCCCGCAGCACCCACCCATTCCTCCTTCAACGAAGACAGTTTGGCCACCGTGGGCAGTGGTCGAATCATGCACCGCATCTCAGACACAAACAGCTGCGACAACTTCTGTCCCCAAGCGTCTTCGAATAGGACATAACCTTGAGCATAGACGTTTGAGTGAGCTTGAACGTTGATATGCATCGTCTCTGGCAAATACAAAGGCAACTGGAATTGAGTTTGACCAGGCTCAATCGTCAAAGGTTGGATCTCAATTCCGTCCAGATCTTTGATTTGACGATCCGCCATTTCAATATGGACCCGCCCAGTAAAGCCGTTCAAGCGTTCGATTTCCATGAGATAGGGATAGACAGACCCGCGGTAGGCATACTGATAGGCCTCGTTGCAGAACAATCGAATGACCGGTTTGTGCCGCACGGTTAACTGGATTTGCTGTGTCGTCGCTTCGCCGATCGACAGGCCATCGCTATCGCGTCCCAAGTGCGCGGCGCGAGCAGTCACTAAGAGTTTGTTTGTGTCCCCGACCACGCGGCCAACAATGGTGATCGGCACTGCACAAGACTGAGCACCATCTTCGGCAGTCAGCTGCAGTTTCATAGTACTTGCACCAGCGGGTAGCTTAGCCGGCGCGCAGCTGACGCCTAGAGGAAGTCCCTCGACGTTTAACTCAATTTCTCCAGCACACTCGATCGATCGCCGCGCCTTGACTTCAATTTCGGCTTTTGAGCCTTGCACAATATTGAAACTATCGGCAGCCACATCTAATTCAAACGTAGGTTGGGCTGGTCGCACAGACAACCGGTAGATGAAATCCAAGCCGCCGCGCGCACCCTGTTGAATGTCGCGGAGGCGGACACAGTAGCTACCGTCGGCCGGTGCGCGCCACTGGAGCTGGCAAGCCCGGCCTGGATCTTCCGCCATGTTGGCCGTGGCCAAGGGAGCGCCAGCTGCGTCGGTGATGGTCATGATGGGCAAGCAATCACCGCCTTCAGGGAATCGTCGACAGTCCAAGGACCAAGTCGAGTTCTTGGTGGCCTTGAATTGAAACCAGTCTTCATCAGCTGCTTCGAGAAAGCGACCATGGACAATCGCCGACGGCTCGACACTCTGAGCACTAGCCACGGAATTGTTGTTTTCTGCTTCTAGAACATCCACTGCGCCGCTGGGGACAATATGCACCGGGTTCAGGGAACTTGTGGAACGGATCCACTGATCGGTGTCTGCCTGCTCAGGCAGCGTCAAGTCGATCTTGAACGACTCGAAGCCCGTCCGTCCCAAGCGGAATGCTTCATAAGTTAAAGTCGATCCAGGCTGTCCGCCGCTTGGAAAAACGAACGGGACAAAGGGTACCGTGGAGAGCGTGACGCGGTAGACGTAATGCGGCCCACCCTGAAACCCGAGATGACCGATCATGATTCGATAGCGACCACTCTTGGGAACGTGCATAGCGATGACGGGATCGCTACCAGCGCGATAGAGTTGTGTAGTGACGCGTTGGCCAGCGTCATCGTACACTTCGACGAAGGGTTCGAGCGGCGATCCAAGTCGTCTTGATGCAACTTCCATATGCACGACTTCATCCGCGCGAGCTTCGAACTGAAAGTAATCCAGATCTCTTTCACCTTCTATCTGACCATTCACCGTAACGGGCAACACAACCTGCTGGGCCAACTCGGGCGTTGAGTTCGATTCGGATTCGATGAATTCAGGCAGATCGCCGACAATGAATGGACGTCCACCTGTTCCACCGCGCGCGCAAGCGACACGCCATAAGTGCATTCCCAGCGGCGCATCGGAGGCGATGTCGACCGCATGTTGCCATTCTTTGGGATAGTAGATATGCACTTCCCCAGGTCGGCGACGAGGAGCTGGTTCACCGCGCGATACCAGTTTTTCCCCCAGTATCTCGGGCGACTTAAGGCCCGAGCCAACCCAATGGAACTTGGTAAGCGGTGGCAGGCATTCACCGCCAACTCGAACTTCGATAGTTGTGCCCCGCCTGCCACCGGCGGGAAAGATATGTGTACTGGTTGGGTCGCTGGGAACCTGCTGAGCGACTACTGCAGGCACTGGCAACAAGCTCAAACTCAACAGCAACCACAGCCCGCATGTTGAAATGTGGCATTTTAAAGTGCGGTATTTCGAAGTGCATACCAACGTTCTCGATACTCTGTTGATCATAGGTAACAGCCCCGCGTTGGGTTAGAGGAGTTCGGAGATGGGAGTTCCACCTCCGCCGACCTGAACTGGGCGACCGACGGGCGTATGCACGACCGTTTGTGGATCGATACCTAACGTTGCCAATATCGTGGCGGCAAAATCGGCTGGAGTGATGGGACGATCCGTTACTGCTGCGGCCTGTTTATCTGTGGCACCGACCGTCAAGCCACGTTTGAGTCCTCCGCCGGCCATGACGACGGAAAAAGCGGCTGGCCAATGATCTCGACCGGCCATATCGTTGATGCGTGGAGTCCTACCAAACTCAGTGGCGACAACCACTAGTGTCTTGTCCAAAATGCCGCGACGATCGAGATCATTGATCAGCGCTGATAAGCCACGATCCAAGGGTGGGACCAACAAGTCTCGCAGGCTCATCGCATTTTTGCGATGCGTATCCCAGTGTCCATTTTCGACGGACACAAATCGGCACCCCGCCTCCACCAAGCGTCGAGCCATCAAGCAGCATTGACCCAAGCTGGTCATACCATACTCTTCCCGCGTGGCCGATGACTCCCGACTGATGTCGAATGCCTCTTTGGCCGCCGGTGAAGTCATCAGGTTGTAAGCATTTTCATAAAAGGTATCGAGCGACTGGACTTGTTTGTTGATCGTTTCCACTTTTCGTTCAAAGGCATTGATCGACCTCAAGGCATGTTGGCGTTGAATACTTCGATCGGAGGAGACGCCAGCCGGCAAGACGATATCGCGAACCGCAAACTCGGGAGAAGCGGGGTCGGCTTCGATGACGAACGGCGCACAACTGGCACCAAGAAAAGCCGGCCCGCCGCTGTTGAGGAAATTGGGTATAGAGATATAGGGTGGCAACGTGCCTTGATTGATGCCTAATTTCGCGACCGTTGAGCCCAAAGCGGGATGGACGTTGTTGTTGGTTGTGAGTCGATTAAAAGCAGGACCGGTGCCAGGATGCACTCCAGTCATCATCACATGGTAGCCCGCGGTGTGGTCTGGATCGCCATGAGTCAAACTGCGAAGAATGGCCAGTTTGTCAGTTACCTTGGCGACATTGGGCAGCAATTCTGTCAATTGAATGCCAGGCACAGCGGAAGATATCGCATTGAACTCTCCACGAATCTCCGCGGGTGCTCCAGGCTTCGGGTCCCACATATCTTGGTGAGCCATGCCGCCGATGATGAAGATGAAAATGCAATTCACGTCGCTTTTGGACTGAGTCGCCTCGGCGGCTTGCAAGTGTTGCAAACGCATGATCTGCGCCATGCTCAAGCCACCAATGCTGCCCACTCTCAAGAAACCACGTCGATCCATTCCATCGCAATACTTTGGCAACATGGGAAGTCTCACTTTCGGTGAAAATCAACCATTACTGAATGAATAGAAAGTCGTATGAGTTCAACAGCGTCCACAAAAAATCCTCCGCAGCAGGCCGCGGCGGACGGAGGCTGAAAAGTCGATGGGCTACTTGCAGTTCTTTCTCGCGCGGCGGACGCCCTAGCGCGGCGATCGTCAGTTCTTCCACCAACTCCGTTTGTTGCGCGGACGTTAATGATGGAGAGTTGAATTTGGGATCCCCAAGCAGCGTAGCGATGCGTCCGTTGGGAGCTGCAATCTTGGACTCAATTTCCGGTGCATTGGTCAAATGCAGTGCTTGAGCCATTGTCGGTTCGCTCGAACGACCACACTCACACGGCGAGTTTCGTGGTGGCCGTCCGAAGATCTCCAAGAAATAGGAAGGCAAGCGATTGTCCCATAACTCGATCGCTCGTGTGCCGCGTGGTTGACCAGGAAAACTCTCCGACACTCCCGTCACTTCGCAGATCGCATCGAGCATTACTTCAGCCGAAAGTCGCTTGACGTAATAGTGAGAGAAGTTCTGTTCATCATCCAAGTTACTGTCTGTAGCCACACTCGAAGTCTGATAGACTCGCGAATTCAAGATCATTCGCAGCATGTCCTTCTGGTCAAACTGTCGTTCGATGGCCTGGGCCGCGAGGTATGCCAGTAGCGGTTCGTTCGTAGCGGGATTGGTCAGCCGCATATCATCCTCGGGTTCGACAAGTCCACGACCTAACAGTTGCTTCCACAGGCGATTGGCAAACATACGTGCAAACCACGGATTGTCCGCAGCAGTCAACCATTGGGCGAGCACATTGCGTGGATCACCCGCAGACAGATCGGGTTGGAACTGCGCACCCAGTGGTCGCGTTGTCACGGGCACATTGGATATCGGTATGGTCATCGGCTTATAACCGGCGTGATAGAGCAAGGTGCGGTCTGTGGCCAGTTGTTTGCGCTCGAGACCATGAAAAAAACCGGCCAAGCCATAAAAGTCCGCTTGAGACCACTGATCAAATGGATGGTGATGGCACTGAGCGCACTCCAGCCTCACGCCCAAGAAGGCTTGACTAATCGTGCGTGCAAGCGAGTCGGGTGTGTCGGCCGCTCGATACAAGTTCACTGGGCCATTGCGTCCGGAATTTCCAGTCGCCGTCACAATTTCCCGAACCCATTGATCGTAAGGACGGTTGCTCTCAAATTGTTCCCGCAACCAGCGATGAAACTCAAATGCCCCGCGATCTCCCAATTTTTCTTTATCGATCAAAAGAATATCGGCCCACTTCAACGACCAATAACTCGCGTATTCGGGTCGGTCCAGTACGCGGTCGATCCAGCGACTTCGCTTGGTCGTGTCAGATTCCTTGAGAAACT
Organism: Pirellulaceae bacterium; assembly: GCA_033761895.1. Lineage (GTDB taxonomy): Bacteria > Planctomycetota > Planctomycetia > Pirellulales > Pirellulaceae > Aureliella. The sequence goes on along the minus strand of JANRMD010000556.1, from coordinate 713 downwards.
CGCGAACCTCAGCCGTAGTAGGCAGCGTTCCAATCACATCCAAGTAGAGGCGACGTAAAAATGTGGCATCGTCGCAAATCTCGGAAGGGGCCAAGCCCATGCGATCCAGTTTGTTCCAGACAAGTTCATCGATACGATTGTGAACAGGGTACGTTTCTCGAAAGTTAGTGGCTGTTGCCCGCGGTCGCTGAATGCGCACCACAGCGACTTTGCCCATATAGTTGACAGTGATAGCCGCTTCCCCAGATTGCTCGCCACATCGCACCAAGCCATGGTTGTCAACCTCTGCTACTACAGAAGCGTTGCTGGCGAACTGCGCAGCATGCGACACATCGCGTCTCGAACCGTCACTGAAGATAGCTGTGGCAAGAATTTGCTGTTCGGCCTTGGCCGCTAGCACTCGATCGGCTGGACTCACTTCTAAGCGTGCCAGCTGCGCAGCTGTTTCGCTACCGCGCGGCATCCCCTGTTCGATCCATCGATGCAGCAGTGCATATTCCGGCGAGCCCTCGAACAACCGCTTGCCGCCACCGTGCGGAACAGTCGATGAGGCCTTGCGGATCATCAGACTATTTAACGCGCTGCCAGGAAAGACACGCCTGCCGCGACCTTCTTCCACAATTGCTTGATAGTCTGCGGCTGGATCGTAACCAAACACAGACAGTCGAAATCCGTTTTGTCCTTGCACCCGTCCATGGCAACCGCCGCTGTTG
>JANRMD010000555.1:0-4189 GCA_033761895.1 Pirellulaceae bacterium | reverse complement strand
CCAGAGCCTAGCCGGCAGCCGCAAGCGTAATCCGAAGCGTTAGCGAGGGAATGCAGGACGCCCCTCGCTTACGCTTTAGGTTGTTGCGAGTTTCAGGCTTTCGCAACCCGAAGCGTAAGCGAGGGAACGAGTTACGGCGGCGATTTGACGATGTAGACAGGTCCCTCGCTAACGCTTTGGGTTGCTGAGAATCCACCACCATGCACAAGTCGACTTTTGCCGCAACCTGCTAGCAGGCTGCGAGTTATTTACTTCACCAATTGATCTATCGATGAGTCAACTGACCGTTGAAGAATCCAGCGTACCCTTTCATTTGCTGCCGAGATCCATTCTGGAACGGCATAGCGACCTGGTCATCGTCTGCTCCTCCGAAGGGGAGCGTTTGCTCTACCTCAACCCCATCGCACGCGATTTGCTTGGCTGGCGGGTCGATGAACTGCAATCGGCAAGTTGGTGGCAGCACTTCATAGAGCCCCACAGTGCGGCAGTGTTCCAGTCGCTTTTGAATTCAACAGTGCAATCGGGCGAGTCGGTGACGGTTGAAATCAAGAGCCTAACGGGCATCTCCTGTCCCGTTAGTGTGCACACGCTATGCCGCATGCCTGAGGAGTTGATGCTTGTGGCCAGCCTTCCGGATGAGGAGGATTCCGCCAAGCAGGTTTTTCAGCAATCGCAGGCTCGCTTTCGTTCGATCATCGATAGCTTGGGCATCAATCTGCTGCTGAAGGATGCACAAGGGCGTCGCATCTACGCGAACAAGATGTATCTCGATCGCCGTAAGTTGAAGCTATCGGATGTAGTGGGACGTACGGATCACGATCTGTTCTCAAAAGAGGTTGCGGACCGTTACGCCGAAGATGATTTGCACGTCCTCGCAACCGGAGCCGTGTTGCACAAGTTTGAGGAGAATATTGACGCGAACGGAAACGGCAACTGGATTGAGATTGTGAAGGGACCGTTACTGAACGCGGAGGGGCGTGTCAGCGGCGTGCAGATTCTGTTTTGGGACGCTTCGGACCGCAAGCAAGCCGAGATCGCACTTGAGCGTGAGCGTTATTTGCTGCATGCGCTGCTTGATAACATCCCAGATTCGATCTATTTCAAAGATAAAGAAAGTCGCTTTGTACGAATCAGCCGCAGTATGGCTGAGAAATTTCACATCGCTGAGCCCGCGACGATTATTGGCAAGACCGACGCGGACATTTTCACTTCGCAGCATGCCGATCAAGCTCGCAGCGACGAACTCGAGATCATGCGGACGGGGCAACCCGTGGTCGCACTGGTGGAACGCGAGACTTGGAAAGACCATGCTGACACATGGTGCTCAACGACGAAGATGCCGCTACGAGATTCGGTAGGCAATGTGGTTGGTACTTTCGGAGTCTCGCGCGACATCACCGAACTGAAGCTGATCGAAGCCGAACTGCGGGTGGCTCGCGATCAAGCTGACCGAGCGAATCAGTCCAAGAGTGAGTTCTTGGCCAACATGAGTCACGAGATCCGAACACCGATGAGCGGCGTGATCGGGATGGCCGAGTTGTTAAGCGAAACGCAGTTGGATGACCAGCAGCGTTCATTCTTGACCATGATGCAGCAGTCAGCCAATTCGCTTCTGAGAATCCTGAATGACATTCTCGACTTCTCCAAAATTGAAGCTGGTAAGTTGGAGGTCGAAGAATTTCCCTTCGATTTGCGATCCTGCATCGGCCATGCCGTCAAAAGTCAAGCCGCTCGCGCGTCGCAGAAGTCGCTTGAATTGCTGCTGAAGATCGATGCCGATGTTCCCGATTACGTGCTCGGCGATCCGGGGCGGCTTTCTCAAGTCGTCATGAATCTAGTCGGCAATGGCATCAAGTTCACGGACAGCGGTGAAGTCTCGGTTCGAGTTTCCAAGGGACGCGAGCAAGGTTGGTTGCACTTCTCGGTTCGCGACACCGGTATCGGAATTGCTCAAGACCAACAAGCCGCAATTTTCGAAGCCTTTACGCAAGCGGATGCTTCGACAACGCGGCGCTTTGGCGGGACAGGGTTGGGATTAGCTATTTCTTCGCAACTGATCTCGATTATGGGCGGAGGGATTCGAGTTGAAAGTGAACTGGGAGCTGGTGCCACGTTTCACTTTGAATTGCCATTGCAGGCGGTCACCGCAGAGCAGGCCGGCGCCAAACCGGAAACCATTGAGCTGAATACAATTGGGCTAGATGTTGGGCAAGTCTTGGTCATCGATGACAATCCAACCAATCGATTGATATTGGAAGAGCAACTCGAACGACTCGGTGTGACTGTGTCGCTCGCGAATGACGCAGGGACTGGGTTGAAGCTGTGGCACGATTCCCTCGCGGCATCGGCCCCCTTCGAAGTGGTGATCGTTGATCGCATGATGCCCGATCAAGATGGCTTTGCGGTGGTCGAGTCGCTGCGGCGAGAACTGAAGCGAGCCCCAGTTCCAGTTAGCGAACCTACGCTGATCATGCTGACATCGAACAATCAGGCCAACGACTTAGCGCGCGTCCGCGAGTTAGGCATCGCAGCTTATTTGCAAAAGCCGGTCCTGCAAAGCGAGTTGTTTGAAGCGATCAGGAGAGCGCGGTCGAAGGTACAAGAGCGGCCCGACGATGCTGTCCGCGAGGAACGCGTTAATGCGCGAACGCTTTCAATTCTCATCGCAGAAGATGGTGAAGTGAATCGAGCGGTCATGGTGGAGTTATTAAAACGCTGCGGTCATCGTGTGACATTGGTTGAAGATGGAGGTGAAGCCGTTGAGGCGTGGCGCAAGCAAACTTTCGATGCCATCTTTATGGATTTGCAGATGCCCACCATGGACGGAATCGAAGCCACCAAAGCGATTCGGCGTGAAGAAGCCAATGGTTGTCATGTGCCCATCATTGCGATTACGGCGGCTGCTATGAAGAGCGACCAGGAGCAGTGTTTAGCGGCTGGCATGGATGATTACATCAGCAAACCGATCAACTTCCCAGAGTTTCGTCGCTTGCTTGCGAGACTTGAGAGTGGCGGGACATTACAAGCCACTGAGGATCGTGTGTCAGGAGTTCGTGAATCGACAAAGGTGGCAACGTTGGGGCAGAACGCCATCGACTTTAACGCTCCGTTTTCGATGTTGGTTTGTCCGTTGGATCAACAAGTGCTGTTAGTGCGAACGCTTCAAAAAGAGACTCATCAACGTTTGGATGAGATCGCGCAAGGCATCCAACGCTCTGACTTAAGGTTGCTCGTCAGAGCTTCACACTCGTTGAAAAGCGCGGCGGACTTGTTTGCGGCCAAGCAGGTGATGTTGGCGGGCGAGGAGATTGAGAAAGCGGCCCGAGCCGGCAGTATGGCCAACATCGACACCAACTACGCCGCATTGCGAGAAGCCGCTGATGTGATGCTCGCTGAGATTGACAATTGGCTCAATGCCCGGGTGACGAAGTAATCTAATCCCAACGCAACTGAGAGTGTCCTGATATTCTGCAAGTGGCGTACCCCATCTGGGTACTGGAAAACGAAAATCGGCGAAAGTCAAGTGAACCGCGAAGCCTAACGCAGATTGTTTCAGTCTCCGTAGGCTTGGGTGGTTTTAGGTGGGGCGTTTCTGCCGGATACGACCAATCGCGGCTTTGAAATCCACCGACTTACTAGGCTACAATACACCTACCAAAGAATTGCATCTAGAACGCATCTTTTAATCTTTAGATGCAACAAGAAATCAGGGATCTCAGATTCTGAACCCAATCGAACGCGATTGATCGAACACGCGTAGTCCGCCGAACGTTGCCTGCATGCGATTATCTCTCGATGCATGGCAGTGCAACAATGTGCAATCCGATTTAGTTCCCGGGAGCACCCTTCGAACATCTCCTAGAGTGTTTTATCCCTATTTATTGAAAAATATAAATATGCGGTTTGTATTGCACATACGAGATGTAACGAAGAATTGGATAGTGGAGCAATCATGGGCACTACCCCCAAGGCGGTCTCGCCAGACATAACTGAAACAAAGCCGCTCCGCTTCTATTTCAAACTGACACTTATCGCTACCTTGGTTGTTGGCTACTGCCTTGTTGGAAGGGTGATCTATTGCATGATCGAGGATACGAAAGTCAATGGACCGCAGTACCACCAAATAGTTCAAGCTAAAGAAATCACCACCGACGTACTTCCTCCGCCCGAGTGCATAATCGAGAGCTAC
>JANRMD010000554.1:0-10182 GCA_033761895.1 Pirellulaceae bacterium | reverse complement strand
GCAGAGCCTCAGGGCGTGCCACCCAAACCCGATTAGCACATTAACCGATGTGCGTTAGCACCGGTTTCCGCAATGTGAAAACCGCGGCTAACGCCGTGCGGTTAATAGTACTCGAGTGCGATCAACCCAAAAATCTAATGTTGACAGAGGACTAGTGGATTATCACAGCTTAATTTTAGGGTTTGGAACATCAGCCGGAACGCGCTAGTGTCGGGTTTTCGCCGCGGCACCCGATGCTAGCGCACTGCGGCTAATCCTAATATTTGAGTTTGGCGCTCCACTAGGAATCGCGGAAAATTACATCCGAACCAACCAACTCAGCAATACGAACGCAAAAATTATCATTGAGGACGAGCACTTCACCGCGGGCCACGATTCGACCGTTGACGTACAGGTCGACAGGATCACCGGCGAGTTTATCGAGCGTAACTACTGAGCCCTTGCGCAGTTTCAGGACATCTTCCAGGATCATGTGGGTGCGACCAAGTTCAATCTTGAGATCCAGGTCAACGTCGCGGAGCAAATCGATCGAGGCTTTTTCTGGAGGACTGCCAGTGCCGATCAGGTCTTCGAGTTCAAATGGGCGGGCAGCAGGCGCATCGATCTGATTGAGTGCTGATTCGGCTTCTTCGAGCAACTTAGCGGCTTTGGATTCCGTTCGCTCAGCTTTTCGAGGCGGTTCAGGAATTGGCTCGGGCTCGGCAACAGGCTCTGGCGCAACGGCTTTTGGGGGCGCAGGTTTGGGAGGGGCGGCCCCACCGGCTTTGCTGGCCTGCAAAAGTTCTTCGATTTCCTCAGGTGTCATCTGCGCGTCCCTGCGTCGCAAAGTGGATCGAAACTTTGCGTATTTCTATGTCTTCGTTACTCTTCCGTGAGTTGATAGTCCTGGAAACCAACTCCCAAGAGTATTGGCTCTTCCAAGATTTCGTTACTTGTCACAAAAATACGCCGCTGGATCAAGCCCAATTCATTTTCCGTCAGTTCGCTTAAGGTAGCATTGCGAACTTCCAAGATCATCCGATGGCGGAAACGCCCCATCCGCTCGTTGTACAGCTTCTCAACATGTTCCTTGTCTTTCGCTTTGACGGTACCAAACAAGCGAAACTCAACCCGGTAGGTACGGTCCGCCCCCGGTGGCACGAATGAAACGCCATACTCGCCCAAGCGAAATTCAATGATCTTGTCTTCGTCCTCTTCGACAACCGCCTCACCCTTTTCATGCATGTTGGCTTCAAGCTTCTTGATCAGCCGAGTTTCCGCCAACACGGCCACTTCATCGCCGCTTGGGACCATGAAGAAGAAAATCAGAGTCTCAGCAATCACCACGAAGCTCACGAATCCAGAGATAATGAGCTTAGGTAACATCGATGGTTTGCTAGCATGTTCCGCAGGTGCGGCCGCTTTTTCGCTCATGTTGCTCGCTCAATTCACGCAGTTCGAGTTCCAAACAAGTACGCCCCCAACCTCCCAGAGCCTCGCAGGCCTTGGAGCACTCTTGGGATGGTCGCTTCCAAGTTGAAATGTAGGTTGCGTAGCAAGAAGCGCGGAATAATCGAAACGCTTTTGACAAGTTTTTTGCAGGCTCGCCAACCGCTACAATCCGCACATCCCGCACCCTCCGCGCATCTAGCATCTAGCTTCGCCTACTTCGAAGTCAGCTCGAACTTAAACGTATTCTTACCGCTCTTGACCTCTTCCTTCAGTTCTGACTTGGTCGAGAACCTGGCGGGTATATTCTGCTTACCTTCAGCACCAGTAGGCCAAGCGAAGCTGACCGTGTTGGGGCCGATCTTGGCACCTTTCACTTGATAGGTGTATTCCAGATCAAAATTCCCCTCAGCGTCTGTTTCCGCAGATGCAGCGCGTCCGGTCTCAGGTTGGAAGCTAACGATTACGCCAGCGAGCGGTTTGCCGTCCATGGTTACCGTCCCACTAACTCTCCCGAGCGGTGGCCGGTCGCCCGACGAACACCCAACCAGTCCCACACACAGCAACAGACCACTTAAAACGGAAAAACGAAACATCGATAAAAATCTCCACAGACTTACAGAGTAAACAATACGACGAATCTGCTAGAAGTTACCCAGTACTTGGCCATCACTCTTGCCAATCAAACGCTCAAAGGTACTGTCGATCCAGGCACCGTTCACCAGTGCACCTGGGATTGTCGTGCCGTTGTAATCAATGTTTTCGCTGATGAACTGGACAGAGCCATCATTCAACACAAACATAGCGCCACCCACATGATTGCTGCTGTAGCCGCGAGCTTGATGTACTCGGTTGTTGGCACTCCAGCGAATACCGTTGTAAGCGAGCCCTAAAACACAGGTCGCTGCTGCCTTAATCCCAGCACTTGTGCCCGGTGTGTTAACAGTAGAACTGAATCCGAGCGCGTTACCGGCACCTGCATTCAAGTTATTGAAGCGGTAAGCTCGCTCGCCGATCAAGATCGTATTGCTGGTCCCGTCGGTGATTTCCGCAAGCCGACATTTTGAATTTAACCAGGCAACACCGGTGGCTGGGCCGTACTGTGGCCAAATTGGCGGTGTCGTACTCACACTACTACATGCAGACATCACATAATTTGACTTGGCAATCGCGATTCGATCATTGCCATTCGAAGTCACCAGACGGTTGTACCAAGCGGCGTTGGCGTCCCCGGGGTTATCGGACTTGGTTTGATCGAAGTCATTCAAACGGGGACCAGGATCCGAAGGGCATTCGAACGTTGCCAACGGAGTCGTGAGCGCCGCCAGCCCGACAGGCGTTGCCAGGTTGGCGTGCATCGTTACTGGACCAGGATTCAACGTGTTGTAAAGCGCCGTTTGTTCCATGAAGGGCAGGATGAACACACCCCAGGACCAATGTGTGCGTTGCGTAACCGACATCATAGCGGCTGTATTCAAGGCTCCGGCGGGATAATCCGTGATGAAACCCGAGGGAAGGGACTTGTGGGTGTCGTGGTAGTTCTGCACCGCCAACCCAAGTTGCTTTAAGTTGTTCGAGCACTGCATACGCCGCGCGGCTTCACGCGCCGCTTGGACCGCGGGCAAGAGCAGACCAACCAATATGCCAATAATTGCAATTACTACCAACAGTTCGACAAGTGTAAATCCACGACTGACCAAAACACGCTTACTCATATACCGACTCCAAGAAAAGATGACATTCAAACCGGCTATGGCGAGAGGAGCCTCTACCGAACTAGAGCAGCTTTTATTCGAACAGAGATGGAGGCAATATGAAAGTGAGGTGTCTGCTTTTTAACGAACACCGACAGCAACGCACACGAAGTTTGGCGAGCATAAGCCTCATCGGCATCTGACAAGCTACCGAAAAAATTGATTTGCAACTGCGTGCGGAAGAACACCAACCCGAAGCATCGGAGCATCGGCGAGGACCTCTCACGTTCCCTCACTTACACTTCGGGTTACTGTTTCAGCAGCCTGCTAAAGCCCTCTCCTGCCAAGCTAAAGCTTTTGTAATTAGCCAACAGACTTTTGAAAACCATAACTCAGTTCAGCAATTGTTCCAAAAGGTTGCTTCACGGAATGGCCGTAAGACTAAAACGAAGCGCCTGGGTCCTCGATGAGATGCACGTAGCTATTGTACCGGCGAGGGTCGATGCGGCCATCGGCGACTGCGTCCAACACCGCGCAATCCACTTCATGGATATGCGTGCAATCTGGAAATCGACAGTGACTTACGTAGGGACGAATATCGCGAAAAAGCCCACAAACTTCAGGCGGCGAAACATCCCACAACTCGAGTTGCCGAATTCCCGGAGTGTCGACCAAGTAACCGCCAGCCGCCAACGGGATCAACTCCGCAGTCGTCGTCGTGTGCTTGCCCTTCATGTTCTCTTGACTGACCTGCTGCACCCGCAACGCCAATCCGGTTTGAATCGCATTTAGCAACGAACTCTTACCGACGCCACTCTGGCCCGTCACCACGCTCTGACGCCCGTGCACCAATTCGCGCAGCGTTGCGACGCCCCAGCCTTTGGCGGCACTGACCATCAGCGTGCGATAGCCCATTTGCGCATAGACACCAATCACTGGCTGCAATTCAACTGGGTCAATCAAGTCCACTTTATTGATGACAATCACCGGCTCAAGGCCCGCTTGTTCCGCCGTCACCAAAAAGCGGTCGATCAAGTGCGGCTTGAGATCGGGCTGAGCGGCGCTGGCAATGATTAGCAGCAAGTCGACGTTGCTTACAATAATGTGTCGCTTCCCTTTGCTGGTGCGACTGAGCACTCCGTGCCGCTCCTTCACCGCCAAGATAATGCCCTGGCTCTGGCCTTCAGGTCGAAAGTAGACTTGGTCCCCAGCAGCAACCACGTGCCGCTGTTCCGTGGCGAGCGACTTGAGAAGACCCCGAACCGCGCAGCTATGTTGTGAGCCATCTTCACTACGGACGATACAGTTCAAACCGTGGACTCGCAGTACGCGTCCAGAAACAATGCTCGGATCATCGAATTGCAATTCGACGGCTAAGCCATCACTACCAGTCGCCGAAACCTGGCCAACAACCGTGCGATGACGCGTCAATTCGCCTTTGCCGCTGACGCGTTCCCTGGATGTTGTATCCCCAAGGAGATCCTGTTCGTACTTGCGAGTTAAATTGGTATCTCGTGTGCGGCCTTGATGATTCTTGCGAAACTCAGTGCGAATCTTACTCTGAGATTTTTTCTTCTTCGGCATACATCGACCGCGATTCCACTCAAGTTGGCGCTACAGACTCGCTGGGGACTTCAAAGGCTTCGGAAGACGGTCCATGGATGGAGACTCCAATCAAGTCTTCAATCTCTTTTTCAGTCAATTCCTCGCGTTCCATCAGGGCCTCTTTGATGAGATCAAGCTTGTCACGCTGTTCATTGAGCAGTTCCATGGCGCGGGCACTGGCTTCGTTCAGGATCTTGGAAACTTCGTTGTCGATCGTTTCTTGCGTGTGCTCGCTGAAGGGGCGCGACTGGTGCATTTCACGACCAAGAAACGGATCATCTTCCGAAGACTTGTAGCTGACCGGTCCCAGCTTCGGACTCATGCCCCAGTGCGTAACCATTCGCCGCGCGGTGCTGGTGGCCCGTTCCAAATCGTTTTCCGCGCCGACAGTGATTTCGTCGTAAATGATCTTCTCAGCAGCACGGCCAGATAACAGGACAACCAGGGTGTCGCGAAGTTCGCTTTCACTGGTGCTTACCCGATCTTCGGATGGGACAATATGCGTACTTCCCAAGGAGCGACCACGCGGAACGATGGTAACTTTGTGAACTCGTTGAGCCCCCTTGAGCAGCCATGCCGCCAAAGTATGACCAGCTTCGTGATAAGCGGTCTTCTCCTTTTCGTCCTGCTTGAGGACTTCCTCGCGCTTTGCTCCCATCAGGACTTTGTCACGTGCATAGTCAAAGTCGACCATCGTGACACGAGTCTTATCGGTGCGAGCGGCCCACAAGGCGGCTTCGTTGACGACGTTGCGAATATCAGCACCAGTCAAGCCAATCGTGACTGCAGCCAAACGGCGGAGGTCGACATCATTGTCCAGCGGCACATCGCGCGTGTGAACCTTGAAAATTTCAAGACGGCCTTTAAATGTTGGGCGACCAACAGTGATGTGTCGATCGAAACGACCAGGACGCAACAAGGCTGGATCGAGAACGTCGGGGCGATTGGTTGCCGCAATAACGATGACTGAATCGACACCCGTGAATCCATCCATTTCACTGAGGATTTGATTGAGGGTCTGTTCGCGTTCATCGTGTCCACCACCCAATCCCGCGCCGCGTTGTCGGCCCACGGCATCGATTTCGTCGACGAAGATAATCGCCGGAGCGCTTTCTTTGGCGGTTTGGAACAAGTCGCGCACTCGGCTGGCGCCAACTCCGACAAACATCTGGATGAACTCGCTACCGTTGACCGAGAAGAACGGCACACCCGCTTCACCGGCCACAGCCCGAGCCAACAGAGTCTTGCCTGTCCCCGGAGGACCGTTCAGCAGCACCCCTTTAGGTATGCGCCCCCCAAGCTTTCGGAATTTCTCCGGGCTCTTCAAAAACTCTACGATTTCTTGCAGGTCCGCCTTAACACCGTCCAAGCCAGCCACGTCGGCAAAAGTCGTTTGTTGATCGTTGGGTTCGTAGCGTTTGGCTGTCGAGCGACTGAAGCTCGACAGAAAACCGCCTCCACCCATAATCTGATCGCGAGTTCGACGAAACATAAACCAAGCGATCACCAGCACGATGATCGGCAATCCGATCATCAAGAACAACATCAAGTTCTGTGCCGGGGCCGAGCTGACGTACTGCACCTGAACTTGGCCAGCTGCCTCGGCTTCCGCGATCTGATCTTTAGAGCCGTCTTGGTTTAGCTCAACACGGAACTTCTTGGATAACTTAGCGGGCTGTCCGTTCGCGGTCTTCACTGCAATCGGCTCGCCGCTCAGATTCGGCTTGGGTGGCTTGTCGGGTGGAACCTTAAAGACCCCAACGGCTTCAGTACCGCTGATTTCCAGCGACTGGATATTGTTGCTTTTCAGCTGAGCCAAGAAGAAACTATGGTCAATTTCGTCATTGGCCATCGACGACAAAAGCGAATTTATAAGCAGGACCGCGATCAGGATTATCGCCAACAGCAACCAGCCTTGGGTGCGACGTGGTTGCTTGTCAGTTGTTTTGCCAGTGGTTGGCCGCTCGGGCTTTTCCATTCCTAAACTTTCTCTCAGTAAGATTGCGCGGCTGGAAATCTCAGCCGCGAACACTTCATTTTACCCGACTTTGCAAGTTTCGTGACTAGGCTCTGCCGCAAAAGGGTGATAGCGTCGATCATTTTATCGCACGCCTGCTGCAGAGCGGCGCTGCAATTCGCGGTGAACCCGCTGTTGCCCCACCGTGCGCTCGCCCGTTGCGTCAGCCGGTGCCAGCCAGGCTCGATCGACCCGCTCCCCGTGCTGCAACGCCGCAATCAGGCTGCCCGCCAATTCGATATCCGTCATTCGCCGGATTGACATAACATCGTTCCAATCATGTCCTGCACCGAGTAACTTTACCGACCACGTCCAGTCCTCGATGACCGCAGGGGCCGATTCCTGCTTGCCAGCCTCAGTTGTAGGTGCCGACACTGGGCTTTCCGCTGACACTGGGCTTTCCGCCAACACTGGGCTTTCCGCCAACACTGGGTGGGTCGCATCCTGCCGGGTGCGACCTGTAGCTGCTGGAGCTGCATCGTTTTGGGAATGCGAGACCGAGGTGGCTCGAACCGTATCGCGCGGAGTTACGGTCGTGTCGCCCACTGTCGGCGTTGGCTGCGGCTTGGGCTTAGCTGTGACCGCGCCATCAACCTGCATCGCTGCGCCAGACGGACTCCGAACAGCGGTACGATCCTGTGCGTTTGTATTCGCTGGAGTGTTCGCTGGTGCTGCCGAAACCCCGCACTTCAAAATCTTGGCAATGAACTTCGCCGTTAGAGCCGGAGGAATTTGCACCGCCGAGATCAACGCCAACCGCTGCTTGGAATCAGCCAACTGCGGTGCAACGGAGACCGTCGGCCGATTGCGGTTCACTTCCTGCTGCAACAACAAGCCATTGGATAGGAGCAGTTCTAGCAACTCAATCACGTCCGCTTGCTTGGAACCTTCGAGCATCCCGAAGCCGCTCAGTCGATGTAGCCTTAGTTTCTGAATCTTGGCGTTCTGAGAACCACTTAGGTACTGGGCGATCAGAATCTTGCCCAGCCGACCATGGATTCGCTCTACCGCGTCGATCAACTGAGCCAGGAAGGCGATCTGCTGAGCTTTGGGAATGGGGGCTGTCGGTATAAGTGGCTTTTCTGCGGCTGACTCAACTGCCGCAGGTCCAGCCAACACAATCTCAGGTGCACCTGATTGTTCTCGAACCGGTGGGTGAATCTTCACCACAAACTTGGGCCAACCGGGCTGACCGCAACATCGATCGCACTGACCGCAGTTCTCCGCCGAGGCATCGCCAAAGTAGTTTAGAATCGTTGACTGCCGGCACAGAGGAGTTTGAGCGTAATGAACAACTTGATTTAAGCGATCATACTCAGCCTCTTTGCGTCGTCGCAAGTTCTCGAAATCGATGCCCAAATCAGCGAAGGGCACATCGCGTCGCGTAAAGTGGACCGCGCGGCCACGAAACGGCGGCACGTAATCAAATTCATCGAGTTTACATAGCTCACGCAGCGTTCGATTCAGGGCCTCGCGTTCCATATCGCAGGCTTGAAGCAGTGTACGCGGATGCAGATACACCGGCTCGCCGCGACGGTCGCCGATAATCCGCTCCACAACCCGCAACACCTTGCGTCGAACTTTGGCTTCTTTGGGCAACAGTTCAACTAAAGTTGGCAAGTTACTATCGATTCGCAGGCAAGCCAGTCCCGCGCCCGACTCCAACCGATCGATGACTTCGGTACGCGATAGAACTTGCAGGGCGCTACCAATCGCCTCGGGTGATATCTGCAACCCGAGCGCGTCGCGAATCTCCTCCATTGTCAATTCAATTGGGTCTTCTTCGCGCTTGAGTAGAAATTCGTAAGTTTGCTGAATGACTTCCCGCGATGGATAATTGTTCTCAATGAAGAACTCTTGAATGTAGCGATCCTGATAGGAATACAAGAGCACACATTGCGAGTCTGCTCCGTCACGACCGGCTCGACCAGCCTCCTGATAATAGGCCTCCAGCGAACCCGGTATGTTGTAATGCACCACAAACCTCAAGTCAGGTTTGTCGATCCCCATGCCAAACGCATTGGTGGCAACGATCACGCGCAATTCATTTTTCATGAACCGTTCTTGAATCGCGCGTCGCTGATCGGGCAGCAAGCCCGCATGATAGGCGCCAATCTGAATCTTCAGTTTCTGCGAAACCCACTCAACGATCGCTTCGCATCGTTTGCGTGTCGCAGCATAAATAATTCCAGATCCAGTCTGGGTCCGCAGGAATCCGCCAAGCTCGTCGTCTTTCTCACGGTCCGTGGGCCGTTGCACTACGCCAAAATGCAAGTTCGGTCGCGCAAAACCGCTCATGAATTGCTTGGGGCGTTTCAGTCCAAGAACTTTGACGATGTCTTCACGAACCCGTGGCGTCGCAGTGGCCGTCAAAGCCACTGTCTGCACCCCACCCAACCATTCGCGAAATTTACCAAGCTTCGCATAATCAGGACGGAAATCATGGCCCCACTGACTAATGCAGTGGGCTTCATCAATCGCCAGCAGTTGAATAGGTGTCGCGCGTATTGCGTCTAAAAACCTCGGATTGCGCAACCGCTCAGGGGCGACGTAGACCAACTGGTACTTGCCCGCCGCTACATCCTGCAAACGTTCGTTCTGTTCGCCAGACGAGAGAGTGCTATTGATCAGAGCCGCCGGAATGCCCCGCTGTCCAAGACTGTCGACTTGGTCCTTCATGAGCGCGATCAACGGCGAGACGACGATCGTCAGCCCTTGTCGAAACACACTGGGCAATTGATAGCAAAGACTCTTGCCACCACCAGTGGGCATGACGCACAAGCAGTCGTCACCGTCAACGATTGAGGAAATAACTTCGCGCTGACCAGGTCGAAACGACTGTAGGCCGAAGCGAGGCAAAGCGCTTTCTAAGTCGTAGTGGGCCGGAGACATGCGAAACTCAGCTAGGCGGAATGAATCTTACGAGTGAGGCAGCACAAGGCCATTGGCTCGGACGCTCATTGTAATGAAACTCTGGCGTTTCGCACGCCCTTAACCGTATTTCCGGTTTTCGCATGCGGGAGCTTCCTTGTCGTGCGGCGAGGATGCCCCGTAGATCCGTGCACCCCTACCGAATCGACCACACTTGTGTTCAAAATCAGCCTTCCTGACATCCTGTCCCCATCAATTCTTCCCAACTCGCTGACGTCCCATGCAATCCAATACCCAGTTTTTCGTTGCACAGCTTCCTCAATTATTGCCCTCCGGTTGGTCGGACGGCTACGAACCCACCCTGGCCGTCGTCATCGACACCCTGCGTTTCACTTCAACCGCTTGTGTGGCACTCGCCGCTGGCGCTACTTCGGTGTGCGTCGCCGCAGAAGTCGAGACCGCGCGCCAACTAGCGAATCAGCTTGGGGGCCGTTCACTCCTGTGCGGTGAACGGCATTGCCATCGCATCGAGGGTTTTCAGCTGGGCAACAGCCCCTTCGAATACAC
>JANRMD010000553.1:0-8314 GCA_033761895.1 Pirellulaceae bacterium | reverse complement strand
CTATTACCATGGGCTCCATTACCATGGGCAACAGGACGCTCATTACTAGTAACTTCGAACTCCAGGGGTTGGCAGGGTAATCCGGCGGTGGCGGCAGTATGCTGCAGCACCACTTCGTCCGCTGACAAACCTAACAATGCGTTGGGACGCGGTGGGTTGATGACGGGTACTGGTAGTGAGTTGAGCCAACCTAACCAGAAGGCGTGCAATTCTTGCGTGGAGTACAATCGATCGGCTTGTGCCACTTGTTCGAGATGTCTATCAGGTGGCGTGCATAGTCGATTGATAACGCCTGCTATGCAGGCTGAGCGAATCTCGCGGCCGTCAAACAACTTGAAAGTCGATTCGTCCAGGCTGGAATCAAAGTGATGCTGTATCGACTTCGAATACATGAGTTCGTCGATCGTGAGGAGCAATACACGGTCGCCGATGTGTTCGCGTAACGCAGTCGCTAACCACACGGCCGCAGCGTCGGCCGCATGGTGAAGTATCAGCACGATATCTCGCGATGGTTGGACTGCTGTTTCGCTAACTACGCCCGCGTCAAGCATCCGCGGGTTTCTCCGTGTCTTTGGCATCCTTGGCGTCTTTGGCTTGGTCCGCATTCCGTTGCGATTCATTTTGCCCCAAGCCAGAACGGCTCAGATCGGGTCGGAGTTCCGTGGTGATGAAGTGCGTCAACTGGCCAACCGTGGTTTCCAGTGAAGCGAGCCGTTGAGCGATGTCGCCGGAACCGCTTCCTTCGGGCCTCTCAACCGCTTTATCAGCGACCTTGCCTTCGAAGATATCTTTGTCTTTGTCTTTCTCTTTAAATTCCTTGACCTCTTTAAACTCCTTAAACTCTTTTTCCTTTTGCTCCTTGAATTCTTTTTGTTCCTTGAATTCCTTACCTTCCTTTTCCTTTTGGTCTTTCAGTTCTTTGACGTCTTTCTCTTTGATGATCTCCTTATTGTCTTTGATAAGGTCCTTGGCATCCTTGACGGCACTCTTGCCAAAGGCGCACGCGACTAGGGCTCGTAAGTCGGGGCGATTGCCGATCCGCTGCGTCGCTGGTCGGCCGGGGGCATCTTGTTGAGCTGAGCCGGTGGTGCGCAGGCACCTGCGAATTTGAGCTGGCGTCAAGGGTGGCCGGGAACGGGCGCGCGCGCCATGCCTTGTAAACTTGCGATGGCGCCAACGATGATCGGCGATGCGCTGGAGGTGCCGCTAAAGGTGTCGGTGTACCAAAGATCTTCGTTGGTACCACCTTGTAGATTTCCGTACCCGCACGTGGTTACTTCGCGGCCCCAACCCTGAGCGTCGATCAACGCGCCCCAGTTAGAAAAGTCGAGGCGTGAGCGGTCGGGGCCATGGTCGCGTCCGTGTGTGCCTGGTGGAGGCGAGCCCGCTCCGACGACGATCGCGCCCGAGTCGCGATTGGAGCGGCGGAAAGGGTTGGTCCAACTGGTCGGAAAGCCGCTTGGACGAGTCTGATACAACGCATCGTCGAGGTTCTCCGCCCCATTGCCGGCCGCTTCGACCACGATAATGCCGGCTCTGGTCGCATTCAGAATCGCGGCGAAATCGTCAGGCCACCATTCAACAGCGATGTAGCCACGTTGATCGTCGCGGACTGCGAAGTTGAACCGCGGGCCAGGACGATGCATCTCCAGCAAGATGATATCGCCCGCACGCAGCCTGGAAGCGGCTAGATTGATGGCTGCTGCTGAGCCGATGCTGCCATGCGAGATCGCCATCGCGATGGCATCGGGGGCGATACCGGTGATGCCGATTGCGTTTCGATCGCCGGAATACTCGCCCAACACGGCTGTACCATGATTGCGCCAATTCAAACCATCGATGGGTGTTCCGCCGACGACACCACCTTGCGTCTGGCCGAGATCTTCATGGGTGAAACGCCAATTCCCTTCGATGTCGATGATTGAAATACCGCTGCCGGTTCCACCTGCTTGAGTCCAAGCCCAACGCGCGTTGATACCGGCGGGACTTGGGTTCAGGTAAATTTGACTGGCTGTTAAATCCGGAGTTGCTGGTGGCGGCACGACATCCGAAGGAGCCATCGTGTTCAACTGATCAGCGGCCGTTGGCAATTCAGCGGGAGGTTTGACGTAAGCCGACTCGACCAGTTCCTGCGCCATCAACTCTTCGCACAGCCGATCGAGCTTTTTATCGTCCGCAGTTATCTTGTAGAAAGTTGACAGATCAACCCAAGGCGCATCGGCTTCAGGGACGCTGGCCGCCGAGCGTTGCATCACACGTTCTTCTGTGTTACCGAACAGGAGGCTCATCGCCCCCTCATGTTTTCGCAAGATACGCTCAAGATCATTTACGTTTAGACCCGCGGCCGACTCGAATCGTCCCGCAGATGCGCGCATGGCCACTTGTGGGCGCATGATGACAATTAACTCACGAGCGCCACTGGTTGCCATTACGTTCGACTGCGGGGGCTTCGGAACGTTTCCGCCGGGATTTCCCGCACACTTGATCCGCGATTCTGAGATTTTGCCATGCTGCACCTTCTTTCAATAGAACGAAGCTCCAGTTCAACACATTGAAACAACACTAGCTGTCGCGATACCTAGTCAAGATGCAGTCAAGATGCAGTCAAGATGCCTAGTGCTTCGACACAATTTAAGTTTGGGGTTTGGTCGTAGCCTCCGCTGCCAAGCGGTGGTTAGGCAAACGCATGGTGTCCACCGTCTGGCAACGGTGGCTACACCGGGACATGCCACGATTGTCTCAATCGTAGCTGCCACAATTGAGACAATTGTGCGACATATTAGCTGCCACAATGGAGACAATTGTGCGACATACTAGCTTTCACAATTGAGACAATTGTGCGACACTAAACCCGTTCGAACTTAGGGCAATTCCTCCATCGGTTTTATGTACGCGGCTTGTACTCCATCCAATTTCAGCACGCTTGCCAGCAGTAACTCAGCGTCCTTGCGACTTGGGCAGCCAATAGTGACAAACCGCGACCCGCTTTCATCTTGGACCAAGCTGTAGGGAATGGTCCGTGCATTATGGGCACCAATAACCTCTGCAAGTTCACCAGCGGCCTGGCAGCTGGTTTCGTTCGAAAGAAGTCGACTCGCAGCCGGCCCAGCTAAGGTGATCACTACGAAGACGTCTTTCAGAGACATATTGGTCGCTCGCTGCTACGGATCCCATCAGACAGTTAGCTGCATGTTAACGATCCAAAGTTTGCCCGTCAAATATTTTTAATGGATATTTAATACCACATTCTTGAGGTGGCAGACAATGAAAGATAAGGCCAGCGAGTTTTCAACCATTCGCAATTGCTGTGAAAGGACGGCTGAAATTCCGAAATACTTGAGAGTGATTTGATGATTGGGTAGCTGAAGCCAGCAAGGGTCAACTTTTGTATGGCTTCTGGAAATGCTTCGAGCAAATGCTCTGCAACGCAGCGGTTCACAATACTTCGTCGATCATACCCGCTGACCAGATTCGACGAGGGTCCAGTCCATACACATTGGAGCCGGTTCTGCCTTTCAAACAACCGATGGAGAAAAGGAAGAATGGACTGAATATGGGAAAAAGACCTAAAAAGACGAACCAGCCCGGCAAACCCAGATCATGAAGTCTTTTGGTAGCGATCGCAATTGAACTCCAGCACGTAAACGCTAGACCAAGTAGAAACAGAACGGCGAGGATGTTGAGGTCGGCGTTAAGCGCATAAGCCAAGTAAAAAGGACCTTGAGCGAGGATGATGCTGATAAGCGTTGAGATCCACAGCATCCCCAGAGAAAGCCGACCCTTTAGCGAAAACATGATCCAGAAGAGATCAAAATGCGTGGGTATCGACAGCTGATGCTGGAGCTTGGTTGCTGCTGGCTGTGTTGCTGCTGGCTGTGTTGCTTTACTTTGAGCGATCGCAGATTGGGCAACCTCTGGCACCGAGCAATCGGCTGGGCTCACCACCTTCCCGCAGCTGGGGCATTGACCGTCCGACATTGGCACCACCTTCATTCCACAATTCGAACAAACGATGACGCTCATACCGGACTCACATTTTTTGAAGTGCTCGCTCGTGCCTGCCGTTTCAAAATTTTAATGTTTGCGTCGTCCTTGAGCAAAGGGAGCCACTCGCAATCTTGCGTGCGCTAGCAGGTGAATGAAACAGTCGAATTGCAAAATAGGTTGGCTGGCAATGTTGGAGTCAAGCAAGCGAGGATGGAGGCAATGATCGGGAAGATTTTTTTTGAAATTTTTTTGAAATAGTTCGCTTGGTCTACGTCTGAATGTCACCTTACCTATATGTGATTGCGCTTGATGGCAGGTTGAAGCCAAGGAATGCTCGGGACAGATGGTCCCAAGTTACGAATTATTAGCAACGCAACAACACCAACCGCGGCGCTTGACTATGCTGATGTAAATCGGATGCCGTTGGGAAAGCTTGCACGCCTAGGCCCAGCCTTGCATCACTGTTACCGATTCACAGTTCCCGCCTTCATCAAACTGTGCAAAAGCCTAAGGTAGCTCTCTATGGATTCCACCAAGTTGCACGCTAAGTTACCCGCTAACTTGCCCGCTGGAACTGATGCTAGTAGCCCACAGCGAACATTGAATGAAGCAATCGCAGAGTACTATCGGCAGGCGGAATTGGGGACCGAGCTCAATCGCACCGCTTTCCTTGCAAAGTATCCCGGGCTCCAAAGTGAATTGCAGACATTCCTGTCAGACGTTGGGTTTTTAGGCTTCGCCGGCGGAAAAGCAAACCCAGATTTTGAGCCTAGAACTGAAGTTGCCAATGGCAATACGACGCACCTTCAGGGTTCCAACGACGATGCTAGTTGGTCGTTAGGTCGACTGAAAGAGCAGCAGTTTCCGATCGAATTTGGTGACTACGATTTGCTGTCTGAAATCGATCGAGGAGGGATGGGGATCGTGTTTCGAGCCAAGCAGCGGTCGTTGCCACGTATTGTCGCTTTGAAAGTCATGAAGTCGGGTGAATTCGCGACTGAAACGGACTTGCAGCGTTTTCGCACGGAGGTCGACGCAGCAACCAGCGTCAAGCATAAGAACATCGTCCCCATCCACGAAATTGGGGAAGCACGCGGGCTGGTCTACTACACGATGGATTACATTGACGGCTGTGATTTGGCGAAGGCTGTGCGTGAACGGGAGCTTGCGCCGCGCGACATTATCCGCATTCTGACTAAAGTCATCGACGCGGTTTCAAAGGCACATAGCCTAGGCATCATTCACCGAGATCTAAAACCGTCGAATATACTCATCGGTGTCAATGGCGAACCGTACCTAATCGACTTTGGCTTGGCGAAGTTCGACACCCAAGAGCACAATATTACCGGTACGGGGCAGATCCTAGGTACCGCCGCATACATGCCCCCGGAGCAAGCCCTTGGACAATCCAAGCTGACTCCCCAAGTCGATGTCTATGCGCTCGGCGCGGTGTTGTACGCGACCGTTACCGGTCAACCTCCATTTACTGGTGCCACGCCGTTTGACGTATTGATGCAAGTCATCCATCGAGAGCCCTGCAGTCCCCGCAAGCTGAATCGAAAGGTCAGTCGCACGCTTGAAAAACTAATCTTTAGGGCGATGGCAAAGGACCGTAAGGACCGATACCCGACAGCCGATGCTCTTAAAGCTGACTTGCAGCGATTCTTAATGAATGAACCGATCGCTTTGCCCAAGCAACTCATCTCAGAGCGATTGATAACGTGGTGGCGAAGGGAGCCTGCCTTGGTCAGTCATCTACTGGGGATCGGCTCGACCTTGGCGATTGTGCTAATAACTTCCGATACCTGGTATCCTCCGATTCGGATTGGGTTGCTAATCGGATGGATGTTTGCGGCTTGGGTGTTTCAACAGTTGTCGAACATGCAGCGGCAACGCGAAGCGGCCCAACTAAGTTGGTTGGCTTTCGATATTGCCATCTACACTCTACTCATCTATTTGGCAGATCCACCACGCGGCCTACTGTTAATCGGTTACCCGATGATGATCTGCGCAAGTGGAATGTTTTACCAAGTTCGATACACAGTGAGCGTCAGTCTATTGAGCATTTGCGGCTTCTTGGCACTCTGCGCCAAGCTGCCTGACCCGGACCCGACTATCAGCCGTTTCGATTTCATTGCGATTTATGTGTCAGGGCTTACAATTTTGGGGCTCTGCCTGGTGTCGATGATTCATCGCGTCCGTTCATTGACCGATTACTACCAAAACTAGTGCTCTGTCCACATTAGATTTTTAGGTAGCGGAATGCGTCAAGCGTTTCGAGAGTACAGCGCTGTTGTTCAGCGGTATTGTACAGTCAGTTGTCGCAGCGCATTGGATCGCACTGGCCAGTGCAAACGAAAACCAAAACTGTATCTAGCCTGCAATTCCCAGGTTGTGGGTTCGCAAGTATTTTATTAGCCGTTTTCGTTACTTGCGATTCTGTCGTTATTCATTTTCTGGAGTTGGCTGTTTAACAAAGTTGGGCTTGTACCAGAGCAATAACGGCAGCATGAGTAGGGACATGAATCCGAAGATTGCGCTGCGTGGAAAGTCGAACTCGATGACGATTGCATCCAGTAAGCCGTAAGTTACTCCTGACAGGAGTATGGCGATGTAGTTGGCAAGATTCATCGCTGCGATCATGCGGCCTTTTTGGTTTTCTGGTGGGCGTGACTGTAGAAACACTTGCAGAGGAATTGCGAAAAGTCCCGCCGCTCCACCGAGAATTACCAGCGCAACCAAGGACCCTCGATAGCCGAGCATGTGCAGCGGCATGCCTGACTGGTGCGAAGGTAAACATACCGACATCAAAACGAGCGCTGAAAAGATGCCGCAGATACCCCAGCGCACCACACTCGGATTGGCAGTTCCCTTTGAAAATCGACCAGCAAGCACTGAGCCGCAAGCGATACCAATGCCGATGCAGGCCGTCATGATGCTTGTTTCAAGCATGCTGCAATTGAGTTGATTTCTGCCGAAGCTATTGACCGCTTGTATGGCGATTCCCGAAACCAACCAGAAGACACTCGTCGCGAGCACGGCACCCACCAAAGGCCGATCGTGAGACATCAGTCGAATGGTAGCGCGCGAAACCGCCAACGAATCTAGTTTCAGGACCAGATTAGGTTGAGCTGGTGAGACGGGGCGAATCCAAAGCGATGTCCAGGTTCCCATGATGGCGATTCCCAGGCAAATCGCCGAACCGATCCAAAGCTGCGGAGCGGCCTCAGCAAGCGGCTTGGCAGGATCAACCAAAAAACCACCGATCCAGCCAGCCACAACAGTGCCAGCGATGATGGCGAGAAAAGTTGTCATCAGGACGATTCCATTCGCCCTTGGTAAGTCTGTACCAGGAAACAGCTCCGGTAGGATGCCGTACTTGCTCGGTCCAAAAAAAGCGCTGTGAACTCCCATCAGGAATAGGACGATCAGCAATCCACCATATCCACTCGATTCGTACAACAAGAACCCAACCATCCCCAGGATCATGATGCCGATTTCGGCGACCTTCGCTGAGACAATCACCGTCCTTTTGCTGTATCGATCCGACAAAAATCCCGCGATTCCTGAGAACAATACAAATGGCAAGGCAAACACGATTGTGGCAACTTGTTGTTGATCCAATGCGCCAGGTGCAACAGGAATCGCCAAAAGAAGCATGAGCTGTTTGAACAAGTTGTCGTTGAACGCTCCCAGGAATTGAGTGATTGTGACACCGTAGAAGGACGGATCGTGAGTCAGCTTTCGGTTGCTTTTCATTGGAACACTGATTGGGTGTTCAGAAGCCATAAGTCTTTTGTCCATGCTAGAAAAAAGTTCAGCCTATAAATTTTTGGGTAGCGGAATGCGTCAAGCATTTCGCGAGTACTGCAGTGGCCCTCGAAAGCCTTGACGGGCTTGTGAGCAGTTGGCGCTAGCCGCGGGTCTCGAAGTTTGGAGCGTGCATGGATTGGGCTCGTTCCAATGCAGGTTGAACCGGAAGTTAATCTGCTTAAGTAGGTTTATTGACGATGTACGTTTACTCCTTCGGTCACCCGCGGCTAGCGCCGTCGGCTCACTGACCGTGGCGGGCTTGTGAGCAGTTGGCGCTAGCCGCGGGTCTCGAAGTTTGGAGCGTGCATGGATTGGGCTCGTTCCAATGCAAGTTGAACCGGAAGTTATTCTGCTCAAGTGGGTTTATTGATGATGTACGTTTACTCCTTCGGTCACCCGCGGCTAGCGCCGTCGGCTCACTGACCTTGACGTGCTTGTGAGCCGTTGGCGCTAGCCGCGGGTCTCGAAGTTGCGAGCGTGCATGGATTGGGCTCGTTCCTATGAGATTTGAACC
>JANRMD010000552.1:0-15251 GCA_033761895.1 Pirellulaceae bacterium | reverse complement strand
GCGCGCAAGCAGATTGGTGAACTGCGTTCCGCCACTGGCGACCAAAGCAAGCGGAACTTCCTTGATTCCGAGGTGCGAGTGGTTATCACCACAGCCTTTAAGGCAACAACTTTTCTAAAGGACCGTGCCTTAATCAAGATGATGGAGCAAGGGGACGCGCCCTTCACAACCATCTTCATTGATGAAGCGGGGCTAATGTCACGCACCGCCATCGCCGCCTTGTCCTACCTGGCGGGTCGCCGAGTAGTTCTGGTCGGCGATTCGAAACAGTTGGCGCCCATCAGTCGCATTTCACGCATCCTACCGACTCGACAACAAAACTGGTTGGCAAGCAGTGGTTTGAGCCATCTCGATGACTTGCAAGATACGCCAGCAGCGGTCCATGTCCTGTCGGAACAACATCGAATGCATCCAGACGTTTGTCAAGTTGTTTCCGATTTTCAATATGGAGGGTTCCTCACCACGGCTCCTGGGACGATGCAGCGAACCTCCAAGCTCTCGCCTTCGCTCGCGAACTATTCAAGAGCAATCTGGTATGTGCTGGACGAAGAGGGCAGCGAACTGGCCGCGATTCGTGCCGAACGAGGACCAGGCAACAAAAGCTGGGTACGAGGAATCACACCCAGTGTCCTCGAGAAGATCTTCTCCCAGGCGGACCTGAAACACGCTCACGGTCTATTCATTTCGCCCTACAAAGCTCAAGCTCATGCTATCGCTGAATTGCTCTCGGCGTGGGGAATGAAAAGCTGGGAAGCGTCTACGGTCCACAGTCAGCAGGGAGCTGAAGCGGATATCGTGATCTTTGATACCGTCAACGCGGGAAGTTACAACTGGCCCTTCGAGGAATGGAAGCGTCTGGTGAACGTCGCGCTCAGCCGCGCTCGCGAGGCAGTGATTGTGCTCGCCAGTCGTAGCGAAATGGATGAACCCTACCTTGAGCCGCTGCTCGAAAGCTTGACTCCAAGCCATCTAGTCCGTGAAGGCGAACTCGTACGATGGGCAAGGGTTTCGACAACCCCATCTCATGAACGCATCGGAAAGATTGCTGAAGCCAATACAACTTATGAAAAGAATCCAAGCACACAACTCACCGAATGCAATATGGGGCAACAGATACGGCAGCGTAAAGGTCTGCTGCCGGTACTCTCACAAGAGCAGCAGCGGCTCACGAACTTGAGCTTGGACGGCAAGCCTCGTTTAGTGCGTGGTGTGGCCGGCAGTGGTAAATCCGTCGTGCTGTGCAATTGGCTCGCGAAGACCGTCAAACGCATGGAGCGCGACAAGCATCTCAGAATTTGGGCTGTGTATGCCAATCGATCCTTGCACAGACTTCTGAGAGAATCGGTCGAGTCGTCCTGGGGAAGCCTATGGAAGAACGAGTTGTTTGAAAAGCCAAGCTTTCCTTGGGAGAAAGTGGCGTTGTTGCACGTGAGGGATGTCTTGGCAGGGATGCTTCCCAGCGCCTCTCTATCGATGGACGATTTTGAGTTTGATTACGATCGCGCGGCAGAAGAGTTTCTGAATCGGCAGGACCAAGTTGGACTGCTGCCAAGATGTTCCGCCTTGTTCATCGATGAAGCCCAGGACATGGGCCCCTCCACTTTGAAGCTGTTACTGTCTGTAGTCGAACAGTCGGACGCTGCGGATCCGAATAGTCGTTCGGCGCATATCTTTTACGACAATGCTCAAAACATCTACGGTAGAAAAACACCCAAATGGTCTGACTTTGGTCTCGACATGCGCGGCCGTTCGACAATCATGCGTGAGAGCTTTCGTGCGACCATGCCGATCGCGGAGCTTGCCGTGAATGTGCTTCATCGACTTTTGCCTGCCGAGCAACACCGCGATCAAATCGAACTTGTCGAATTAGGACTGATTGAAAAATCGCTGCGCGACGGCGAAGAATGGCTGCGGGTGAAGTTCAACCAAATCGATGGACCGAAACCGCTCTTCCGTGTTTTTGACAATCGCAATGACGAACTGGATTCGATCGCCGTTCATCTTAAGTACTTAATCCAGCAAGAAGGGATTTTGCCCAGCGATATCTGCGTGATTTACAACAGCAAGACGGTCGTGCAGTTGCTCGAGGCTCGGCTTCGGCCCAAGCTTGCAGAGATCGGCGTCGAATTGTCCGTGCAGACCAACCGTCCCTTTGAACGACAAGAGAACACCTTGGTCGTTACCACTTCGCATTCCTACAAAGGCTATGAATCCGAGGTAATTGTGATTCCCTGCGTGGATCAATTCGTAGCCGGTGATGGTCAGTTACTCAGTAACAATCTGTACGTAGCGATGACACGCGCCAGATCGCTGCTAGCCATGTATGCGACCAGCGGTGGTTCAGAGGCTAGCCGTAAACTTGTCTCTACAATTGCAGCCTGCGTCAGTTTGCAGCGAACAGTACCCAGAATCGAACACGACGATCAGCCGTGAAAAAACTCGCTGGCTAAAGTTTGAATACTCAATGCATTTCCAGAGACGGATTTCAATCCAACCAAGACAGTGGTCGGATCGAACGTTAGAGCCACTACAAGGGAGCGTTAATCGTCGCTGCTAAATAATGACAAGTGCAGCAACTTCTCGCGAATGAAGCACTGCTGGCTAACTTTCATCGAGGCTTGCATCTATCCTGTTCAAAAAGCTGTTGGAACAGGGTAAAACCGAGCTACTTGGACTTTCCGATAGAACCTTTCCCTAGCCAGCGATTCAATTGTGGAACATATCAAGAGCCCTGAATTGAGGAGTGAGATTCGTTACTTGGGAGCTATCTTGGGCGAAACAATTCGTGAACTCGAAGGCGAGCAAGCGTTTCAAATCGTCGAAGAACTGCGTAAGTTGGCTTGGGATCGCAGAACAGGTGTTGAACATGCCGAGCAGCGGATGATCGATCGGATAGCGAGCTTAAACCTCGAGCAACTGTTTATTACAACACGAGTCTTCACCGTGTTCTTGGATTTGCTGAACATGGTCGAAGACCGCCGGCGCGTCCGAGTGCTCGGAGAGCGTGCTCGGGGTGTTTATCCTCAGCCACGCAATGAGTCCATACGTGACGCCATCCTGCAACTGCGAAGCGCTGGTGCCTCCTCTGATGAGATTCAGAAGCTGATCGATGGTTTGCACATCGAACTCGTGTTCACCGCGCATCCAACGGATGCCAAACGTCGCTCGGTGCGAAGCAAATTGACCGCTATCCGCGGATTGTTAGCCGTGTTGGATCGCGATCCTTTCCCAGAGGAAAGAGATCGAGCTGAGCAGGAGATTCGTGTCGAGATCGCCAAGCTTTGGCAAACCGATTTCATTCGCCCGTGGCGGCCAACGGTCATGCAAGAGGTTTCGCGTGGACTTTCGATCAAGCCAGTACTGTGGGATGAGATTCCGCTACTGACGGACGAATTTCGACGTGGGATTATCGAGAACTATGGCGATGCGGTAAAGTTGAAGCGACCATTCTTAACGTTTGGTTCGTGGATCGGTGGGGATCGTGATGGTCATCCAGGCGTTACCGCGAATGTGACTCGCGAGACAGTGACTTGGTTGCGGCGCGAGGCGCTCGCATTCCACATCAAGACGTGCGAGAAATGGTTCCACACATTGAGCCTCTCGGTTCGACAAGCTCGCGAGACCAGTAAACTAAGCGTGGCGATATCCAGCGCTGAATCTCGATACCCGGAATCCACAGAACTAAAGAGCCAACTCGCCTCCTTACCGCCTGGTGAATTATGTCGCCGTTGGTTGGCAATCATTCGCTGGCGTTTAGAGCAAACGCAACAAACGTTACTTGGTAAACCTGCTGCAACAGCGGCAACTCCAAGTACGGGTGCCTATCAGTCCGCAGATGAACTGGCGCGGGATGTTGAAATCCTCTCGGAGGCTCTCCTGGCAACACCTGCAGGCAAGAGTGGCATCAGCGGAGTGCGCGATTGGCTGGTGCAGATCGCCGCATTTGGATTTCACTTAGCCAGACTCGATGTACGACAGAATGCCAAGGTCTATAGCGATGTGCTGGATTCGATCTTGAGGCAAAGCGGACATTGCGAAAACTGGAAACAACTGGGAGATACCGCTCGCGTTCAGTTCCTGGAAAAGTCGCTGGATGTCAAACTTCCACTATTGGTCAGTGACAACGAAGACGATGCGATGGCGCGCGAAACGTTAGCCATGTTCCGAATGGTGCACGATGTGTGCGGAACATTTACCAATGCCGCTTTCGGCGCGCATGTGATTAGTATGGCGGCAGTGCCCAGCGATGTTCTAACGGTTTTATGGCTGTACAAGCAAACCGCGCCGCCAATCGAAGGCTCTGATGGCACGACAGGCATGCCCATCGCACCGTTGCTCGAGACCATCGACGACTTGGAACGAGGCCCCGAGATTTTGGCTGGCATGCTCAGCATACCCGCTTATCGCGAATATGTTCGCAAGCAAAATGATCAGCAACTGATCATGCTTGGTTACTCTGATAGCACCAAAGACGGTGGCTATCTCACGGCCTGTTGGTCGCTGTATCAGGCTCAAAAGAACCTCGTTCAGGTCGCTGCGAAGTACGACGTCAAGCTAACTTTCTTTCATGGTCGAGGAGGTTCGCTGGGACGTGGTGGCGGTCCAACCGCGCGGAGCATTATGTCTCTGCCAACCGGCTCCTTCCGCGGTTCGATGCGATTGACCGAGCAAGGCGAAGTGTTAGCCGAGCGCTATGACGATCCCGCCATCGCGCATCGCCATTTAGAACAAGTCATCTGGTCGTCGCTACTAGCAGCCGGCCATCCCACCGCACCCGCACCCGAAGCGTGGCTGGAGTTGATGAATCAAATATCCAGTGCATCGTTCACAAAGTATCGGCAGCTTTTGGAACAGCCACGATTCGTTGAGTTCTTCCGTTGCGTAACGCCAATTTCCGATATCGAACAACTCCCTATCGGCTCACGTCCTTCGCGCCGTAATCCCGGTGGCGGACTCAGTGACCTGCGAGCCATCCCGTGGGTGTTCTCATGGACACAATCGCGTTGTCTGTTACCCGCCTGGTTCGGCATGGGCGCCGCCATGCAGCCATTCTTGAATCAGCCCGATCAACAGGCCTTATTGAAATCGATGTATCGAGATTGGCAGTTCTTTCGCGCGATGGTCGACAACGCTGAATTGGCGTTGGCGAAATCCGATATGCAAATTGTGGCTCACTACCAGAGTTTGGCTGCCGGTGAGCCAGCACTTATGTCGATCGCAGAAATGATCGTCAACGAATACAAACTGGCATGTGACGTTGTGCTTCAGTTGACAGGCCGAAACGAGTTACTCGACAGTACCCCTTGGCTGAAGGAGTCGATTCGTGTTCGCAATCGATTTATCGACACTTTGAATCTGACACAAGTTGAGTTGCTTCGTCGCGGTCGGAAACAGCAATTATCCGACCAGGAAGCCGAAGAGCTAAGGCACTTAACGCGACTGACCATCAATGGATTGGCTGCCGGCATGCGCACGAGCGGTTAGTCGCAACTCCCCATTCCGCGAGAAACCGAAGGACCGTTGCGAGAACCTTAGTCTTCCGTGGTCACAGTAGTGCTCTTCGTCGGACCGCGGGCGTCCTCGCCCGCTGAACCCGCCACGTAACCCAGCCTTATCGAAAGTAACTCAGAGTATTCTCGGTGAAAACGGCTTCTTAAATTTAAGCAACCAACTACCGCAAGCAGGCGAGGACGCCCGCGCTCCAAAAAACCAGACCTCTATGCTGGTCAGCGTTAAGCTTCCGTTTATTTATGTGGGCGCGTAGTTCCCTTAGTATTGCCCTCGGGTCATCACCGACCAATATCTCGTTCCGTTTTCGGTGTAGACTGTCGTTTAAAGTGCCAAGTGATCAAACTGATCTCACACAATTTGGATCAAGCAATGTCCCCAAGATTGAGATACACGCTTAGCCTGCTGGTCGCGAGCGCGGTGATATTAAGCAACCAGCTTTGTGCCTATGCTCAAGATGTTGCTGCGAAGGCAACCGGTTCGAGGCCACAGCCCCATGTGCTATTCATAGCAATGGATGACCTCAACGACTGGATTGGCTGTTTAGGAGGACATCCACAGGCACTAACTCCTAATCTAGATCGGTTAGCGGCCAGCGGGGTGTTGTTCAAAAATGCGCACTGCCCTGCCCCGGCTTGCAACCCAAGTCGCACGGCAATTTTTACGGGTCGCGCACCCAATCGATCGGGCTTGTATGACAATCGCCAACAGATGCGCGAAGTGATGCCCGATGAACTCATCTTGCCTGCTTACTTTCGACAGCATGGTTATCGCGCCGCTGGTTCTGGAAAGCTGCTGCATTACTTCATCGATGCGAAATCATGGGACGATTACTTTCCAAACCGAGAATCCGAAAACCCACTTCCTAAATCCTTCGAGCCTCCACAGCGTCCCGTCAGTTTGCCGCGTGGAGGCCCATGGCAGTACGTGGAAACGGACTGGGCAGCGCTGGATGTCAGCGATGAAGAATTTGGTGGCGATTGGGATGTCAGCCATTGGATTGGTAACGAACTTAAAAGACCGCATGACAAGCCCTTGTTTCTGGGCTGCGGAATTTATCGCCCGCACGAACCATGGTTCGTACCCAAGAAGTACTTTGCGCCGTTTCCGTTAGAGTCGATTCAATTACCACCTGGATACAAAGCCGATGACCTTGACGATGTTCCTGTGTTAGGTGTGCAAGCCGCCAAGAACCGCTACTTCGCTCATATCCAAGAGCAAGGCCAATGGAAACAGGGTATCCAAGGCTACTTGGCATCCATCCATTTTGCCGATGCAATGCTTGGACGAGTTCTCGACGCCTTAGAATCTGGCCCCAACGCTGATAATACGATCGTGGTCCTTTGGTCAGATCACGGCTGGCAACTTGGGGAAAAAGAACATTGGCAAAAGTTCACTCCCTGGCGCGCGGTGACCCGAGTGCCATTGATCGTTCGGGTGCCCCAAGGGCTATCAGCTGCGTTGCCAAGTGGAACGAAGCCTGGATCGATTTGCGATGCTCCCGTCAATTTGCTAAGTCTGTTTCCGACACTTACCGAGTTGTGCGGATTGCCATCCAAGCCAGTTTGCGATGGGCCGAGCTTGCTACCGCTGTTGAAAGATGCCAACGCTGCATGGACTCATACATCAGTTACTTACACTGCCACTCCCGAAACTTACAGTATCAGTGGACGCACCCAGCGTTACATCCATTATCAAGATGGAAGTGAAGAACTGTATGACATTGGTTCGGATCCGTATGAGTGGACCAACCTTGCCTCTCGAACTGAATCAGCGGATCGTTTAGCGGAATTTCGCAAACTTGCGCCGACAACGTTCGCTGCTCGAGTCGAACCATCCGTAGAGTCACTGACAACACTCACTTGGCATCCTGTCTCCAATGGCAATGTTCCTCCATCGAAACCCGACGGCAATCCATTTCCTGTGTACTTTGAAAATAAACGCGAGACTGCAGTCGAATTGTTCTGGATGGATCCGCAGGGCGGAACTAAATCGTACGGCCGAATCGATCCAGGTGCTCGCAAGCAACAGCAAACCCGGCCTGGTGCCGTTTGGATGGTGGCAGATGGAGCGTCCCAGCAAGCGTTGGGTTACTTTGTTGTCGACGATCGAACCGCCAAAGCGATTATCCCAGCGGCACGCTAAAGTGCTCAACCTTACTCCTAAACGAAGTCACCTTGGATCGGATAGGTGCTCGGATATGGAT
Organism: Pirellulaceae bacterium; assembly: GCA_033761895.1. GTDB lineage: Bacteria > Planctomycetota > Planctomycetia > Pirellulales > Pirellulaceae > Aureliella. Next base: position 7,537 of record JANRMD010000552.1, on the reverse strand, counting down.
GGTGTATGTGCAGCTGCCTGTTGGTAAGGGATCTCCACTGTTTAGAACGCAGTTGATCGTCGACCGGATTCTGCGAGGAGCGTACCGCAAGTGGTTGTAATCGCTTCGTTCCAGCATATTTAGCTGAATTTGACACTTTGCAATTGAGAGCTAGTATAGACCATGGTCTCATTTTCAAACGAGTTTCGGGAGGGGATTAAGTGCGTCTCTCATTTTTCGCCGCTGTACTATTCCAATTGTGCATGCCACTAGTCGTTTCGGCAGACTGTCACGTACCCTGCCAAACCGGTTGTCATACACCGCCTGCGAGTTGTTGTGCGCCAGTTAGCCCCTGCGGATGCGGACCGGCAATTGCGCAACCCGTTGCGATGCCTTGCAATACGTGCTGTCCGATCTGCCCAAAGTACGACTACGCAAACTTCAACCAACAGTTTTATGCCGAATTTTACGCGCGGAACCCTTGGTATCTTGAAGCTAAAAAGAAGGAAGCTGCAGAGAAACGCAAAGCTTACGTAGCCGCCGCAGCAAAGCCTTAAGCAACCTGTGAAAATATTTTTCCAAATTTCTTGACATTTGGAAATCATTGTTTTGCAATACCCAAAAGTATGACATCTTTGGGACAAAACTCTCGAACGCCATCTTTCGTGTGCTTCGTGTTTTTCGTGGTTACCACATCTTCTGCATGGCGATGCGGATAGAGAACCACGAAATACACGAAGCACACGAAAGGGAAAACATGGAATAGTTTTATGCCGAGTGACGCGCGGTACCCTTGGTATCTTGAAGCCAAAAGAAGGAAGCGGCAGAGAAACGCAAAGCTTACGTAGCCGCCGCAGCCAAGTCTTAAGCAGCTGCTGAAAATGTGTTTTCCGAATTGCTTGGCATTTGGAAATCATTGTTTTGCAATATCCAAAAGAACGACAGCTGCGGGACAAAACTCTCGAACGCCATCTTTCGTGTGCTTCGTGTTTTTCGTGGTTACCGCCTCTTCTGCATACAGTCCCAGATGCGAAGAGAGAACCACGAAATACGCCAAGCACACGAAAGGGAAAACATGGAACAGTTTAATGCCGAGCTACGCGTGGAATCCCTGGTAACTTGAAGCCAAAAAGAAGGAAGCTGCAGAGAAACGCAAAGCTTACGTAGCCGCCGCAGCCAAATCTTAAGAAACTGGTGAAAATGTCTTTCCAAATTGCTTGACATTTGGAAATCATTGTTTTTCAATACCCCAAAGTACGGCATCTTTGGGACAAAACTCTCGAACGCCATTTTTCGTGTGCTGCGTGTTTTTCGTGGTTACCGCGAAAGGAAAAACATGGTCGAAATTCTGTATAAGGATGAGAGCTACCAGATCATGGGTGCCTGTTTTGAAGTTTACAAAAACAGGGGCTCAGGTTTTCTAGAACCGGTCTACCAGGAATGCTTAGAAATTGAACTCGAGTTGCTGGGTATCCCGGTCAAGGCGAAAGAGGAACTTCGGCTAAGCTACAAAGGCAGGGTTCTTAAGAGCAAGTACATTCCCGACTTTATCTGTTACGACAAGATTATCATCGAAGTAAAGGCGGTAAAGTCGTTGACTGACGAGCATCGAGCGCAAGTACACAACTACCTCAAAGCGACCGGATTTCGGCTTGGTTTATTGGTCAATTTCGGACACCACCCCAAACTGGAATACGAACGAATTGTCCTTTAGCCAAAGTACCAGTCAGACTCGAGCGAGGACCACGAAATACACCAAGCAAACGAAAGGACTCCAAAAGAACGACAGCTTGGGTACGATTTATTCATTGAGATGCGACCTACGCGCTACTGCTGTACGGCTGCGCAGGCGCGGCGCAAAAACTCTTCGTAGTCCCATGGGCCACTACCTCCAGTTTGCCTTGCGATGACCAAGTCGAGGCTGGGGACAAAGGCCAACAACTGACCGCCGCTACCTGGTTTGTAACGAGCATCCATAGGTATGCCCGTAATGTGCTTGTCGCTATCTGGATAATGCCGAGCTGGAAGTTCCCACCCCAGCGAGAAGACTTGGGGATTCAATTTCCAACGCATCTCAGGTGTCGTTACATCGGAACTTGGCTGGCCTGTCTGTTCAACAAACCACGCAGGGATAACTTGCCGCTCTTCCCATCGACCGTTACGCAACATGCAGTAACCGATGCGAGCCAACTCGCGGGCAGGCAAACCGATACCATGACTGGCTTTGCGTTCAACTGCTTGTCCCTCATAGTATTGAAACCACCACTTCTCAATGCCCAGCGGTTGAAAAAGATGATTAATCGTAAATTGATCGTAAGGCTCGCCCGTCACGTGCTCACAGACGAGCGAGACGTGGACCATCGCATGTGTTGAGTAGCCGCAGGCGGTCCCTGGAGCGAACGCAAGTTTTTCGGTTTGGGGATCACCGCTATGCCCCAAAACATACTCCCAAGAACCGTCGTTGCGTGCCCCCAGTGCCTCGGGGGTTATGCCTGAGGTGTGATTGAGCAATTGCCGAATGGTGATGTCCATTTTCCGAGGGTCGCTCAGGGGCTCTGCCCAAGGGATGAAATCGAAGGCTCGATCATCGAAAGTCATCTTCCTAGGTGTAAGCCCCGCATGGCTACGTTCTGAGGCGATGGCCAAGACTGTCGCACAAACGGCTTTGGATACCGAAGCGACGCGCCGGGTGTCGGTAGAAGCGCTGTTGCCTCGTTCGACTTGAAGAGCGATCGCACCGTGGCGAATGACCACTGCGGCAAAGTCCCGTTGATCCGATTGCAGGAGCCATTCGCGAAGTTCGGCAAGTTTGTGTGGATCCATACCCACGCTGGACCAGATCTCTTCGTCCGACTTGACTTGCCGCCAACCTCCATTGGATTCGGCAGGTGGAAAGTAGTCAGCGAACTTCTTGAGCGTCGCTGTTCGCAAGGCTTGATAATATTCTGGTGCATCAGCCGCGCCATCGAAGTGAAACGGAAAGAACTGATTGTGTTCCTTCAGCATGAGGCCATAACCTGCGCCGCTCTTGATTGTGGCCTGCATGGCCGCGATGGCTTTTTCTCCCGTTTTGTCATCTTCGTTGCAGACAATGGGTTTGCCAAATTTTTTGAGCAATTCGGTCCGCTGCGGAATCTCAGATACGCTTGTGCTGTTCCAATGTGGTGTGAGAAAGTCGCAAGCAGCGGCTACTTCCGCATCGACATTGCCATCGCCATAACCGCTGGCGGTAAGCAACACGGTGGGGAGTGTTTGCTTGGCTAGTTTTAGCAGTGATGCTTGACCGGCTGGCTGTCGAATGATCTCGTGGACGAAGCCCTTGTGAGGATACTCGTTGGCAACCTCAACCACCACGTTGCGATAGCCCTGCTTGGCAATCCAATGCATTGCGTTGACTATACCAGCTCGTACAGCGGTCTCGTCGCGTAAGACTTTTGACTGTCGCTGATAGTACAATCCAAGGATCACCACTAAGCCATGCTGGTCGCAGGCTCGAATGACTCGATCGACTCTCGCCAAATAATCAGGACGCAAGGAGCCATCTGGAAGAAAAGCAGAGTTATCCGCGCGCTCGTAGCCAGGCATGCCACCTTGCAAGCACAACGTAAACGCATTGACTCCATGCGCTACATAATCGCCAATCTTTGCCATGAATCGCTCGGTGTTTCGCTCAGCATCAAAATCTGCTTTACCCCGGTCTTCAAAGGTCGCATTGACCATCCGCACATTCATCAGCAGGCCTTCACAAGCGGTCCCAGCATTCACGAGATGTCCATTGATCAACCAGCGTGTACCTTCGATCGCAACATGAGTCTCTGCCCGCAACTGCACCCCACAGCAACAGATCAGTAATCCGATGCACATTCCGTGCAGAAAGGCTCGCTTGAGCAGATGGATGTTTCTGGTTCGCATATCAATTCCGATGGTGTATACCTAACGTAATTCCAGCTCATCAAAGCCGCCGAGTTGGTGACCGGAGTTCGGCATTCAAATCCTCGCCCACTTTGCTTTCCAGCGAAATTGGGGATACTCCGGCGATTGTAGCCCTTTTCCAACGCACCTGCTCCGCTCCTGTCTGGCTACAGGTAATGAGTCAGCGAAAAAGCAAAACTCAATGCCATGCTTTTAAAATGCCATCGTAGTAAAATGTAAGCTTGAACTCTAACCTCAAGCCCCAAAATCATGACTTACATAACCAACGCTTTATCGTTGTTCGCCTTCCTTGCGACTTGGCACTCCATCGTCGACGAGCCATTCAGGATAACAGCCAAGCGACCAGATGATCGAATTGAAGTCACCTCCGATGGAGCCCACGCGATATTCGCCATTCGCAGTCCATCCGGAATCAGCAATACGACCATTGAACGCACCACAGAGAGTTGGCCTCAAAAAATAGTCCTTCAACTTCGATTGCGTGGGTTGGAGAGTTTCAAGTTATCGACAGACAAGCAAAAACTTGAAGCATCGGTATCCAGTCAGAACTGCGCCGCACGACTCTGGAAGGTCGGTGAAGAAGCCACACCACTCGACCCAAAGAGTCCCTACTGGATGGATCTACGAATGCTTGATAGCGAAGGCAAGCCAGCCCGGTCTATTCCGCTGGAGAATGGCTACATCGAGATACAGCTACCCACAAAACTCTTTGAAGACAATCCTAAGTCGATCAAGGTCGAGTGGATTGATTTCTATCGGAATTGAACAACTGGCTTTGGGCTTGGTTTGTGACCGCCTCTTCTGCATTGGTGTGTATGCTAATCTAAGCCGCAAATTGCCTGGATGCGAATAGAGAACCACGAAATATGCCAAGCACACGAAAGGGAAAACATGGAACAGTTTTATGCCGAGTAACGCGCGGAACCCTTGGTATCTTGACGCCAAAAAGAAGGAAGCTGCGGAGAATCGCAAAGCTTACGTAGCCGCCGCAGCCAAGCCAGCCAAGCCGTAAACAGCTGTTGAAAATGTGTTTTCCGAATTGCTTGACATTTGGAAATCACTGTTTTGCAATACTCAAAAGAACTACGGCTGTGGTACAAAACTCTCGAACGCCACTTTTCGTGTGCTTCGTGTTTTTTCGTGGTTACCGCCTCTTCTGCATTGGTACTGGAATACGAACGAATTGTCCTTTAACCAATGCACCACCCAGACTCGATAGAGGACCACGAAATACACGAAGCACACGAAAGGAAGAAGACTTCATCGCCTTCCGCAAAGACGAGCGCCCAGATCATGGGGCAGGGTTAGCTCTCGAATCCCACTTTCGTGTGTTTCGTGGTTAACCCAGCCAGTGCAAACTGCTCCGTCAGATCGCAGACTGGTCAGCAAAGTCGACCGATTTCTGGTAAATCAACAACTTTTCAAAGACGAAAGTCATCGCAGTTCTCCAATTTTGGAGTCTACTCGCACTGCCAAGAAAGAGAGTAGTGCGTAGAAAGTAGACCGAGTAGACAAGGAGAAAGTTGAGCAGTGATGAACAATTCTCGACCCTGGAAAATCTCTAGGTCTCGAATCCTTATACTCTCTACTTTCTCCTGCCTACTCTCTATTGGCCGAAGTCGAATGGAGGATGGAGAACACGAATTGAACTTTTTATGGCGGGAATAGCGGAGTTGGAACCGGGCCTGCCTTCCCTCGTGGGTTCACGCAACCTCCCATGAATTCACAGTTTACAGTTGCGTGAGTGCCTTCATTCGCATTCATTCGACAGTAATCAGTCTTTGAAAATCGGTGGCAATGAACTGATGGAACTGCGGTTTGCAGTGTTCCACGACTGTCTTGCTCTTGCGGTCTGTCTTCCGCCCATTGAACCAAATCGTACGCTTACCTTTGTTCTTGCCGGTCTTATTTTGGTCTGAGTGCGCGATGAACTCCGTCGAAGTCATAATCCACATTGTGTCCATCCTCTCCGAGTAAAACACGAACCAATAGTTCTCGCGAAATTCATGCGGAATCGCGGCAAAAAGGGCTGCGTTGCCTGGAATGCAATCGCTTGAACGAGCTTTTATTTGAACTGTTGTAAACGATCCGTCCGACCGCCGAATTACGGCATCGATTGCATCGTCATCCACCACTGGCAAAAACACATCGAGCCCCTCTTTTAGCATTTTGCCGACAATCCAATACTCTATGCGTTTGCCGAACCCGGCGCTGTGTCGGAAAGTGTTGGCCATTTTCGCCTCCTGGGTTGTACGTGCGCGATTGGGGTTCTGTCATCGAGCACCTGCATCAAAGTGAACTCGGTGCGACTGTGCCGTCTGAAGAGGGGGGACGCACCTCGCCTAAGAGCATAATCAGTTGAAAAGGCACTCACGGATCTCGGATTCAATTTTCGCGTATGACTCACTACCCTGTTGCCGCAGCATATTGAGCTTCCCTAGGTTGTACTCCATGAATTCGCATGCCATTTCTGGACGTTCAAAGGTGTCGCTGACACGCACGGTTTTGATATTCTTGAACATGACTCTGCGCAGCTGATCCATGGACTGCGTGTTGATCTCAAGCGTTTTTTGAAGAAGCTGGACACTGACCAGATACCTTTTCGCGAAATACATCTTCCAGCTTGGCTTTGGCTCCGGGTAAACGCCGACGCCCACGCTGACGACGCGAAGATCTTCAGGACTCCTCTTCATAGCATGTATCGCGTCCGCTATGGCGTAGAGCGTTGGATTGTTCGCACAGAAGCCACCGTCAATTAGTTCAATCTGATCACCAGTGGAAGTTTCGATTAGCTTCCGGTCAAAGAAGGGCATGGCCGAACATGACGCCTGAACTGCATCTCCGATCTTTACGCCGAACCCGGGTACAAATGTATCAGGCCGACCGTGGGCCTGTGCGACGCTTGCCTTGAATATCATCGGCTTTTCGGTCGCCCACCTGGTCGCGACGATTCCGATTCCGGTTTTCACATCCGTGAAGTGCGCATCCTCGAAAAGCGTCTGGGCTAGCGCAGCTAAAGCCGCCGATTTCTCTGACGCCTTTTTAACGCTCATTACTGTTGGAACATGTAGCTTGTAAAGTGAGTGAATCTCATCAATGGTGCGGCCTAACGTAATCAGCGATGCAATGATTGCTCCGGTGCTCGTTCCATAGACAAGATCGAAGTGCTCGCATATCCTGCAACCTAGCGCCGCTTCGATCTCTCTCAGCACGCCCAGTGTGTAGAACCCTTTCGAGCCACCGCCGTCCAAGCTTAAAATCCGAAATTTACCATCGTTACGCTTTGTTGGGATTTGCAACGTAGCGTCAAGCGCGAGGGCTATAGTTCCAGAGATGTCTTCTGTGCTCATGCCGCCACCGCAAAAGATTCTTGCCAAATCACGTCGATGAAGGCCAGCGCATCGTCGACATTCCAAAACTTAGAATGGAACAGCACGAATATCTTGTTCGCCTGAAGGTAGGTTCTCAGTTGATCTGTTCCACGCTTTGCACGCAAATCGTTCCATAGATGGGCCAAGACGTTCTGAACTACTGAGTCATAGCCTCCACGAAAGTTTTCGTCGGGTACGTTCCATACCAAGCTCTCAAGATAAAAGGAGGGCGATCTCTTGCGATCCCACTTACC
>JANRMD010000551.1:0-3162 GCA_033761895.1 Pirellulaceae bacterium | reverse complement strand
GCAGAATTTCAACGCGGCGGGCAATCGCACCGAGTTGAAAGCCACCATCGGTTCGACGCTTGATTTCAGGAACACGTACCAGTTCGATACGCTCGGTCGTGTTACCGAAATGATTCAGCAGAGCCAGGCTGGCGGCAACGCCGTGACGGCCAAGCGAGCCGTATTCGAATACAACAAGCTCAATCAGCGCACCAGTTTGACCCGCTATCAAAGCACCGGAACTAGTAACTTCGTCGCCGCCACGGATTACACTTACGACACCGTCAATCGTCTCAGCAGTTTGACGCACAAGCAAAACTCCACGGTGCTTGCCGGTTACACCTACGGCTATGACGGCCTTTCGCGCTTGAGCAGTGTCACGTCCACCATCGAAGGACTTTCCACCTACACTTACGACGCCACCTCACAAGTCGTGGGCGCCGATCACGCCGTTGGTGGCCAGGCCGATGAGACTTATGGTTATGACCTCAACGGCAACCGCAACACTAGCGGCTACACAACATCCACTAACAATCGCACCACCGCCGACCCTGGTTTTACCTACACATACGACGATCAAGGCAATCGCACATCGCGTACAGAAACCTCGACTGGCAAAGTCACCGAATACTCATGGGATCATCGCAATCGGCTTGTAACTGTCAAAGATCGCAACACGGCAGGTGGCAGTGTCGTAAAACAAGTCGACTACGCTTACGATGCCTTCAACCGCTTGGTCAAGCGAACCTTTGATGCTGACGGTGCCGGTTCCGGCACCGCTACGAATCAATATTGGGTTTACGACGAAGGCATCAATGCCGTTTTACAGTTCGAGGGTTCATCCGCCAGCAATTTGAGTCATCGCTACTTATGGTCTGATCGCGTTGACGAACTGATGGCTGACGAGACCGTCGGCAGCGGCGCCGACACGCTCTACGCATTGAGCGATCATCTAGGCACGATCCGCGACATTGCCAACTTCAACGAATCAACCGCCGTAACTTCCGTCACCAATCGCCGTACCTACAACAGCTTTGGCAAGTTAGTTTCTGAAACTAACGCAGCCGTCGACCTCATCTTCGGCTACACCGGCAAGCAGCTCGACGAAGCCACCGGCCTCCAGCACAACCTCTTCCGCTGGTACGATTCGGGGCTAGGACAGTGGCTCAGCGAAGATCCGATGGGGTTCGCGGCAGGCGATGAGAACATGAAGAGATATGTGGGGAATGAGCAAATTCGGCTATTGGATCCAAACGGACTCGAAGAAACATGGCTGGCTGTTCCAGCTAATGCTGCTTACGGATTGTATCTCGGCTTCGCAGAAGCCGGATCGATTATCGCACATTCCACCGTGGGACAAATTGGTGTCGATTTATCGTATTGGGATGAATCGGCGGAGAGACTCTGGGCGGCCGCAAGAGTTCCGGAAGGAACACGCCGAATGTCAAATCTGTCACTCAACGTCGGTATGCTCGCGGCAACCGGTGCAGCAGGCTGTACGCAAAGCATGACTTTTATAGTACCGACAAGAGGAGGAGGCTTAAGTTTGGCTGGCGGCGCGGCGACACTAACAACAGCCACTACTACCTCCACAACAGTTACAGTTCAAGGTTGTTGGGTAGTTACAGCAACCGGCGGAGCGGGTGGGCTAATCGCATTGGCTACGGGTGGCACTGGGGGCGGTCCTCCACCATTAACCCGTGAGCAAATACTTAAGACTATAGAAAGCTTACGAAAAGAAGCTCGCGAAAACCGAGAGAGGATTGAAGATATAACGCAACAGATTGAGAAAGCAAGAGGCCTGGCCAAAGCCGACTTGGAAAATCAAAGAAGACTGTTAATGGTCATTCTCAAAAAAGGGCATGAGCAAATTGACTTGATGCTCAAAGAAATGGGACTTTAACTTTGAATTGAAGCGTTAGAATGGCTTTCATGTATCGCCATTTGACACATTGCAGCCCTAGCAGATGGGCCACCGAATGCTATCGGATATCGTGAGTCGTTGACCTAGCTTATCATTTGGATGGACACAATAAATATGCATGATTATAGTCAATACCTTAGCGAGGATGCGGACATTGAGAGGTTACAACATTACTTCCGAAGTCGACTTGCGTGTGTTGCTGGACTCTCAGATCAAGACCACAGGAACAGGTGTGTTGCGATGGAAGTCTTGTGTCATCACTGGCACCTAAATACTGACTTTCTGACTGAACTCATTCTCGAAATGCTCTGCGATCCACATGAGGATGTCAGAGCGTGGGCAGGATACCTCCTCGGTGATTTGGCTGAAGGCTCTTGCCATGCAACCGCATCTCGCCAACTTGCATTAGTCGCAATTAATGAATCTCGAACGAACCAGGAACGACGCTTGGCTTACTACGCACTGTTAAAGGTTCGTACGTCTACTGAGGAAAGGGGCGAAACGCTTTTTTGGGTCGGCCGAGATGCACAGCGTGACTTCTTTCAGAATCTCGAGGATGATAGAAATTTTGACCGTGTTCCTCAAATGGACATTGAACTATTGCGAACATTGGTTGACGATCTTGATGCGCGCATAGAGTCACAAAATAAATAACAACACGGGAGAGAGAGGGGAAAACAGGGGAAAACAGGGGAAAACAGAGCAGAGGGAGGGGAACTGTTACGGGCCGAATTGTGGTCGCATTTTTGACCGAATTGTGACTGTAGAGATTTTCAGTTCCTATGTGGGGTAGGTGACCGAATTGTTGAGAATTTTGGAGGAGCAGCGCGCTGATGATGTCTGTGTTCGCTTTTTCGACGACCGAATTGTGGTCGTAGTGGCGAATCTGGCTGAGTTGTGGTCGTAGTCTTCTAGTGGCTCACCAGTTTGAAGAACTGAAAGGACAGGCGATGCAGCTTGACACCCCACCAGCGACTCTGGTAAACTCTGCGGATTAACCAAGGAGAATCAGATATGACGATCGCACGCTCTAAATTGGTCGATGTCGCCGTAAGTCGTTGGTACCACAGTATTTCCCGCTGCGTCAGACACGCCCACCTTATGGCCGAAGGCGAAGGTTCGCACTCAGGTGACCGCAAAGGTTGGATCGAAAGACGACTTAAGGAACTTGCGGAAATCTTCGCTGTTTCCGTTGGGGGCTTTGCGGTGATGGATAACCATCTGCACGTGCTGCTGAGGCTCGACTCGCACATCGCCGA
>JANRMD010000550.1:0-5216 GCA_033761895.1 Pirellulaceae bacterium | reverse complement strand
TGGGCTCACTTTCACTGGTTTGCTCACACTGGGTTTTCTGATTGTAAGAGCCCGGTAATGTTCAAGTTGAGAAGCTCAGCGCGATTGGCCAGTAAGGGACTATGGACCAGCCCTGGCGGCAAGCCATCCGCACGCGACGCTCTACTCGGCAATCCTGCGCGAGATCGTAACCAAGGGTGATGAATCTAGGTTCGTTAAGGCTGAGCGCGGAAGGTTTACGACGAAAGCATAGGACAGTCTCGGCACAACCCCCGCCACATTCGCTCCACGTTCAAGTCTGTGGAGCGTTTCTCGTTGGGTGGCAATCAAGTCCCACTAACCTCAAAATCGCGATACAGCTATCCTGGAGGCAACATGGAAACCAAGCTCAAAACCGGCGATCGCATCCGGCTGATTTCAATGCCCGAAGACCCTGATCCCATTCCGGTCGGGACGCTGGGCAAAGTGCTTCGAGTTCATGAACATGCCGAGTGGACGCAGGTCGAGGTGGCCTGGGACAATGGGCGAACACTGATACTGACGCTGCCGGATGATTGCGTGGCTGGAGTTGGTTGTTAGCCAACGCAGTACTTTCGCCGCTTGATTCTGCGGCGTGAACCACCGGTGCGAGGTAGCTGGCAAAGCGATGACCATCCGAATGCGCACGCGTTTTGGACGCTGGAACGAGCAAGTAGGGGCTACCTTACTTGTTGGCAATACATTAGCATGTGGCGACGCTTCGCCGGTGTTCGGCTCTGCGAGACTACCAACTTTGTTTCTTGCGTAAGGAAGATGTACAAGTGTTTACTACTAGATTTGCGTTCGCGCTTCGCATTGCTCTTTGTGGCATCGCTATCCTTGTCATCAACACGGCAGGATCCCAGTCCGCCTCCGCCCAAGCCCCGCGTCCCTTCGGAGGACGCGTGGTCGCGCGATGGGACAACGTCTTCAATGCTCTACCTACAAGTGTAGGCACAGCGAATTTTGCAGGGACGAGCCAAATGTTGCACATGGGAAGATCGGCTCAAGCCGGGAACTTGAGCCTGGGTGCACCAACGGTTAATGGCTTTCCCGGAACCGGAACGGTAACGATTACTGCGGCCAACGGAGACCAAGTGAAGTTTAAATTTTCAGGCTTCCTAAACCCGTACACCGGAGAAGGCGCAGGCCCTCTCGAAATCACTGGAGGTACGGGGCGTTTTGCTGGAGCTACGGGAACAGGAACTTTTTACGCAGTGATCGATCTGAGCGCTCCAGCAAACCAGAGCATGACAGTCCTGCTTGACGGCATTATCAGATACTAATTCTGAATTGCCAATCAAAGTTAGTAAGCGATATGAACCGAATTCTGTCTCCGCACTCCAAAGGAACGCGGAGATAGTTGCCGAATTGGGAATCAACAAAAAACTAGGTTAAGCCTTAACGCCTATCGCCCCAAAATGCTCTTCTGAGTCGCCCGCCATCGCTCAACATCAATGTACGGCTCCCGTTGCGGTTTTGGTGCCTGCTTGGGGTGTGGTTTCGGTTCCGGCCTGATCTCCTCAACCAGCCGAACCCCGCAGAAATGCCCAGCCGCACACGCGTTGTACAGCGCAACGAACCAGTGATTCTGCTTGCGTCGTCGCTCCCACTTGGCGACCATTCCCTTTCCGGCAATAAATTCCTCGGTCTTAACTTCAGCCATCATATGCTTTGCAAACGCTAGATGGTCCTGAAGCGTTCCCTGGAACAGAGTCATCGCTCCGACACTTGTAATCGGTGTGCTCAGCGTTATCCTCATCAGCGGCTCGGGCAGCACGCCATTCATCGGCAGCAATGTCGCCAGCGGTTACAAACAAGTTATTGACTGCCGACCATCGAAAGCCGAGTGTATCAGTGGATGGCAACTCACCTTCAACCTCACCGGCCTCGGTAATCGTTTGGCCGCGATGCACAACTTTCGAATTGCGATTGGCATCAACCCGTTCGCTATCGGACCAAGGTTCATTACACGCTGGACAACAGAAATGTGCCGACTGCCGAGCTTCGACTTGAGAGTGCGATTCCTGCCAGCCGACCAGATGCTCTCGCTCCGGGCAAACCCAAGCATTACAGCGAGGGCAAGGCATTACGATGTGGCTCTCGGTGCCGCCTGTGTATTCTTGCCATGTGCGGCCTGACTCGGTGCTGACGGTGCATTCCATATAGATGCGGGCTCGATTACCGAATGCACGCGTCCGAGCAATGAGCTGCGAAACCTTGTCGGCTTCCCCACTGTTTTGCCCAGCTTCGTCCATCCCATCGGTTTCGGTGATGACTATCGGAAAGGGCCAAACGTCGGGCCGCAGAAATAGCCAACGACGCCGACGTTCGGATTCTACCGCCAAGGAGCCAACCGACGATCAAGTTCGGGCCTAGGGCCAACGTGTCGGGGCCAGCGGCTGGGACGGAGATCACGCGAATGTACAGAGGTCGGTTGCTTGTGGTTCGCGTGGTTGAAGGCGGGTTTATTCACGAAGGGCAGAAGTTCAAAAGCCTCAGCGCCGTGGCCAAGCACATTACTGGTAGTCACTGCTCGGGCGTCGCATTCTTCCGAATGAAGGGACCGAAATAATGAGATGTGCAACCTACACACGCAAGAGCACCGAGGAAGGTTTCGAGCAGGAGTTCAATACGATAGATGCTCAGCGAGAGTCGGGCGAGATGTATGCGAAGAGCCAAGGTTGGACGGTAATAGAAACTCGATTTGACGATGGCGGTTTCACCGGTGGCAACATCGATCGTCCAGCCTTGAGAAGATTGCTGGCGGACATCGAGGCTGGGAAAATCGATTGCGTCGTAGTCTACAAAGTTGATCGGCTATCTCGGTCACTGCTAGACTTCGGTCGCCTGATGGAAGTCTTCGACAAGCACAATGTTGCTTTCGTCGCAGTCACGCAGCGAATCGATACAAGCACATCGATGGGACGATTGATGCTGAACGTACTTCTATCCTTCGCTCAGTTCGAACGCGAGATCATCGCCGAGCGAACGAGAGACAAGATTGCTGCATCGCGCCGCAAAGGCAAATACACCGCTGGGAGACCTGTACTGGGATACAATGTTGTTGATACCAAATTGGTTGTCGATGAAGCAGAAGCCAAGCAGGTCCAAGAGATCTTCCAGCTCTATCTCGAACATCGATCGCTGATTGCGGTTGCTACGGAACTGAACCTTCGAGGCTGGCTCACAAAAAGCTGGACGACACGCAAAGGCATGCTTAGTCCAGGGTTGCCATTCAACAAGACCAACGTGCACAAGCTACTGACCAATCCGTTGTATGTGGGCAAAGTGAAGTACAAGACGGAGTTGCATAAAGGTGAGCATCAGCCGTTGATTACCGAGGAACTATGGTCTGCAGTTCAAAAGCAGCTGTCGCTCAATGGAACAACGGGCGGTGCGAAGGTCAGAAACAAGTTCGGTGCGTTGCTGACGGGCTTGCTCCATTGCTCGGCCTGCAAATGTGCCATGTCACCGAGCCATTCGACCAAAGGCAATCGCAGGTATCGATACTATGTTTGCACGAACGCGCAGAAGACTGGTTGGTCGAACTGCCCCTCGAAGTCTACTGCGGCTCTTGGAATCGAGAATTTCGTCGTTCAGCAAATTCGCAATGTTGGAGCAGATCCCAACCTGATAGCCGCCACGCTTGAGGTTGCTAACAAGCAAGCCAAAGAAGAGTTAGCGAACCTAGATTCGGAACTGTCGAGCTTGAAGAGGGATGTGAAAGCCTGGACCAAGGAACTGCCAACTGCAACTGCCGGTCGGCAAGCTGACCTTCATGAACGGATGGCGGCTGCAGAGAAGCGAGCGACTGAATTGCATGAAGCAAGAGCAATAGTTCTAGTCATCGATCCGAAGGAAGTAGCCGCAGCACTCACGCAGTTCGACGGGCTCTGGGCTGCTTTGACACCAGCCGAACAGACTCGCGTTGTTGAATTGCTAATCGAACGTGTTGACTACGACGCATCCACCGGGCACATCGTGGTCTCATTTAATCCAACCGGTCTCTTGGCATTCGGGAGAGCAGCATGAAAGTTGAAGCGACAATCAACTTCGGCAAAACGGGCAAGAAGAAGCAGGCGCAAAAGGCCAAGCCGCCAGTCGTTGGTAGGACGCCTCGTATCGCAAAGCTGATGGCGCTGGCGATTAAGTTCGAAGGGATGATTGCTGATGGGACTGTGGAGGACTACTCGGAGCTGGCGGAGTTGGCTCAGGTGAGTCGTGCTAGGATAACTCAGCTAATGAACTTGAATCTGCTGGCACCGGAAATTCAAGAACGCCTACTTTTCTTACCGCCGCGGAAAGTGGACGCGACTCGTTAACATTGAAGAAGCTGCAGGCGGTTTGTCTAAAAACGGATTGGAAGCGGCAGAGGTGCGCCCAAATCGAATAAACTGACAGTTTGGATTTCTACCAATAACTCGCGTAATTACATGAGTTGCAAGTTATGGCCGACCGCAATGATAGTTTGAGTATGGAACAAATTTCAGCGATTCTGACAGACGAGACGGCGGATTCCCCCGATGAAGTATTTCGCCGATGTAGCGCGCTCGAACAACTTGCTGCGTCCGGCCCAAATGCAATTGTCACTTTGCCTGCAATTATGCGATCACTGGTTGTTGCCGTGACTGTCGATTGCTTTCTTTGGCTCCGGGTTGCAGCCGCAGAGGCAGTCTGGAAGGTAGGCTGGCGACACGATTTGGCACTACCGATTCTCGCTTGGGCTTTAAAGGATGAGTACTGCGGCGTCTCCCGCAAAGCGACGCAGGTACTGTATGAAATGGGGTCTGTTGCACACGACGCAGTCCCCGATCTGATAAACCTCGCTGAGCGACACTTGGATCATGGTCCCTTTCATTTTGAAACGTTCGGCGAAAGCGACGACCCACTGCTTCCTGTAGTCGCCTCCGCTCTCGGTAGTTGCGGTCGCGGGATGCAGCACATCGCCGCGGCCAATCGAATACTCATCCGTATCTTGGACTGCGACGACGAAGTTACTTGTGCTGCGGCCCAGCAAGCCATAAAGCAACTTAGATATAAGTCCACCTAGCAAGTCGCTGCTGCACGTTGTCAGTCAAGCGTGGTGAGAGAAGGGTCGGCGCTGGACCCGCCTCTAGCGTCAACAACACCATGCCGTACCGCGTTTCCACAACTTCTAAGCCTTTCAAGTGGGCGATCACTTGGCCAGTGAACTGGCAACCCGGCCTGTGGTTATC
>JANRMD010000549.1:0-30853 GCA_033761895.1 Pirellulaceae bacterium | reverse complement strand
CTTTGCGACACTCGGTGGTGACGCAGGCTACCTGGGTGCCGCTGGTACCGCCCGTAAAGATTATCAAGCGTCACGAACCACGACTGCTTAACCGTTTCAGTTTTCTTTTGAATCTAAAATTTGTTGGAGTTCTCATCCTGTCTAAGCCATCACCTGAAATGGACATTTCGAGAATTCGGAACTTCTGCATTATTGCGCACATCGATCACGGCAAGAGCACGCTCGCGGACCGCTTGTTAGAAAAAACAGGCACGGTCGAAAAACGCGAAATGAAAGCTCAAATGCTCGATGATATGGCGCTCGAGCGTGAACGCGGTATCACGATCAAAGCTCGCGCCGTCGCGCTCCGCCACCAACACGAAGGCAAAGAGTACGAACTGAACCTGATCGATACGCCCGGACACGTTGACTTTCAATATGAAGTCTCGCGCAGCCTAACGTGCTGCGAAGGCGCCTTGTTGCTAGTCGATGCATTTCAAGGCGTCGAAGCTCAAACGGTCGCCAATGCTTATGCTGCCATGTCGCACGATCTCAAGATCATTCCCGTGATCAACAAGATCGATTTGCAACACGCTCGCGTCGCCGAGGTCATGGAAGAAATGGAGCAATCGCTCGGCATCGATCCCGACGAGATTGTGCTGTGTAGTGGCAAGACCGGTATTGGAATTGCCGATCTACTGAAGGCTATCGTCGAACGCATTCCCGCGCCCACCGGCGATCCACAAGCTCAACTGCAAGCGATGGTATTCGATTCGCACTACGATGATTACCGTGGTGCGATCACTTATGCGCGGATGATGGCCGGAACCGTTAGTCGCGGCCAAAAGATCCGGCTGGCTCGAGCTAACGCAGTTTACGAAGTCGTCGAACTCGGCCAGTTCATACCACACCGTCGTCAAAGCGATAAACTGATCGCTGGCCAAGTGGGCTACCTGATCTGCAATATCAAGTCTCTCAAAGATGTACACATCGGCGATACGATCATTTCCGCCGGTACCGATGCCGCTCAGCCATTGCCCGGATACTTGCAACCCAAACGTATGGTGTATTGCGGCCTGTACCCAAGCGATGGACAGGATTTCAGCGAACTGCGCGATGCGTTAGAGAAACTGAGCATTAACGATCCGAGCTTTGAGTTTGCGCCGGAGACCAGCGAAGCGTTGGGGTTCGGTTTCCGTTGCGGTTTCTTGGGCCTGCTGCACATGGAGATTGTGCAACAACGACTTGAGGGCGAATGCGATGTCGATCTCGTGCAAACGGCACCAAACGTAACCTACGAGATCATCACCCGCAAAGGCGAGAAACTTGAGATTCATCGTCCGCAAGAAGTCCCCGAGTCGGGCGAAATCGATGAGTTTCGTCAGCCGATGGTCAAAGTGAATTTTGTGGTGCCCAACGATCAGATCGGGCAAGTGATGAAGCTGTGCCAAGATCGTCGCGGTGTGCAACTCAGCACCGAATACCTGTCGCAAACCCGAGCCATGGTGTCCTATCGCTTGCCACTGGCTGAAGTGATTTACGACCTCCACGACAAACTCAAGAGTGCCACACGAGGCTACGGCACCATGGATTATGAGTTGGTGGGTTACGAAACGGCTGACTTGGTGCGTATGGATATCCTGGTGAATGGCAAGAAAGTCGACGCGCTGAGTATCATCTGCGATCGCGGTGACGCCGACCGACGCGGTCGTGCCGTGGTCAAGAAGCTCAAAGAAGAGATTGATCGCCACATGTTCGAAGTCGCCGTGCAAGCGGCTATTGGTTCCCGGGTGATCGCCCGTGAAACGGTTCCAGCCATGCGCAAGAACGTGACCGCCAAATGTTATGGTGGCGACATCACACGCAAACGCAAACTCTGGGCCAAGCAGAAAGAAGGTAAGAAGCGCATGAAGTCGATCGGCTCGGTCGACATTCCGCAAAAGGCGTTTATGGCTGTGCTGGATACCGGTGCCGAAGGGTAGCTAACACACCTTGTCATTACCCACATTTCTAGCCTTCGTTCGGACGCGTACTCAGTAAAAGGATACTCGTACTCGTACTCGACGCGAGCAAAACCGACTACGGAAAAGCACAATCGCGAAAAACCCGGCAATCGTTGGGTTTTAATCCTAAGTCGTTAAGCGAATAGCTTTTCGATGGGCTTGCCATCGTGGGCCACTTTGAACGGGCGGCCAGTAGCGGAAATGATCTCTTGGTCTAAAGGCAAGCCCAACGCGGCAGCGATGGTGGCGTTGAAGTCAGCAGGGGATACTGCGTCTTGCTCAACCGAATGCCCGGCTGCATCTGAAGCACCGTAGAACTGGCCGCCTTGGATACCGCCCCCCGCTAGTGCCACCGAAAAGGCTGCGGGATGATGGTCTCGCCCTGCGTTGTAGTTGAGCTCCGGTGACCGTCCGAACTCCGTGGCCAGTACCACTAGGGTTTCATCGAGCAAACCAGAGGCAGCAAGATCCTTGAGCAAATTTCCAAGCCCACGATCGAGTACTCCAGCTCGACCTGGGAGCGCGCCCGGACCATAAATGCTGTTGTGCATATCCCAGCCTCCGCAGGAAACTTCGACGCAGCGGACGTTGCTTTCAATCAACCGCTTGGCAAGCAGACAGCCTTGGCCAAAGGGATCACGACCATAGCGATCACGATCTTCATTCTTTTCTTGATTGAGGTCAAAGGCTTTCAGCTCTCCGCTGGAAAGTAGACTCGTCGCTTCAGCATAGAAGTCACTGTAAGACTTGATTTCCTTGCTCTTGAATTTGGATTGAAACTTGCGATCGAATTTGCTGATCAGGTCAACGCGTTTCTCGAAAGACTCAAGTGTCAAATACTCGGGAGCGTTCGTGTTCTCGAGCCCCCGGTTTGCATCAGCGATGGGCAAGGGGCTGTAGGTTGGATCAAGAAAACCAGCGGCAGGATGGCGGGCTGGTGCGCCGATCAGGACCGTGTCGGGCAGCGACTTGTTTTGTCGGCCGCGGAAACGCTGGATCCATGGACCAATCGAAGGATGGCGTTCAGTCGCAATCTCTTCGTAACTAGTACGCATCAAGTACTCGCCATCTTCATGGTCAGCGGTCTGGGTGGTCATTGAACGAATTACGGCCATGCGGTCGAATTGAGTTGCAATGGTGGGCAGGAATTGCCCGATCTGCAAACCTGGCACGTTGGTTGGGATACCACGCGTCTCGCCTTGATTCACGTGCCCTGGCTTGAGGTCAAACGTGTCGAGATGCGTCATGCCACCATTCATGAACAGATAGATCAAGCGTTTCGCGCGGCCACCTAAAGCAGCGGGTGCAACGGGTGCGGCGGCAACAGCTCGGTCGAGCGCTGGGAAAAGGCTAACCCCAAGTAAACCTTTGGCGGCTCGCTCGAGGAACAGGCGACGCTCAGTGGGGGCCAATTTGGTAGCAAGTTCGTTCATGGTACTTCCGCGTTGATCGATAAGAGGTCAGCCAATTGAAGCTAGCAGGAAAACACTGGGCACACGCTATTCAGCATGCGCCACGGGCACTGATAACAACACTCATTGCACGAACAAAAATTCACGTGTATTGACGAGAGACCAGACGACATTGCCATAGCCCGCCACACCGGCGCGTTTGACTTCTTCGACGGCTATTTGCGATTCTTCGGGTGTCGGAACTCGGTTAAGGATCGTCATGAACATCGCCTTGACTCCATTCACCACATCATCGCGTTTGGCGATGTTGCCATAGATAGTCGAGTCCTTTTCCAACAGCATGTGGGTGATTGGACCGTTGAACATAAACAAGACTTGAGGCACCGAGCCGGTGGTGGAGGAAGCCGAAATCAATTCACGGTCGGATTGTCCAAAGACTCGCAAGAAGTGGTTCGGCGGCACAGGCGATGGCAGTTCGGATGCACGTGCGATCAAGACACCTTTGTAAAGGTACTTTTGTTGACGCTTGGATCTGTTCGCTTCGGCTTGATTCATCGCGCGTTCAGCTTCGAGAACTTCCTCAGCAGTGGTAGAGTTCAAGTCCACATTCATGTTGGTGGTCACCAATTCGGCCGGCATCTCGCGGTATTCAAACGGTGTCGGTGATGCCAAGGTAACGAACGAATCCCAAACTTGTTCGGCGGTCATGCGGCGTAGCACTGGACCAGGGAAGTGATAAGGTTGGCCGGTTTGTAACTCTTCGTAACAGGCTTGGCGTTGATATGTTTCGGTGTGGTAGATCATCCGCAGGAATTCTTTCATATCGAATCCCAGCGTTTTCATTTCGGTTTCAAGAAACGTCATCAATTCGGGATTCTCGGCAACCGTCGAATCCATCATGTCATCCACCGGCTCGATCTGCCCGATTCCAAAGCACTGCTTCCATAAGCGATTAGCAAGCGTCAACGCGAATCGTGGATTGTCTTTTTGGACGACCCACCGCGCGAAGCCTTGGCGCGGCGATTCATTTTTGCCGAGCGAAACAGGTTTTCCAAACAAAACTTTCGGTTCTACAACTTCATTGGGTTTGCCGTCCGAGTAGGCGTAGTCTTTGGGAAGCGTAATCTTACGATCCAACTGATCGTTAACGATCATCTGGTTGTAAGTCAGCATTCGCTCAAAGCGATAGTAACTGTTGCGGCGGTCTTCTTCCTCTTGTTCAATCGCGTAGAAATCTTCACGCAGCCGTTCGTTCGGGTTGTCTTTCCAAAAACGAGTGTCGGTCGCTCCAGCTTGACCTTTGGTACCGATGGTGAATGCGGCCATCTGATAGAACTCTTTTTGTGTCCAGCGATCGAAGGGATGGTTGTGACATTGAGCGCAGCCAATCCGCGTACCGAGGAAGATCCGGATCGTGTTATTCATGTTGTCCAGCGGCATGTTGGCGTCGCGCTGCAGGTATCCGGTCGCAGGATTCTTCCAAATCAATCCATCCGCCGTGAGCATCTCATAAACCATACGATTCCAAGGTTTGTTTTCAGCCAGAGATTGCTTGATCCACTGACGGTAGTGGTCGCCTTTGACGTTTCCATTCAAGTTATCGGTGTATCTCAGGACATCTGCCCAGTAATTGAAGAAGTGACTGGCATATCCATCCGAGCCGAGTAGCTGGTCGATCAACTTCGAGCGTTTGTCGGGGTCTTTTGAACTGAGGAACAAAGCAGTTTGCGAAAACGAGGGAATCGTCCCGGTGATATCCAGGTAGATACGGCGAACAAATTGTTCATCGGTGGTTTTGGGATTGGGTTGAACATTGAACTTTTTGTAGTTGGCGGCAACCAAGGTATCAATTTTGGTGGCGGCTTCTTTGATGTGAGCAAGTTTGGCTGGAGAAACAGGTTTGCTGCGATAAACAAACTTGGGTTCATCCTCTTTCTTAGCTTCTTCTTTCTTCTTGTCCTTCTCTTTTTTCTTTTCCGTTTCAGGAGTTAACTTGCGGACCATTGCCAAGTCGGCTCGTGATTCGTCGGACTTTTTTAACTTCTGGTAACTCTTGCTGCGGCCCTGATAAGCAGCCACCAGTTTTTCATCCAACTCGATCGCCTTGGTAAAATCCTGCACGGCTAAGTCGTGTTTATCGAGGCCCTGCTGCGCGTAGCCGCGTGAGCAGTAGGCAACGGCGTCGGATTCCCTGAGCGAGATAGCGGTATCAAAGCAAGCGAGAGCTTTAGCGAACTTTTCGGAGTTCAAGTAGGTCGAACCTAGTAACAAATGGGCTCGCTCGAACTTAGGATTGAATTTGATCGCAGCCTCCAAATCGGCTTGGGCCTTGGCTGGTTCCTTCATAAGCGAGTAGAGATAAGCCCGGTCACAAAGCGCTTCAACAAAGTCGGGCTTCATTCGCAACGCGTTCTCGATATCTTGAGCGGCACCTTTGAAGTCACCTTTGGCTAACAGGGCTGCGGCGCGGCGTTCGAGGATTGCGGGATCTTTGGCCCCCATGCTGGCCGCTTTTTCGTGATCCTTGATGGCTTGGTCGAGGTTCTTTTTGGATGCGTATGCGACACCGCGGATACTATAGGCTTCAGCGTGGTTGGCATCGCCATTAATCGCCCGGTTGGCGCTGTTGATGGCCTTATCAAACTCTTGACGTTCAAGGTAAGCGAGGGCGCGGATGCAATGCGCTCCGACGTGATTACTCTTTTCGAGCGTTGCGAAGTAGGCATTATCGATCGTCTTCAGGAACTCGCCGCGACGGTAGAACATTGACGCCTTCTGATAGAACGTATCCGCCCGAGCAGAGATGGCGGCGGAGTCGCGAGGGGTTTGGGCGAGCGCTAAATCCAGATCCTTCATCGCTTCATCGAATTCCCCTTTGCCGTCTTTAGCGATACCACTGACCAAATAAGAGGCCGCAAACTTTGGCTCCATTTCGATAGCTTTTTTGCACGTCGCGATGGCAGCATCCCAGCGGCCAGCGGCTACTTCTTGCCGCGCCTGAGCGATGATGGGATCCATCTTGATTTCCATCTCAGTCTTCGGCGGTGGCGTGTTCGCCTCAGGGGCTTGGCTCAGCGAAGGTCGGCCAGCGGTGATTAGCACCGAAACAGACAACACAGTCTGCAACAAGCAAATACGAACAGACGAACACAGTCGGTGTTGGTGCATTTGTCGCCCTATTGGAAGAGATGGGTCGGCGAGGCGTCGCCCGGGAATTGCGAGGAGGAGCTACGAGCGCAACGCAGCTCAGTTACCTACTTTACGATGTTAGCGTTCAAATGTCCCAATCGGCGTCACAAAAATTAAGATTTTTTTACACTTCGTGCTAGCTTCCACCCTAAAGGCTCCGCTACGCTCGTTCCCTAGCTTTATTTCAGTGATCAAAATACGTGTCAGGTACAATTTGAGGCTGTGTATAAAACAGCGTCCACCTTCCCAGTGAATTCGTTTCGCAGACATTTTCGATGCCAATTTCTCCTCCAAATCTTGGACTTCCTTGCGACAAAAGCCTGTTGGGTAGGTACTTGGAGTCGACTTTATCGCCTGCGGAGCAGGCAGTGCTCGAGGACCACTTGAGTGGCTGCGTAGCTTGCCGCACGACAATTGAGATGCTGGCGGCTGACGCAAACTTTTGGAAGGCAGCGACCGAAGCCCTCGATGCTCCGCAGCCAGCCAGCCCGTCGAAGCCGTTGACCGACTTGAGTTTGGCTGCCTTAGTGTCTTTGCCAGGTGGACTGGATACGTCAGGAATGTTGCTTGGCGACACACCGACCGAGTCAGCCCTCAGTCAGACACAGATGTTGCAGCGTTGGTTGGATCCCAGCATTCGCGAGAACTCACTAGGGCGGATTGGCAAGTACGAAGTGCTTGGCGTAGTAGGCCAAGGTGGCATGGGGCTGGTGCTCAAAGCGCTCGACACAGAGTTGGATCGCTTGGTTGCCATCAAGACGCTGCCACATCACGTGACCACACATGCTGATGCGAGACTGCGTTTGGCCCGCGAGGCGCGAGCCGCCGCGGTGCTTCGGCACCCGAACATTGTTTCCGTTTTCGGCTTGGAGGCGTGGCGCGAAGTTCCGTTGATCGTGATGCCGCTGATCGAAGGTGGAACACTACAGCAATTTGCGTTGAAACAACGGCTTACGACCGAAGAAGTGCTATCGACGGGACTGCAGATCGCCGGCGCGCTGGCCGCTTTGCATGCCGAAGGGATCGTGCACCGCGACTTAAAACCCTCGAACATATTACTGCAAGATGGACTGAAACACGTTTTGCTCTCGGACTTTGGGCTCGCACGCGTCGATGGTGACTTGGCGATCACGCATTCAGACGCACTGGCCGGCACTCCATTTTTCATGTCGCCCGAACAAGCATTGGGCAAACCGATCGACGTCCGTTCGGACTTGTTCAGCTTTGGAAGCGTGCTGTATTGGTTGTGCACCGCTCAATATCCCTTTCGTGGGAGCAGCAACTACGAAACGCTCTCGAAGCTGGTCCATAGTGAACCAGGTGCGTTGTCAGAGTTGCAAGTACCACACTACCTGCAGCGTTTGATACATCGCTTGTTGGCCAAAGATCCAAATAAGCGCTGGTCGAGTGCGGACGAAGTTGTCGAACTTCTGAAGAAATGCTTTGCGCATCATCGCTCACCCAATGAGCCGCTTCCGGATGAACTCGTTGCTCTACCAACTCGAAAATCAAGCCTCCGTTGGCCTCTGCGAGTGCCCAAGTCTGTAGCGATGCCAGTTACAATCGCAGCTGTAGTTCTCAGTTTGTTTTTTGTCGGCCCAGCGATTCAGAAACTCGCGAGTGTCTCGGCCGATCCTCAAAAACTAGAGACCAAATTCAATGCAAAACCAGTCACACATCCCGAAAAAACAACCGATCAATCGCTTCGATTCGGTGCGTTAGACGAGCTCGACCGCCGCGCGATGCTCTCCAACTTCGCGAAGGGCGAGAAAATCCATTATTGGCTAAGGCGACTCGCCTACTTACCCGTCGAAGACATTCCACCAGAATCTATTCCGCTGGTGCAAAAACTAGCTGAAAATCCCGACTCTGGGATAAGAGAATTGTCGCAAGTCATCCTCAATAAGAACCCGTTCCAAGAGGTTGTCGTTCTCGAAGCGGCCAAATTGGTTTCACCCACTACTGAAAGCTCATCCGCTACTGAAAACCCATTCCAAGAGGTTTCGCCAAATGAATAGATACATGTACTTTTTCGTTTCAATTTTGCTTGGACTGCCATCCAGTTTTGCCCTCGCACAGTTATCGGAACCTCGCGAATGGAGCGATTCGACTGGTGGCCACAAGATTACGGCCACCTTTGTCGAATTGAAGGAGGGCAATGTCTATCTGAAAACTCCTCAAGGAAAAACCATCAAAATTCCGGTGGCTAGACTAAGCCCTGCGG
The DNA here is from genome assembly GCA_033761895.1 of Pirellulaceae bacterium. GTDB lineage: Bacteria > Planctomycetota > Planctomycetia > Pirellulales > Pirellulaceae > Aureliella. Next base: position 22,046 of record JANRMD010000549.1, on the reverse strand, counting down.
ATCAAGAGTTGGTAAAGGGGGGCGATAATCCGTTTCAAGAAGTCGAAGGCGATGACACCAAGATGCCGTCCGGTAAGTCTGCGGGAGAATCAACTGCAGCGGAAAGCTCAAATGGAGGCGCGAGCGGCTGGAACAGCCCACTAAAGATCGACTGGGAGGATGTCGAAGAGCTTGATCGCAGCTTTGATGGCGAGTGGAAATTGGAGTTACCCAAACAATCGGAACTAGGCTTTACAGCCAAACGGGCCACGCTGAACAAGAAGAACAACTTTCATGAGGACATTCGTCGCCTGGAAGTCAACCCGATCGCCCAACGTGCCGTAGTGGGCTACACCGTCAGCTTCAGTTTGCCTAAGCCACAAAGTCGTCTTGCGCTCATCGACCTTGTTTCAGGCAAGACCATTCACACCGCCCCCGTTGAAGCCGACATGTGCCCAATGTGCTTGCTGAACGATGGCAGCACAGTACTGATGTATGGTACTAGCGATGATCGCAAGGGCTTTGAAACTTCGGACCAAATCCAGCTGTGGCGAGTGAATGGCAAGAAGATAATCCAATCCAAAACGTGGATACCATTTCCTGACGAGGCGGAAAGTTGGGGTAAACGAACCAATGGCAATCTAGCCTATGCGGTCGCCATTCCGAATAACAAGCTGATTATGGTCAGTGGCAATGGGCACTTGGCATGCATCGATGTGGTAACGCGAAAGCCTTACTGGCACGCCAAGCTATCTGATAACTTTGCGATAGACGCGTCCACCGATCGCAGTCTGCTGGCGATAGCCGACGGGCATGCGATCATGATCGTGGACCCGCAAACAGGGACCGTCAAGGCGAGCACTTTTCTGGAAGACAAACCGCACATTGGTTGGCCACGCATTCGCTGGAGCCCCGGCGGCACAAAGCTGCTGTATGCCTTCATGAGCGAAATACGGGTGCTTGATCTGACCAGCGGAAATTGGGTGCACCAAGTCGGCTTTACCGGTGGCCCTATTGCGCCCAACGCGCTCAGCTACCCCCACGACGACTATGCATTGCTCGATAACCACTTACTCGTACATATCCCTTCGCAAATCAAGGTCTGCGATTATCGCAGTGCCACGCGGATCACTTCTGTGGGTGGGATGTGCTTCATTGGGATGCAAGGCGGAGATGGAGGGTTAGTCGTGCCTGCGAAAATGCCACATCCCGCCGCTGAAAAGATCTTAGCTCAAGCCGAAAAAGATCCCAGCGTTTTCTTGGTTCACCCCGGTGTGCAGGTTGCGGTCAATGCGGCAGGAGCTGGGCAGTGGGCAGGTCAAGTCGCGCAGATGTTGTCTAAAGCTGCCACCGCATCAGGTTATAAAGTTGTCGCGAACGCGCCCATCGTGATCGAAGCCTCGGTAAGTGGACCAAAGCAAGAGGCCGTGTCCTACATCGCCTCAGGTTCTTACATCGCCAACGTGTATCAGTCGACAGTTAAGATAACGTGGCAAGGCAAAGACTTGTGGAGCGCTGGTGGAAGCAATGTGCCCGGCATGATTTCAACAGGGCGTGGCGAGTCCATCCAAGACAAGCTGAACGAACTCGGCAAGACTCCCAACTTGGGCGTTTTCGAGAACGCCAAGTTTCCTAAAATGCTGCAGAAGCCTTCGATTGAAAACAAAGGTCCAGGCGCGCAAAGCGATGCACTGATGACATCCAACTTCACCATGCAAGGTTTGGTTGATTCCAAGTGATGGACTTCAACAAGTCATTCCTCGCTGCACGAAAGTCGACTCTTATATCGAGTGCTTAATAATTAACTATGTCAGAACAAGTAGGGAGTTTGAAAAAGATATGCTCAATCGATGTTCTCTGACGCCACGAGCCATGCCATGGCTCGCTTGGCTAATAGGTTTTTCGTTCATGTTGGCCGGATGCGCGAAGGAGTATGCACCCGTTCCGGCTGTCGCCAAAGAAATCAAGTCCGGTGTTTCGCTCGAAGAAATCAAAAGACAACTTGGTGAGCCACATACTCCCACCGCAGCGCAAGCTAAGCAACTTGAGGAGGTTATCTCTCGAATGCCCGAACCGATGCGGATCAACGCGCAGAAGGATAAGTCATGGGCTTGGGGTAATGACTCTTCATTTTTTGTTGCCAAAGTCAACGATAAGGGAATCGCATGGGTCACTGGATGGCGTGAATAGCCGCAACATCGGTAAGGCAAAGCGTCAGCACGGGACCTTTTTTAATTCACCCGTTCATGTGCGTTAGGGCAAAGCCCTGCTCATTTGCGTTAGGGCAAAGCCCTGTTCATTTGCATTGCCCAGCTGCGTTCAGCCCTTGCAACCTCAAACGCGGATCTCCCAGCCCTTTGGGCTGGGCTAAGTTAATTGTTGGACCTAGGGTCCGAAATCCTGAAAATAGCTCAATTTCAAAACTGATGCTTCGGGTTACTATTCAACAGCCTGCTAGCGTCTTGGCATGCCCGAGGGTACCTTCATAGTTCACCGTTCCCCCACATGAATGAGCTATGGACAATTACGAGAAAATCAAAAAACTAGTCAGCCGATACCGCTTGGTAGCGATCATTCGGCTGGACGATCTAACACATGCCGCTGAGATTTCTCAGGCCCTGCTTGACGGCGGAGTTTACTTGCAAGAGTACACGCTGTCGAATCCGGCTGCCCTGGATGCAATCCGAACCGTTCGAAAGCAGCTCTCTGTGTTTGATTCCGAAGAGGCTGCGATTGGTTTAGGTTCAGTTCGAAATCTCACCGAAGCAGAACAAGCCCTCGATTGCGGGGCTCAGTTCATCGTGACTCCGATCACCAACACTACGGTGATCGCGCGCTGTCGATCGGCCAACATTCCGATCATGCCTGGGGCTTTTACGCCAACCGAGATTGCCACTGCTTGGGATGCGGGCGCGACCTTTGTCAAAGTCTTTCCAGCACGAAATCTTGGACCTAGCTATATCAAAGACGTGCTGGCTCCGATGCCCTATCTCAAGTTGATGCCGACCGGTGGAATCGACCTGAACAACATGCCAGCCTATTTTTCAGCTGGCGCTGCCGCGGTCGGAATCGGCGGTAATATCATCGACGCCCAAGCCGTTGCGAACCAAGATTGGGCTCGTCTCGCAGCAGCAGCCAAGATGTACGCGGACTGCGCAAACGCAACTGGGGCCGAACGATGAAGCTAGATATGAATACGCTGGATGTAATAACGCTGGGCGAAACGATGTTGCGTTTAACGCCGCCTGGTTTCGATCGGCTTGAACAAGCTACAACGCTTGAACTGCATATCGGTGGCAGTGAATCCAACACGGCGGTGGGTTTGGCTCGACTTGGGTGCCGGACAGCCTGGCTATCGCGATTGCCCAATACGGCCCTAGGCCACTTGGTGGCATCCACCATTGGACGATACGGTGTGGATGTTTCACACGTGGTCTGGTCCGAAGGGGATCGTCTGGGCACATACTATCTTGAGCGAGGCAAGCCACCGCGGGGATCGCAGGTGCTCTACGATCGCCGCGATTCAGCGATGAGCAACATGCAACCGACTGAATTGCCGACACATTTGTTTTCCTCCAGCCACGCCAAGTTGTTCCATACAAGCGGCATTACGCTGGGAATTTCGCAGACCGCTGCTGCGACCGCGCAGATGGCTGCAGAAATTGCCAAAGCGGCCGGGATGCTCGTGAGCTTCGATGTGAACTACCGGGCAAAACTCTGGCGGCCCGAAGCGGCGCATGCAAGTTGTGTGGAGTTTATGAAACTGGCTGACATTGTCTTCTTACCACTCCGCGATGCTCGCACCGTCTTCGGCCTTGAAGAAACGACGAACGAGTCGGTGCTGCAGAATCTATTGCGTCACGCTCCGCATTGCACCTTTGTCATGACGCTTGGAGCCGGAGGTGCCAACGCCATCGATCGTCATGGAGAAATCTATCGCCAAGCCGCCTTTCCCACCACCGAAGTAGAGCGACTGGGCAGCGGTGACGCTTTTGCGGCTGGCTATTTGGCGAGATTTCTCGAGCGAGGAAGTATCTCGGACGCCTTGCGTTGGGGCTGCGCGACCGCTTCACTGAAGTACACGATCCCCGGCGATTTGCCGCTCATTCACCGCAGCGAAGTCGAAACGCTCGCCGCGAGCGAATCGGGCTCGGCGGATATCGTCCGCGGAGTCGGCAGCAAACGATCGCAAATCAACCGAATGTGGAAGTGCCAATCTAGTGGAGCGTCAAACTTAAAAATTAGGATTAGCCGCAGTGCGCTAGCACCGGTTTCCGCGGCGAAAACCGGACGCTAGCGCGTTCCGGCTGATATTACGAACCCTAAAATTAAGCTATGACAATCCACTAGAGTGGTTCGCTAGCTTTCACGTGTGTTTTGCCAATAAAAGCTGTGCAGAAGCGAACAAATAGGCTGCAAAAGAGCCGTGGTTCGCATTCTAGCTTGGGACCTAGATTGCTATACTCAGGCCGATTCCTACGGCAAAAGACCGAATTCGTCCTACAAATTTCCTTTCGAGCCGCTGATGAACACTGCTGCTAGCTCTGCCAAAAAGAAAAATGCCTCTGAATCGAACCAAGAAGAGGTTCAGAGCATTCGAGAAACTGTGGAATCGATCGTTGTCGCATTTATCTTGGCTTTTTTATTCCGAGCCTTCGTGGCAGAGGCGTTTGTGATTCCGACGGGCTCCATGGCGCCGACCTTAATGGGGGCTCACAAAGACACGGTCTGCGATCACTGCGGCAAACAGTATCAAGCTTCGGCGAGCAACGAGTTCGATTCGAATACCGGAGCACGAACAGAGTCATTGGTGATCGCCAGTACCTGCCCAACGTGTAGAGGCATCAACGCATACGATTTGGCGAACAATGCCAATCACGCTTCCTTTTCTGGGGACCGCATTCTAGTTAGCAAATTTGACTACGTGTTGCACAACCCCGAGCGTTGGGATGTGATCGTTTTCAAGTATCCATTGAATGCACGGATGAACTACATCAAGCGACTGGTGGGATTGCCGGGCGAGAAATTACTGGTCAAAGGTGGTGATGTCTACGTTCGCAACAACGACACCGATCCCTGGACGATTGCTCGCAAGCCACCCCACAAGATTCGGGCTATGCGGCAAGCCGTTGCCGACACAAAGTATCAGCCTGCTGAGTTGATTGAAGCGGGCTGGCCAAGCCTTTGGCAACCTGCTCCAGGAGAACAAGCCACTACACCGAACTGGCAGGTCACTCAGGATTCCAAACAATGGTCAGCTGAGCTGAAGCCCAGCGAATCGACTGAATGGTTGCGGTACTACCACAAGTTTTTAACCTCCGATCAGTGGAGAGAGTTCGACTCGCAAAAGCAAATCCCCAAGATTGATCCCCTGAGCAGTCGTTTGATTACCGACTATCAGGCTTACAACACGTCCTATCACGTCCGGCGTAGTAATGTGTACGATGCCAATGGGAAGGTGCACCGCGAGTTTCAGGGCGACAATCGCCCCTACCTAAAACTCAATCCGTCCGATCCCCCGCAGAATGATAGTGAGCAATGGGTCGGGGATTTAGCGGGTGACTTTGATGTGAATGTCGCCAGCAACACTGGGACGCTCAGTGTCATGTTGGTCGAGTGCGGCATCGAGTTCCGTTGCGATATCGATGTGGCAACCGGTACGGCAACTTTACAAGCCTTGGATGGAGGTCAACCGGCCGCCATTTTCACCGGCAATGGATCCGCAACAGCTACGAAACTAGCTGGGCAAACTTCAATTCGCGGAGCAGGTCGCCATCGCTTGGAGATCGCGAACTTCGATGACCAAATCATTGTGTGGGCCAATGGTAAAGTTGTACCCTTCGACACTCCCGCAAGTTTCAACTTTGAATCAATACGCAGTGACAAACAACGTCGCCCCTATTGGACGCCCAACAATCCACTAGACGCTGCGCCGGTTGCGATCGGTGGAACTGGGCTAGCGATGAAGGTCGAAAGAGCCAAGGTTTGGCGCGACATTTACTACATCGCTATACAAGGCAACAACTACCGGGATTATCCGGCGAGAATTGACGACACTGAAATCGCAAGCACTTACGAACGCCCCGAAATCTGGTCGGAAACCAGTTTGTTCAGCTTGCGAAATGAACGTAAGTACTCGTTAGCCGATGATCACTATTTTCCGATGGGCGACAATAGTGCTCAAAGCGCCGATGCACGAGCTTGGGGCGATGAACGTGGTGACCACAACTACGTCGAGCAACGGTTTATGCTTGGCAAAGCTCTGCTGGTATTCTGGCCACACTACTGGAACCGTCCGATCCCGTTCTTCCCGAACTTTTCGCGAATGGGGATGATTCGCTAAAGAACCTTTGTCATGGATGACTTCAAATGGTGAATGTGCTCGAAGTTCGTGGGCTGGAAAAAAAGTATGGGCGTCGCAAAGTCGTCGATGGCGTTAACTTTTGTGTCCATGAATCGGAAATCGTCGGTCTACTAGGTCCCAACGGAGCCGGTAAATCGACGAGCTTCAAGATGACTTGCGGCATTGTCAAACCCGATCGAGGTCAAGTCTTTTTGGGTGAGCAAGAAGTAACTGAGTGGCCTATGTTTCGCCGAGCAAGCGAAGGACGCATGGGCTACTTGGCTCAAGAGTCCAGCGTATTTCGCAAGCTGACTGTCGAGCAAAACATTCTCGCGATCTTTGAGTTGCTCGGAGTTTCTTACCGCGAGCGTCGAAAACGGACCGAAGAACTGCTCGAAGACTTCGACATCACGCACATTCGTCGCTCGAAAGCAGGGCGACTGTCGGGCGGTGAACGTAGACGACTCGAGATTGCGCGCTGTTTGGTCACTGATCCGCAAATAGTGATGCTGGACGAGCCATTTGCAGGTATCGACCCCGTCACTGTACAGAGTATTCAGGAGATCATTGTCAAACTGCGTGAGCGCGGCATCGCAATTTTGATTACCGACCACGCGGCTCGCGAGATCCTACAGTCCGTCGATCGCTGTTACGTGATTAGCAAGGGAACAGTGCTCTGCGAAGGAACCCCGGATCAAATCATGCAACATCCCGATGTTCGTAAAGAATACTTGGGAGATATCAGCGATAACTTTCAACGATCGGCCAACCCAACTCCAGTCGCGAAATCTAACCTGCGGCCATCAACCATTCGGCTCGCTGCTGCAGCGAACCATGCCGAAGAAGAGGAAGCTGAAGACGAGGTTAGCGAGTCAGCGGAGGAGGCGGCTGCAATCCCCGCGCCCCATGGCTGGTTTCGTCGCAGCAAACCAACTCCTGCACCGCAAAAGTCTGCCCCAGCCACACCTAGCCAACCAGCCACGCAGAGACCAGTACGCAGACGTACCGATGTTTGAGCGGATTGGTTTTTTCGTATCCGGAGTCGGATAGTCGGATCGGATAGTCGGATGGTGCCAGCCACCTTCCGATCGAGGCGATGCTGGCATTGCAAAGTCGGATGGTGCCAGCCACCTTCTGCCCGCCCCGTCCCACGCCCGACTTACCAGCATTGCTTCACCAACACTCGTCAATCCAAACCCCACGAGGTCGCGTCCGGCAGACGGCGACCCACCAGCCAGCGAGGGCGCGCAAGGTGCCAGCCACCTTCCGAGCTAAGCATGCTCGCATTGCAGAGTAATATGGTGCCAGCCACCTTCTGCCCGCCCCGTTCGTTCCACGCCCGACTTACCAGCATTGCTACACCACACTCGCCAACCCAAACCACACGAGGTCGCATTCGGCAGACTGCGACCCACCAGCCAGCCAAGGCGCGCAAGGTGCCAGCCACCTTCCGAGCTAAGCGATGCTGGCATTGCAGAGGTAGATGGTGCCAGCCACCTTCTGACCGCCCCCGTCCCAGGCCCACGACTTACCAGCATTGCTCCGCCAACACTCGCGAATCTAAACCATACGAGGTCGCATCCGGCGGACTGCGACCCACTAGAACCCTTCCATGGGAACCGCTTGAGCTTAAGGGGGACTTGCCGCGCACTCCGGTCGTTCTTTATTGACCTAAATTAACTTATCTTGCTTCAGCACTGCGGAATGGGCATTTGGTAGTTGATTTTTACCTGTCCGAGAAGTTACGATAATTGGTTGGCTTGCCCACCTTCCGCCAGCCGTAGGTTGCCGATTCCCGCCTCAAAGACCTATTCAGTTTCCTGCCTGCAATCAAGTTGCAAATCGCACGCTGCAAATGGAACTGAGTCTCATGGACAGAAATCTATGCGTTTTCACTTCGTAGCAGTCGCTGTTGCTTTGTTCGCTACTTCCTCGGTGAGTCGTTCATTTGCGGATGATGCCGCCGTTGAGACTCGCAAAGTAAGCTATGCGAGAGAGATCGAACCACTCTTCCGCGCCAATTGCCAAGGTTGTCACCAACCTGCAATTCCGCACGGCGAGTATGTGATGACAGATTTTGCCAAAATGCTTACCGGCGGCGAAACTGGCGATGCAGCCATTGTGCCCGGCAAGCCTGAAGCTAGTCATCTGCTAAAACAAATTGAAAAGGTGGACGGAAAAGCGGCGATGCCCAAGAAGGCAGCACCGCTCAGCGATGCCGACATCGAACTCGTGAAACGTTGGATTGCTGAAGGCGCCGTCGACGACCGACCACCTAGCTCGGCGACTCAGTTTACCGCAGACAACCCACCAACCTACAATCGTTTGCCAGTAGTTACTGCAGTGGCTTTTTCACCTGATGGAAAGTGGCTTGCGACCAGCGGCTTTCATGAAGTCTTTTTGATCGATACCCAGACTTGGAAACTGGCTAAGCGTTTGGTGGGTCTAAGCGAACGAATCGAGTCGTTGAACTTCTCGCCCGATTCGGCTCGCTTGGCTGTTACAGGTGGTTCGCCCGGTCGCATGGGTGAAGTGCAGGTTTGGGATGTTGCTCATGGCAATCTGCTCCTCAGCCGTCAAGTCACTTTTGACGACGTCTACGGCGGAGTTTTTTCACCTGACGGAAAACTGATCGCTTTTGGATGCGCAGATAAAACAGTCCGCGCGATCGACTCCACCACGGGCGAACAAAAACTGCATCAGGGAGCTCACGAAGATTGGATCCGAGCTTGCGTGTTCAACCCAAGCGGAACGCATCTGTTGTCAGCCGGCCGTGACATGACAGTCAAGTTGACCGAAGTTGCAACCGAACGTTTCATCGACAACGTGACTTCAATTACCCCCGGTGCTCTCCGCGGTGGTATCAATGCGCTGGCTATCCACCCAGCGCGCGATGAATTTGTGGTGGCTGGTGCGGATGGAACTCCCAAGATCTACCGCATCTTCCGTGAGACCGCGCGGGTGATCGGCGACGATGCAAACCTGATTCGGAAATTCCCAGCCATGAATGGCCGTATCTTCTCGGTTTCTGTCAACAAGGATGGCTCGCGGTTCGCCGCCGTAAGCACTTTGGACGGGGCCAGCATGATCCGCGTTTATCCCTACGATTTTGCTGGACCGATCGCTGACGATGTAAAGGCGGCCTTGGCTAAACCCGCCGCAGAACGCACTGATCCAGAAAAGAAATTGGTTCAAGAGCACAATAGCAAGACTTCGGAAGCGACCGTTGCCATCGATTTGCCCGGTGTCAGCCTATACGCAGTTGCCTTCCAACCCACGACTAACATGCTGGCTATGGCAGGTAGCGACGGCATGGTGCGTCTGCTGAATCAGGACACCCAAGCGATCGAAGCTACATTCTCACCCATTGAGATTGCCACCACCACAAGTGAGTCGCAGGCTGACGTCATGGCGCTCAAATCAGCGCACGGCTTGCCTGCCCCATCGGCGGCAATCCCAGATCCGGCCAAAGAAAAGGAACTGTTGCCCGCTGACAAACTGCTGGAAATCGAAGTGATGCCAGCTCAAATTAAACTGGCCAGTCAACGCGACTACGCTCAACTAGTTGTTACGGCAGTTTACGCGAGCGGCCAGCGATGTGATGTGACTCGTTTAGCCCAGTTTAAATCGTCCCCTGCAACGAGCGTCTCTTCGCTTGGATTGCTACGTCCCAAAGCGACTGGCGCTTCAGCAGTGGATGTTTCGTTCGCTGGCCAGCAGAAGACGGTAGCGGTGGAAAGCACGTTCCCCGAAGCCGAACCGATTGACTTTGTTCGCGACGTAAACCCAATTATTTCGCGATTGGGTTGCAACTCGGGTACCTGCCACGGGGCACAGAAGGGTAAGAACGGCTTCAAACTGTCGCTGCGCGGCTACGATCCTCTGGAAGACATTCGCGCGCTCAGTGATGACCTGTGCCAACGCCGTTTGAATACCGCGGCCGCCGACTCAAGCTTGATGCTACTGAAGCCCATCGGGGCCGTGCCGCATGAAGGTGGCGTACTGATGTCTACCGACAGCGTGCATTACAACACGCTTCGCCAGTGGATTGCCGAAGGTGCCAAACTGAACCTCGAATCGAAGAAAGTGACAAGCATTGAACTGCTCCCCAGCAAGCCCGTGATTGAACTCGAAAACGCTTGGCAGCAGTTCCGGGTTGTGGCCCATTATGGCGATGGCTCCAGCCGCGACGTAACGCAAGAAGCTTTCATCGAAAGTGGCAATGCAGAAGTTTGCAAAAGCTTCAGCGGCGGTTTGGCTCAGGCCATCCGACGCGGCGAAGCTCCAGTCCTAGCGCGTTATGAAGGCTCTTACGCGGCCGCTACTCTAACCGTCATGGGCAATCGAGAAGGTTTCGCTTGGACAGAACCTGAGAGTTTCAGCACCATCGATCAATTGGTTGCCAACAAATGGCAGCGCATGAAGATCCAGCCTTCCGAACCCTGCAACGATGCGGAGTTCCTGCGGCGCGTGCGTCTGGATTTGACCGGTTTGCCTCCGACCATCAATGAGCTGAAAGAATTCTTGGCTGACAACCGCCCATCAAGACTCAAGCGTCGCGAGAAGATCGACGCGCTGATCGGCAACCCGGATTATGTGGACCACTGGACCAATAAATGGGCTGATCTGTTGCAAGTGAATTCGAAGTTTATTGGAGCCGAAGGGGCCAAAGCCTTCCGCGAATGGATTCGTACTGCGATTGCCGAGAATCGTCCATACGATAAATTCGCTCGCGACATTTTGACCGCCACCGGTTCCAACAAAGACAATCCGGCAGCCTCGTATTACAAGATTTTGCGAGATCCAGATCTGATCATGGAGAACACCACGCACCTGTTCTTGGCAGTGCGCTTCAATTGCAACAAATGTCACGACCATCCGTTCGAGCGTTGGACCCAAGATCAGTATTATGAACTCGCGGCTTTCTTCGCGCAAACCGGTTTGAAGAAGGACCCTGCGGGCGGGGACGCTACGATTGGCGGTTCGGCTGTCGATCAAGCTCGACCTTTGTATGAAGAAGTTTACGATAAGCCGGACGGTGAGATCACTCATGCACGCACCAACAAACAAGTTGCTCCCAAGTTCCCCTTCGAATGTGAGAACAATGGTGACCAAGCCAAAACGCGGCGGGAAAAACTGGCCGCATGGCTGACCTCTCCCAACAACAACTACTTTGCTCGCAGCTATGTAAATCGGCTGTGGGGTTACCTGACGGGTGCCGGGTTGATGTCCCCCTTGGACGACATTCGAGCCGGCAACCCACCGACAAATCCAGAATTGCTCGAACATCTGACCAACGAATTTATTCGCTCTGGTTTCGATACCGAGCACGTGATTCGACTGATTTGTAATTCGCGGACCTACCAGCTATCTGTAGCCACAACGAAATGGAATGCAGACGATACGTTGAATTACTCGCATGCGACCGCTCGTCGTCTACCAGCCGAAGTGCTATACGATGCCGTCTATCAAGTCACCGGATCCTTGTCGGATATTCCCGGCGTCGCACCTGGAACTCGGGCTGCAGCTCTGCCCGACGTGGCGGTTCAGTTGGCTGACGGATTCTTGAACAATCTTGGCCGACCGGTCCGTGAAAGCGCCTGTGAATGCGAGCGCTCCGGCGAACTGCAACTCGGCCCAGTGATGGCTTTGGTCAGCGGCCCGACTGTTGGCAAAGCGATTAGCGATCCCAAGTGTGCGTTGCCAACATTGGCGTTAACTGAAATGAGCGAAGCAGATATGGTTCGCGAGATCTATTTGCGAGTTCTGAACCGCCCTGCCGAGCCCGAAGAGGTCAAGCAGATCTTGGAAAACGCGGAGCTAATCGTCGCCGACCATGCAGAGATGGAACGTCGCTTGAAGGAACGCGAAGCTTGGTGGGTTGAAGAGCGAGCCAAGCTAGAGGCAGTTCGACTCAAGAAGCTCGATGAGACCAAACAAGCCGCTACAGCACGAGAACAAGCCATTGCACCGGAGCGTCAAAGACTGGAAGCCGAGCGCTTGCAGAAAATTGCTGCCGCCGAGGAAGGGCTGAAGAAAGTCGATGAAGCAGGGGTAAGCATCGCGAACAAGTGGTTAACAGAAAAGACGAGTAAAGTGAGCTGGTTCCCCGTTGCACCATTGACTGCCACGGCCAGCAACGGAGCAACACTTGTGACCCTGCCCGATCGTTCCGTTCGAGCGAGCGGTAAAGCCGATAAGGGGACTTACACGCTCACCTTCCGCACTCCACTTCGCAATATTCGCGGGCTGCGATTGGAAGCCTTAGCTGATGAGACCATCAAGGGTAATGGGCCTGGCTTGCCTGCCAATGGAAACTTTGTGATTACCGAAATTGAAGTCACCGCAGCTCCGCAGGCAGACGAAAAAGCAGTTAAACCTGTCAAGTTCGCCTCGGGCAAAGCCGACTTCTCACAAGAGTCGTTTGCAATCGAACAAGCCTTTGATGGTCAAAAGACCAATGATCGTGGGTGGGCAGTGTCTCCACGCAGCGCGATGCCGCACTGGGCTACCTTGACGACCAAAGAGCCGATCGATTTTGAATCGGGGGCTTTGATTACCGTTGTACTGCATCAATTCCATGATGCGGTAGATCACCGTTTGGGCCACTTCCGAATATCCTTCGCCATCGACCAGGGTGAAATTGATTTGGGGTTGCCTGAAGAGTTTGCAGCGGCGGCATCTTCTGCCGAAGGAACGCGGACCGCAGAATCACTGAAATCATTGCTCGCGTACCTAAGGGTAAGCGATAAAGCGTGGTTGGACGCCCAGGCTGCGGTGGCTGCCGCTAATCAACCTGTACCAGCCGACGAACCGCTGGTGGTACTGCGTTCACAAATCGCCGCCTTGGAAGTTGCCACACCGGACGATGCAAAACTTGTACAATTGCGAACTGATTTTGAGGCTAGCAAGCAGCAGATCGGTAATCGCCGCCTAACGTTGGCTCAGGACTTGACCTGGGCTTTGATTAACAGTCCCGCTTTCTTATTCAATCACTAGGAGCTTCCGATGTTACGTCTACAAGGTTCACCAGGAAAAGACCTGTGCGATAGCCATTTGGGAGTAAGTCGTCGGGACGTGCTCCGCGTCGGTGGCTCAGGTCTTTTGGGACTTTCGCTTGGCAACTTGTTGCAACTGAAGGCACAGGCAAATGAAGGCAAGCAAGTCACAGCACCAGGCTGGGGCAAAGCCAAAAGCGTGATCATGGTCTATCTCCAAGGTGGGCCCAGTCACTTGGATTTGTGGGATCCCAAAGAGAATGTGCCCGACAACGTGAGGAGCTCATTCAAGAACATCTCGACCAAGATTCCGGGTATTCAGTTCACGGAGAACTTACCCAAGCTGGCTCAGATCAACGATCGCTTCACGATGATCCGTTCGATGAGCTACACGCCGAATGGGTTGTTTAACCACACCGCCGCAATCTATCAGTTGATGACGGGCTACACGACGGACAAAGTCAGCCCCTCGGGACAACTCGAACCGCCAACCCCCAAGGACTTTCCGAACTTTGGCTCAAACATCATTCGTCTTCGTCCTACCGAAGAACCGATGTTGCCATTTGTGATGTTGCCCCGCCCACTGCAAGAAAGCAACGTCATCGGCAAGGGTGGAACAGCAGGTTTCCTCGGCAAGTCGTTCGATCCTTATACGCTGTACCCCGATGGCGATGACATGGACATGGCCAAGATGGAGCGCATCAAGATCGACGATCTGCAGATGCGGCCTGATGTCTTTGCCGTTCGCTTGGAACGCCGCGCCAAACTGCGCGATCTCGTTAATGCTCAAATGCCTGAGATCAACAACGCAGTCAAGAATTTCCAATTGGATAGCTACTACGATCAAGCGCTGAACTTGATCGTTTCGGGCCGCGCACGTGAAGCGTTTAGCCTGTCAAGTGAACCCAATGAACTTCGTGATCGCTATGGTCGCAACACGTTCGGCCAAAGCTGCCTTTTGGCTCGCCGCTTGGTGGAAGCCGGCACACGTGTGGTCGAAGTCATTTGGCCGAAGGTTGCGAATTCGGACAATCACTCGTGGGATCACCACGTTGGATTGACCGAGCGTATGAAGAATCGTTCGGCACCGATGCTTGACGCTGGTTTGAGCGGACTGATTACCGACTTGGATGAACGCGGAATGCTCGAAGATACGCTGGTGGTTTGCATTGGTGAATTCGGCAGATCACCTCAGCGAGGCGTGAGCACTTCAGGAAACGGCAATTCGGACGACGGACGGGATCACTGGCCGTATTGCTACACCGCAGTTGTAGCTGGGGCCGGCGTGAAACGTGGCTACGTCCACGGCAAGAGCGACAAGACCGCTTCAGCTCCGCTTGAAGACCCAGTTCATCCGATCGAGCTACTTGCCTCGATCTACCATGGGTTTGGAATTGATCCAGAAACAATCGTATACAACCATCTCAATCAGCCACGTGAACTCGTGAAGGCCCAGGCCCTAACAGCGATTTTCTCGTAGCTTGTCATGGGTGATGTTGCGTTCAATGAAGCAAGCAGCGGGAGGCTTCGAGCCACCGCTGCCTGGATTCTTGGGATTCTGAACCGTTCGTTGCCGACTGCGTCACGACGACGCAATTTCGCCGCGAACAATTACCCATGCAACCCATCCAATCCAAAATCGCGTCTTAACCGTTACTTTGGACAAGCCGGATGGCTAAAATCAGTAAAAAATCCGCAAACACCTGGCGTTCGGCCGCCAGTCGGGCTATAGTATCGGCCAAATTCATCCGATGGACTTGAAATTGCCCCGTGGTTAGAAGAAGCACACTCGTTCTAGCTGCCAAATCCAGAGAGAAAGTTGCGGAAATGAACGCCAAGCTATTTTTGATCGCCTTAACAGCCTTCTTGGGTGTTTCTCAGTTCGCGAACGCGGGCGTGTTGATGTTCGTCCATTTCGGCAACTCTTCTGTTACCGACATTAGCGATAGGCAGTCGACGGTTGACCCAAATACAACACAATTCACAGCCAACATTTATTTGCAGCTAGAACCAACTACGTCAATTTACAGTTACCGCTTTTCCGTTCGATATGATGACGCACTTCTGGATTTGGACGTGAATCTCGAAGCCCCTACAGGTGTAGAAGCGTTCACAGAATTGCAAAATTCGGTCCGCCCCAAACAGTTTAAACCCTTTGCAGCGGCCTTCGGACCAGCCGAATCCCTGAGTTCCACTCAAGACGCGTTTTCCACCATGAGCTTCAAGGAGCTTCGAAATTTCAGCGGCATGATGGATTCTGGCTCAATCGTAGGTCCAACACTTTTCAAGGTCGCAACCATCAACTTTTTAGTTGATCCCGCTGCCACTTTAAATCCTGGTGATAACTTGATTATTGCAGGCAAGTTCTATGCTACGAATGATATCTCTATCGACGGAATCGGTTCTGACGATCAGGGCACACACGGCCCCATTGACTATCCTATCCAAGCATTTGGAGGGTCTGTATCAGGCGGTGGAGCAGTTCCAGAGCCAGCCTCGATTATCGTTTGCCTTTCATTAGGGCTGGGTACGCTCGTAGTTCGGGGAGTCAAAAATCGTCTACAGCGCCCTCGCTGAATTCTTCAGTCTCTCCAAGAAAAACCAATGAGGCATAATTCGCGGTCGACGAATACAGTTTTTTGAAAATAGCAGAAAATCTTAGACAAATCCCTGGTCGCAGCGCATCCTGTAGGGATCTATGAAAACCATCGATCCATTTACAGAGCAGATTCGCGGGTGCATTGAGTGCATCGCGGAAACCGGGGCAGCGGGGTTGTCAGGCCTGTTTGACTTGACGGCTCATCGGCTCGTCCGCTTCGCGGTGACGATCACGCGCAATCAGCACGATGCCGAAGATGCGGTGCAAGCGGCTTTGGTACGCGTGGTCAGCAACATTCGCTTGGTTCGGGCGGCAGACACGCCCTGGCCTTATCTGCTCAGAATGGTTCGCAATGAATCACTGGTAATCCTCCGCAAGAAACGTCGGTGGCCGCTGGTCAGTAGCTTGGCAGATCTGCTAACGCGCCGCTGTGTTGACGAAGTCGAACAAGAGGAAACGTATCGGGCGGTTTGGAGTGCACTGCGCTCGCTACCGATTGAGCAAAGCGAAGTGGTGGTACTCAAGATTTGGGAAGACATGACCTTCGCGCAGATCGCTGAAGTATTGGAAGTCCCTCAAGCCACCGCAGCCAGCCGCTATCGGTACGCGCTCAGCAAATTGGCGGGCCATCTCCGTTCACTCGAGCAGGAGGTCACTCGTGACTAAGCGTTCGAATGATGACGATTCCGTGTTGGTGCCTGTCGAGTTGCTGATACGGGCCGCTGGTAACTACGTTGTGCCGTCGGACAATTTGCGGCCACGCACGCTAGAAGCCGCTCGCGAGTCCGTAGCGGATCGAGCCGGTTTCTTCAGGCTAGCAAGATTGTTTCTGGTTTTGCTGTTCTGCAGCGCGGTTAGTATTCCGGCTTTGGATCGACTTGCGGCTTGGCACGATAAATCGGTCTCGCCTTCAGGTGCGGAGATTCAAAACCAAGCCAATGAATTTGCCACCGAGAAGGGTGTTGGTCCTCACTGGGGACTTTACGAAGCCTTCAAACGACTCAGAAATCATCAAGCCGAGAATCTGTCGCCCAAACGCTGATCTTCTAGATAGATTTAGCTGCCGCGCGCATCCAGTTCTGTGTTGACCAAGCACTTATGCGAGGTCCATCGAACACGAACTGGTGGCGATTTTATGACTGGTGCACCACAAGCCAGAATGGACGACTTACTCGCTTTTAATCAGCAGTTGTTAACGCTGATTGAA
The DNA here is from genome assembly GCA_033761895.1 of Pirellulaceae bacterium. Classification (GTDB taxonomy): domain Bacteria; phylum Planctomycetota; class Planctomycetia; order Pirellulales; family Pirellulaceae; genus Aureliella. Next base: position 4,920 of record JANRMD010000549.1, on the reverse strand, counting down.
GCGGGGATTCCAGTCGAATTGGGTGACGACACACCCGGTGAACATGTGCCTGCACAGCTCGCACAGATCAATTCGCGGGTTGCGTTACAAGTCGGCTTGGGGCAGTCCCTGGACCGAGCGATTGCGAACGATTCGCTCATTCCAGCCGCTTATCGTGCAGCTTGGGAAACTTGGTTTCACGGTCAGCAACCGATCGAAGCCCTCAACTCGTTAGCCAGTCAAGCTGCGGGCCGCCGTGCGATGCAGATGAATGTCGGCAACGCACTGATCCAGCCTTTGATCGTTCTCAGTTTGGTCTATCTGGGATTCATTTACATAGTGCTGATTGCCGCGCAACAGTTAGAGACTACGTACAGCCAACTTGGCCAACCACCGAGCCTCAGCCTCCAGTTCTTACTGACCGCACGCCATTGGTTGCCCGTATGGGGATTCGTCTTGCCGATTGCAATTGCGTTGTGCGTGGTGTGCTGGTGGTATCTGAGTGGTACTTGGAGTTACCGTTGGCTGCCTGGCAGAACGCGTCTCATTGAATCGATTAGCAAAGCAAATTACGCAGAGAATGTAGCCAAGTTGCTTGATACCAATCATTCACTGGCTGAGTCTCTGCAGTTGGTTGGACCCATCAAGACCAAAGCTGCGGCGCCAGCGATGTTGCGATGGGCCTTCGCGGCGGAAGTGGAAGATGTATCGCGAGTAACTCTTCTGCGTTTTGTCGCGCGGGCCTATCGCGACTCAGCCAAGCGAGAAATCCGTAGGTGGCACGTTTGGTTGCCCGTGTTTATGGGCGTTACTTTTTGTGGCGCACTGGTGCTTATGTACGGACTGAGTCTTTTCACTCCGATGATCGAGTTGCTGAAGACACTAACCGAGCCATAAGGAGCATTCGATGCCAAACTATCAATACGAAGCAATAGCAGGCGACGGTGAAGTTGTGACGGGTGAGATCGCAGCACCTCGTGTTTCCGATGCAATCGCACAACTGGAGGCTCAGGGTTTACAGGTTGAGTCGATTCGAGCGCTCGTCACCACCCCGGATTCATCCGCAACCAAGAAGGCGTTTTATGATCGCATCGACCAAGCACTTCAGACCCGCGAAAAATTGATTCCCGCCCTCGAAGCGCTCGCCGATGAGATGCCCGATCGAAACGCGTCCCGAGATGTTCGCAAATTCACGAATGAGCTTAAGAGCGGTGTAACGGCTGAGCAGTTTGTGAAGCGAGATTCCATGGTGGCTTGGTTGCCGCTAGTGGTTCGTGGATTGGAATGCAGTTCAGCGGAGGATCGGTACAGTCAATTGATGGGGGATGCAACACGCGAAAGCGACAATCGTAGGCGATTGCGAACGGTGATAGCCTACCCCCTTTTCTTGCTAATGTTTGGCGGCATTATCCTGATGCTCTTGGTGCTTTTCGTGGTTCCTGTCTTTGCCAGGATGTTCGCCGAATTCGGTCTGCTCCTGCCAGCTCCAACAAGGTTTTTGTTCTGGATCAGCGATCAGTTATCCCGATACTCGCTCCGCAGCATGCTATTCGTCGCCTTGTTTTTCGGGCTTGTGATTGTCCTCTGCCGATTGTGGATTCGGCTTGCGCTTTCGACCAGCATTTTGGGAATGTTCACCGCCGGCAATTCAGCCAATGTTACGGCAATGGCTAAGTTTACGGGCTCGCTGGCAGAATTGATGAGCATCGAGGCACCTTTGCCTGAGGCTCTACGAATTGCGGGTCGTGCGTGTGATCATCGACACTTTCGAATCATGGCAGAGAGAATGGCGAATGAGCTGGAGATTCCCGGCAAGCGCCTTCGCGACACCTCCGCCGCACACAATTTCCCAGCCACCATGCGGCATGCGCTTGGTAATGGGCGCAATTGCGCTCCCAATGTGCCGCTATTGCGAGAGCTATCGCGCATGTACAGCGATCGTGCGCGGGAGAGAGTGAACTGGTCGACCAACATCCTTGGGCCGATAAGTCTCATCGTGCTTGGTCTCGTAATTGGGTTTGTGATCATCGCCTTGTTTATGCCCCTAGTTTCCCTGGTCACGTCGCTCGCATAGCAACAATACTCGTCCATCTTCAGTCAACTATTGAATTCAATCGACTTACGATAATGACAGAACCGCTCTTCCCAACTTTCTCACGATGGCTTCACAGCCTTGTTGACGCTCGACAAGGTATGTGGCGCTTGCGTGGACCTACTTGGTATGTCACTACTTGGCTAGGAGACTCACTGGCGTGTCAACAGCGTTCGCTGCTGCGTATGCTCTCCGTGGCTCAACGGGAACGGCTGGAACTAGCGCCCATTGTGCGATGTTTAGCCGAGGAACATCGAGGTAGTTACCGTAGATTACTAAAGCGGTTTGCCCGGCGGTTGGATGCAGGCGTGGCTCTGGTGGATGCGCTCGAGCAAACGCCAGATGTTTTGGACGATGACGCGGTCTTGGCACTCCGGTTTGGAAGTCAGTCAGGGACCACGCAAGCAGCATTCGATATGTTGCTGTCCCGCGATATTCCCGGCGACACCAGCCAGAACTTCAAGCAAGTTTGGGCTTATTGGGTTGTCCTCGCTTGCAGTATTGCATTCTTGCTAATGGTCATGATGGTACTGATCGCGCCCACATTCAAAAAAATGTTTAATGAGTTTGGGTTGAAACTGCCCTACGCGCTCCAACTGCTAATCGCAGTTTGCGATGGATTTGCCAATTATGCCGCCCTGTGGATCTTGCTGGGGATTGTGGTCGTAGGATTGTTTTGGTCATCCGCCACACGTCGCTTTTTCAGACGCAAACTCGCGCCCATCTTCGTTCAACCGATTGCGCAGATGCGTCGCGCTGAATTGCTCAAACTGCTGGCGGTGGGTGTTGATTCAGGACGGCCTATCGCGGGTTCATTGTCCACACTAGCGCGTTACCACTTTGACTATCGCGTGCGTCAGCGCTTGCTGTTTGCACGCAATGAGATCGAACAAGGCGTTGAAGTCTGGCAAGGACTAACGCAGGCCGAGTTACTGACGGCAAAGCAAGCTGTGGCTGTCGCGACAGCCCCCAGCACCGAGGTTCGCGCATGGACTCTGCGTCAGTTGGCGGCTGGCATGCAGGTCGCCGCTCAGCAGAGAACGTCGCTTGGTTTCGCACTGATACAGCCGGTGGTTGTCATCGTGTTTGGCGCCATCGTAATGTTCATTTTTGTCTCTTTCTTTAGCGTGCTTATCGCACTCATTTCTTCACTGTCCTAAAGATCAACTCATGATACGGCAACGTGCAATGAAACAGGCCAAACAACGACTCGGATTATCGGCGACGGAAGTAATTGTGGCCGCAACTCTGCTCTTGAGCATGTTGGGTTTGGTGGTGCCAACAACTATGCGAGCCGCTCGGATATTGCGTGACGCTCGCCACTACCAAATCGCGATGAACGAGCTGTCCAACCAGTTCGAATACCTGAGCTGCCTGAGTGAGACCGAACTTGCTAGTGCCTTGCCCAAGCTACAAATCTCGGACCAAGCGCAACAGAGCCTGGAAAATGCAAGTCTGGCAGCGAGCTTATCAAATCAGGAGGACGGAGTTCGGATCACGTTGTCGCTGAACTGGGAGCGTGGGGTAGATGCCAAGCCCCTGCAACTAACAGGTTGGCTGAGTTCCAAAGTGGCGGAAGCCTCTGCAGTCCAAGAGGACACTGTTCCAGCCAAGGAGAATTCCAATGCATCCACGTAAGGGTTTTACTTTAGTCGAACTGCTGACCACGATGACCATGGGTAGCTCAATCATGTTATTGGCGATTGGCTTGGTACATCAGTCAATGACGATGTCTAAGCTTGCGAAAGTACACTGGGAGCACGATCAATCTCTTGCTCGACTGGCGCAGCAGTTTCGCAACGATGTGCACACCGCAGTGGAAGTGACTTCTATTTCTTCAGAGTCGCTGTCACTCAAACTGCCCGATAACACCACCGTCACTTACAAATTCGAAGCCGACACGTTGCGATGGGAGAAGACGAGCCCAAGCACGGAGGCGGCTCATGATACTTTTCTATTCAGTCCAGGTTGCATAGGCGTGTTTTCGCATCAAGCGGATCCCAAACTCATCGTGCTGCACGTGGAGCGACGGTTGGATAGCACGGAGTTTTTGCCGCCCGTTGATTTGCGTATTGTTGCCGCAATTGGCCGCTGGACTCAACTCGAGCAAACAGGAGGTGCTTTACCGTGAAGCAAACAGAACGGTCCGCACGCAAAGGCGTCATTCTGATTTGTGTGATTGCTTGCTTGGCAGTTTCGTCCGTCTTGGTTGCTTTAGCTGTACAGTCATCGCTACGTGGCCGTCGCGAAGCGAGGCTCCAGCTGCAACTTCGACAAACAGAGCTGCTCTGTGAAGCTGGAGTGATGCGCGCCGCGAAACAACTTGAAAACTCGGCAAGTTATGCAGGCGAACAGTGGCGACCAGTATTGAATTTCGAGAATTACCACGATGCCGTTGTGGAGATCATTGTCAGCGAGAACGAGCAAGTTACCGAATCCTCAAAGCAACTTTCTAAGAACGTGACCGTCATCGCCAAACTTGACTCCTACCTGGATCAAGACGGACCGATGCAACGCACGCACCGCTTTGTCATCCCTATCAAAACACAATCTACTTCACTGGAGCAGAAATAATGAAAACTGTAGAAAGAAATTGGTACTCAAACATGAAACAGTACAGCGAAATGCGACGCACGCTAGGGTTTACGTTGGTAGAACTGCTAGTGGTGATTGCGATCATCGGCATATTGGTGGGACTACTCTTACCGGCGGTGCAAGCGGCGCGTGAGGCGGCACGTCGCTGCCAATGCTCCAACAACCTATCGCAGCTTGGCTTGGCCATGCATCACTACGAGTTCAACGCTGAGCAATTGCCGTCTGGGGTCATCAATCCCGAGGGGCCAATTCGC
>JANRMD010000548.1:0-26309 GCA_033761895.1 Pirellulaceae bacterium | reverse complement strand
GCTCGGTCCAGATTAGATTTGGCGTGGGCACGCTGTGAGGCTCGGCGCTGGGCGTGGCGAATGTTCCGGGCTCCCACGCCCTTCGCAGAGCCTCTGAGCGTGCCACCCGAACTCGATCAACCCAAAAATCTAATCTGGACCGAGCACTAGCTTTATGCGACTTCGCGGAACAGCAAAGCAACCAAACGCGGAACATCAAAAAAGCCTCAACTAGGGGCGTTTCGCCTTCCCTCGCTAACACTTCGGGTTACTATTTCAGCAGACTGCTACTGCACAAACCGTTTAGGATTCATTTTCGCTAGGTGTTGGTCGTGCCCGATTTGTTTATCAATGAAAATCTGTCCATTCCGGAAGATCATTTGCAGTGGTCTTACGCTCGCAGTAGCGGGCCGGGTGGCCAGAACGTAAATAAAGTCAACAGTAAAGCCACGTTGCGGTGGGCGATGCCTAACGATTTCCTTCCGCCGGCACCGATGAATCGCTTTCGGACGCTCGCCCAACGCTACATCACTACTGAAGGTGAAGTGGTTATTCAGTCGCAGCAGTTTCGCGATCAGGCGCAGAACATCGACAGCTGTCGCGAGAAGCTGAAGGCGCTTATTCGATCGGCACTCGTGCAGCCGAAGCGGCGAGTAGCCACCAAGCCATCGAAATCCGCAACTCGACGCAGACTAAATGATAAAAAAATACAGTCGGACAAAAAGAAAACGCGTCAGTCGAAAGAGTTTTGAGCAGCCCCGATTGCCCCGCAAATAGGCCATTTCGCAAGAGTTTTGTCGTTGCCGAACCCGTCAACAAATAGTTGACTTTGCGATTATCCGAGGAGCTCTGTGTCGAACCGTTGGTCTCAGGCGACGGGCTCAAGCGGCACCTTGGCAGCACCTTGGCAGCCTCCGCCACAATGCGGTTGATGTTCCCTTTGAAGGACGGTCTCGAACGCCTAGAATGTGCATTCGCTGGGGACAGTAGCTTGGGACTATGGGTCCTGGGCATTCAAAACCAATTGAAAACACTCGGACAGGACAGACGGTCCTATCTACGGCCCGGACGGATCTATGCATAAAACTAAAGTTGCCATCGTCGGCTTGGGAACCGTGGGGAGCGGTGTCGCGCGCCTGCTGCTGGACCACGGGGATAGAACTGCACGGCATGCGGGTCGGACATTGTGGTTGCAAAAAGCGGTCGTGCGCGACCTTCGCAAGCCTCGGCAATGCGATTTACCGCCCGGTATTTTGACTGATCGCTTGGAAGATGTGCTTGAGGATGATGACATCGAAGTGGTCGCTTTGCTGATGGGTGGATTGGAACCGGCGCGGACTGTGATGCTCAAGCTGCTCGACTCGGGCAAGGATGTCGTAACGGCCAATAAGGCGTTGTTGGCGGAGCACGGTGCGGAGCTATTCGATCGAGCTCGTTTGCTGGGTCGCTGCATAGCCTTCGAAGCGGCTGTGGCGGGTGGAATCCCGATCATCAGCAACATCAGTCAGTGTTTCTCGGCCAATCAAATCACATCGCTGCAAGGGATCCTGAACGGGACAAGCAACTTCATCGTTTCGCAAATGGACGATCAGGGTTGGGATTACGAACGAGCCCTGAAGGAAGCCCAACGACTGGGTTATGCCGAAGAAGATCCGACGATGGATGTCGATGGAACCGATGCGGCCCAGAAATTGGCGATCCTGGCCCACTTAGCTTTCGGAGCTCGGATTCGTTGGCAAGACATACCGCGGCAAGGTATCGAATCGCTCGACATCCAAGACATTGGCTTTGCAGCGGAGTTGGGGTATCGCATCAAATTGATCGCGCAGGCCCGACTCAGTTCCCATGGTTTGGAATTGAGCGTTTCACCGACGCTGATTCGCAGTGGCCGGCCGCTAGCTGAAGTCCGTCGCAATTACAACGCGATCAATGTTGTGGGCGATGCGGTGGGGGATATCTTCTTTCATGGGCAGGGCGCTGGGCAGATGCCGACCGCTTCGGCAGTCGTAGCCGACATGATCGACACCGCTGTTGGACGGACGCCGATTACGTTTCGCACGCTAGAACTGTGGAGCAATCGTGAATCACCAGTTTCGATTCGGCCCGACGATGACATGCCCAGCCGCTATTATTTGCGACTCACAGTAGCCGACGAACCCGGCAGCTTGGCGAAGATTACTTCGGTGCTGGGCGAACATAGCATTTCAATTTCGTCTGTGATCCAACACGAACCCGATCCGCTTTCCAAATCACCTCAAGTTCAATTGGTGATCATGACGCATGAAGCACCCGAAGGTGCAGCTCGCAAAGCCGTTGAAAAGATTACTCAGTTGCCCGTTGTGACCGGCCCAAGCGTTCGCATGCGAGTGATGGAGGACGTGAAGATTTAAGCAGCGAAGACTTAGCAGGCTGCTGAAAAAAAAAACCCGAAGCGTTAGCGAGGAAATAGAGAACGCCCCTCGCTAACGCTTCGGGCTAGGATGGATCCGTCGGTTACTCATAAAACCAACTACAACAAAATCAAACACAGATAAACAAGGTCCAGAGATTTATGAAGTACGCGATCATTATTCCAGACGGCTGCGCGGATTGGCCGATGGAACAGCTTGGCGGCAAAACTCCGTTGCAGGCTGCAAAAATTCCGAACATGGATCGCGTGGCCAGCCTCGGCAGAGTGGCTCAGACCGACAACGTACCCGCTCATTTGCCCGCGGGCAGCGAAGTGGCGAACATGACTTTGTTTGGCTACGACCCGAATGTGTACTTCACGGGGCGCGCCCCGATCGAAGCAGCTGCGCAAGGGATCGAACTGGGCGAAAACGATTGGGCAGTTCGCTGCAATTTGGTCACGGTGATCGACCAGATCATGGTCGACTTCACGGCTGATCATATCTCGACTGAAGAAGCCAAGCAGTTGCTGCGCTCCCTGGGCGAAGCGGTAGGCGATCCACGTTTGCAATTCGTACCAGGAGTCAGCTATCGGAATCTACTGATCTACCGTGGCAGCAAAGATGATGCAGCTCCCTTCACTGGCGACACACGTACTCGCGCTCCGCATGATCTCACCGACACCTCAGTCACAGATGACTTTCCACGTGGTCCGGGCAGCGATCTGCTGACGGAGTTGATGCAGCGCAGTGTGCCGCTGTTCGCTGACCATCCGGTGAACAAGCAACGTGTGGCGAATGGCAAGAAACCAGCGACCAACGTGTGGCTGTGGGGGCAAGGCCGCAGTCCGGTGTTGCCTTCGTTTGCAGAAAAGTTTGGCTTAAGCGGCGCGATGATCACCGCCGTTGACTTGCTTCGAGGACTAGCCGCCTTGGTAGGCTGGGATCGTATCGAAGTCGAGGGTGCGACAGGTTACTTGGATACGAACTACGCCGGCAAGGGCCAAGCCGGCGCGGATGCACTGGACAAGTACGATGTGGTCTGCGTTCACGTGGAAGCCACCGACGAAGCTTCGCACGAAGGTCGCTACGACGAGAAAGTCAAAGCGTTGGAAGCGATCGACACTCACGTGGTTGGCCCAATTCTTAAAAAACTGCAGAGCATGGGTGAATACCGCATGCTCGTTTTGCCCGACCACCCAACGCCTTGTTCCACCAAGAAACATAGCCATGGCATGGTTCCCTTGGCGGTTTGCGGGACAGGAATCACTCCTTCTGGGGCCAGCTACGACGAAATCCAAGCCGCAGCATCTCCGCTTGCGTTTTCCAACGGATGGGAAATGATGGAAGCCTTCATTCGGGGTAACTGGAAAGCGTAACTTGGGACCATGTGTCCACAAGTTGTGCAGTCCGTTTATCAGCGAATCCCCAAGGCGGTAAGAAACAAGATACTAGTTAAAGTTAGAGATCAAAATGCCTTTAGTTGTTCAAAAGTTCGGTGGTACAAGCGTCGCGGACCCTGAAAAAATACTCGCGGCGGCCCGTAAAGCGATCCGTGCACAGCAAGAGGGCAATCAAGTCGTGGTGGTCGTCAGCGCGATGGGACACAACACCGACTTGCTCATCGATCTCGCGCACCAAGTCAACGATACTCCGCCAGCCCGTGAAATGGACATGCTGCTGTCGACGGGGGAACAGGTGAGCGTAGCGCTGATGGCCATGGCGGTCCACGCATTGGGCTACAAAGCGGTCAGCCTTACCGGTGCACAGATCGGTATTCAAACGGATAGCTCGTTCACCAAAGCCCGCATCCGCAAAATTTCGGCGGATCGCATTCGCAAACTGCTCGCTGAAAACAATATCGTTATCGCTGCGGGTTTCCAGGGTATCGATGAAGACTTCAATATCACCACGCTCGGTCGCGGCGGTAGCGACACAACCGCAGTTGCACTGGCTGCTGTCCTAGACGCGGACGCATGCGAGATTCACACCGACGTTGATGGCGTATACACAACCGATCCGCGCCAACTCCCCGAAGCTCGACAGATGTCCCGCATCGGCTACGACGAGATGCTCGAACTGGCCAGCCTCGGGGCAGGCGTGATGCACAATCGATCGATCGAATTCGCGAAGAAATACGATGTGCCCATCCACGTTCGCAGCAGTTTCTCCGACACTCGCGGCACACTGATCGTCAGCGAAAGCGAATCGCCAAGCACGGCGGTTTGCGGCGCAGCGATGACACGCGATGAAGCTCGCATCACGATTCAAGGTGTCCCCGATACACCCGGTACCAGTTACGAGATCTTCAAACGGCTGGCCGATCGCAAGATTACGGTCGACATGATTGTCCAGAACGTGGGGCAGGAAAACCGCGCCGACATCTCGTTTACCGTTCCGAAAGAAGAACTTTCTGCCGCGCTGAAGGCGGTGAAACAAGCCGCTGAGTTGGTCGGCGCAACGGGCTTTACCCATGACGATCAAGTTTCCAAAGTCTCCGCAGTCGGTCTCGGCATGGCCAAACAGACCGGTGTCGCGCAGCAGATGTTCCGCGCGATCGCTGACGCGGGCATCAACATTCAAATGATCACTACCAGTGAGATCAAGATCTCCGTGCTTGTCTCTCGCGCTGAATCGCTGTCGGCCCTGCGAGCTGTACACCAAGCGTTTCAACTGTTCCGCAGACCTGCGGACGCAGCCAGTTGGGAAACGCTGCCGCAACGCAAGAGTACCCACACCGACGTCAACAAACTGGTGGCCGACCTTCGCATGGCTGATATGGAGCAACTCTCGCTGAGCGATATCTCGCTCTCCGATGATCAAGCCCGGATGACCCTGGTTGGTGTTCCCGATACACCAGGCTTGGCCGCTCATGTGTTTGATGCCATCGCTGCAGCTGGTATCTTTGTCGACATGATCGTCCAGAGCTACGACGGATATCAAGGCGATACCAGCATCAGCTTGACGATCCCTCGCACCCAGTACGACGCTTGCTTGAAGGTTATGGAAGATCTAAAGAACAAATTCAATGTTCGCCGCATTCAAAGCAGTAAGGAAATTGCCAAACTGTCCGTAAGCGGTATTGGATTGCGCAGCCATACGAGCGTCGCGATCGGCATGTTCGAAGTGCTCGCCAAAGCCGGTATCAATGTCGAGATGATTAACACCAGCGAATTGCGAGTAAACGTGGTGATTGATAGTGCCAGTGGACCGGAAGCGCTAAAATGCTTGACCGCTCATTTCGATGCCAATCTGATGTGAGACTCTGATGACCCCATCCGACCAGTCGCCGAATCCGTTTGAGCCCTCGCGAATCGATCCGCTTGATTCGCGTAGCATCGAATGGGAGAACCAAGATGCGTCGGTATTGTCGAACCAAATCATCGTGGCTGCGTTATGCATGGGCGTGATCACTTTTGGAGGCTTCACGCTCTTCCAAAGCGGCTTTATGTTCATTCTCCTGCCTAGCATGACGACACTAATTGGCGTTTTCGCCGCAGTCAGCGCGATCGTCATGAGCTTCTTGGTACCGGCGTTCATGGGCCATTTGAGTGCCACAAGGCTTGGCTCCGCGCAGGAAGCCGCTGCGGAGATTGTCAAGAAACTGTTTTCCATTTATCAGGTACAGCTGATCATTGGCTGTGCCTTCCTAGAGGGCGCAGCCTTTCTGAATGTCATCTTGTATCAGTTGTCGCACAACATCATGTCCGTCGCGTCAGCAGCCATGTGCGTAGCCCTGATGGTCGTACGCATTCCCACCAAAGCGAAAATACAGGACTGGATTGCCAGCAGGTTGCCAGGATAGGTAGGGGTTTACGGACCAAAGGTCCAGCGCTTTACCTAGCCCAGCTCAACGGGCTCAACGGGCTGGGACTTTGGTGCAATTGAGTGTTAGGGCCAACGGCCCGGCTTTTTGGCACAGCCAATGGCACACCAGGCGTGCCACCCCAAAATCCAATGTGGACAGAGCACTAGCGTTTAGTTGTCCTGCGAATCGTGAGCGTCACGCTGCCTGCGTTGTCACCTAAACCGCCGTTGGATTCATTGATACGAAAGTGCAATTCACCCGCTTGCTTGGCGGTGTATTCCAATTGCTCACCAATAGTGATGATTTCAATCGGCTGCGAGAATTGTTCCTTATCAAGCGAATTGGCGACAGTCATCAGCAACTTGCCCAGCGGTTCGTTGCGATAGTACTCAAGCGTCACACCAGCCGCTTGGCAGCGCCACGGCCTGGGTTTGTCGCAAACAGAGTATTCGCCAGCGCTCGTGATACTAATCGTATCACCTTCCGCGACGGAAACACCAGGCGTTTGCCAGGACCTATCGACAGCCAATTGCAGAGTCACCGGTGAGTCACCGATCGGCTTGGGTAGTCGCGTCATAGCTAACATGCCTCGTCCTGGTTCATAACCGTATTCAAGTTCTGTGAGCATGGCGTTCCACTCGCGACGAATCTGAGGCCATTGCCCTTGCAACTTGCGAAACAAGGCCCTGGTGATCGTTTGATCCGAGGTCATCTTCTTTTGCTTAAGCAACTCTGCAAACGCTTGGCTGGTATCGGGATGATTCTTCAAAAAAATGACCGCCGCCCAGCTCCATGCATAGGCTTCGACGTCTTGATGTGCCTTGCTGTCATACCGCAGTATCTCTTCTAGGGAAGGCGCGACACCGTCGGTTAACTGTTGCTGAATCAGCGAGATCCGTCCCCAATACTCAACTTCACTTTTGGTTTTTGGAATGATCCCCATGGCTAGGTTCTTACCGTCCCAGCGATGCGTACCAAGCCACTCGGCCGTACCTTCCATTAACCAAGGCGGACCATGATCGCCGTATTTGCGATTCATGAACCAGTGTGTGCCTTCGTGCAACAACAAATGTCGGCGATAATAGGGGCTTGGCTGCTCCACCACCCAAAGTTGATTGCCGTACTGAAACCCATGTGGAAACTGAGGCAGGATGCTGGGAATAAAGCCCGCCTTTTGAAACTCCTCGCGTCGCAACATTACGAACGCTTCGACATGCCAGTCGGCGACTTCGTCCAGCTCCATCTCAAATTCTTTGCACCACTGCGGCATCGCCAAATCGAACACGGTCGGCAAAGCTCGCAGTTCATCGTCGAGCGGCAAGTCGGTGACGACATCAATGTACTTACCTTTGAGGCGTTGAAACCCCGCCGGCAAATCTTGAGCCAGGGTGCTAGTCAATGTGCACATACTGAATAGCAACAATAGTAAGCCGCACGCGATCGAGAACACTCGTCGGGCCGCGGTGCAACATACGCATCTGACCCTGCCGACTGCGGCCACGCATGATTGCGGTTCCCCCTCGCCCCGTACTCGGGGAGAGGGGGCCAGGGGGTGAGGGGCTGCAAGCATGGGATGTGAGATTCCGTTTAGCATATTCACTTGAGCTGCTTGTTCGCTGAATCAATGCTCGTGCGCGCTCAAGGCGAATGAAGCTACATGAATACCAAAACTGGATTCGGATCGAGCATGAGCCAAAGCACGAGCACGAGAGACTAGCGCTTCGTCCATCTTAGATTTTGAGTTTGGTCGTAGCCTCCGCTGCTAAGCGGTGGATAGGCAAACGCATGGTGTCCACCGTCTGGCAACATTCGTCACGCCCTTCGCAGAGCCTCAGAGCGTGCCACCCCAAAATCAAATCTGGACAGAGCACTACTTTATCATATTCAAAGATACTTCGCCAAATCGTCACCGCGAGCGGCCCGGGCGTCGACCTTCGCTGAAACTGCCGGATCTTCGACTAGCGGAGGCGCGTGGTGAGGTTTTTGCCGAGCATCGATGACTAAACTGCCATCGCATCCGAAGTGTTTGTCTGCAACCCAAGCGGCGATGCCGTAGATGTCAACGGCTGGATTACTGCGGGTAAATGTCGTCCAGACAAAGTTATCAATATTTCGGGCCGCAAAGTCAGAGTCATCCACGACGACAATCATTGCGAATTTATTCAGCGGGTGGTCTTTGCCCAGTCGATCGCATACCTCCCAAAGTCGTTTTTGGTCTGCGCTGCCTGAACAGCGATGGGATTCAACCACAAGGACTCCCGGCAACGCTACCCGCGGGTTCTTCCAGTCGTCGGGCAAATGCAAATCGCCTTCAATGGCTTCAGGCAAGGCGCGAATCGGCGAACCGGAAGCGGCTATCACCAGCTTCGATCCTTGATTCAAGCTATCGCCGGAGTAGTCAAGCGTGTCCATCGTGGTGCGTGTGTGGAAATGAAGATCCCGTCGCCAGTCCACTCGCTGTAAACAATGGGTGAAGAAGTGAGCGACGTCTTCGATATCCAACTGCGGGTCACTCGCTTGGTCGGTGATCCAGAGATACTTCGCGAGCGACAATTGGCCTTGGCCGAGAATCGCACAAGCTTGTGTCAGTAGCTCTTGAGGTCGATTGGGTTTGGCATAAGGCGTGTAACGTTCACTGCCGATCGCCAATAGCAGTGGATGGACCCCGGAAGCATCGACGGCATGCACTCCCTTCACACCTGGCAAGACTGTCGGAACAACTGGCCCGGTAAGCTCGTGGATCAATTCTCCGAAGGTCGTGTCTTCTTGCGGTGGTCGACCAACAACCGTCATCGGCCAGATCGCATCGTGGCGGTGATAGACGCGTCGAGCCTTCATGACAGGGAAATCGTGGATGCGCGCGTAGTAGCCAAGATGATCGCCGAAGGGGCCTTCAGGCTTGACCGCATTTGGCTCAACTTCGCCGACAATGCAGAAATCCGCATCGGCATACATGGGGGCCGCTTGCAGGCTAGTAAGGACAGGTATGCGATGGCCAGCTAGTGCCCCTGCAAAAATCAACTCGCTCATCCCTTCCGGCAAGGGCATCACAGCGCTCAAGGTCATCGCCGGTGAACCGCCGACGGTTACATTGACTGGAAAGGATCGATTGAGTTCGATTGCGGCGGCATGATGCACTCCGATGCCACGATGAATCTGATAATGCAAGCCGCACTCGTCGCTTGCATATGCGTTGCCATTAAGTTGCACGCGATACATGCCTAGATTGATATCGCTGAGCGATTGCTTCTTGCCCGCGATGGCCGGTGCTTGGCTGAGCACTTGCGGCAAGGTGACAAATGCGCCGCCGTCATCGGGCCAGCAAGTTATGTGTGGCAGGTCACTCAGTTGACACGCATTGGCTTGAACGGCTGCGCGGGAAACACGCTTGGGTAGCATCGACAAAGCGGTCATCGCCAAAGCAGGCAGACTCGCCACATGGCGCATGGCTTGGCTGGGGTCGACCTTGAGCTGCACTGCCAGCTGAACAGCCTTAAATGTCTTTCGGAAGATGAACTTCGCCCGGTCCAGCGTCCCGAATAGATTCGTCGCAACCGGAAATTTGCAGCCGCGCACGTTCGAGAATAGCAAGGCAGGTCCACCATTGCGATAAACGCGACGGTGGATTTCAGCCAGCTCAAGATGGGGATCCACTTCGTCGCGAACTTCGATCAACCGACCATGGGCTCGTAGATCCTCGACGACTGAACGTGTATTGCGGAATGACATGAGTATCCATAGGAGTGGTAGGGAATTGCACCCTGTGAGAACCGGAAATCAGCGCAAAAGTTAACTAGCATCTGGTTCCCAGGCTCTGCCTGGGAACCCACTGCCTTGCAGGCTCCGCCTGCCGGAAATGCCGAGGCGGAGCCTCTGGAGCAGTGCGTTCCCAGGCGGAGCCTGGGAACGAGAGCCAACTTGGCCCCACCAATAGGCTAACGTGAGTGACATTGGGCGTCCTCGCGCGCTGAACCCACTAGTTGACTCGACAACCAACCTACCCCGCTTTAGTCTACCAAGCGAGATCGTCAACCAAAGTTGCAAAAACCCAGTGACATTCGGCGAGGACGTCCGCGCTCCGAAGAGCAACCCTAACGGAGGGTGGTGAAAATCTCATCGCCCATACGACGGAAACTGGAAGGTGGGAGGAGGCGAAAGCGCCTGCTTGCGTTCAAGCTTGTCGACGCTTGTTTCAAGATAATAGGT
This sequence comes from Pirellulaceae bacterium, assembly GCA_033761895.1. Lineage (GTDB taxonomy): Bacteria > Planctomycetota > Planctomycetia > Pirellulales > Pirellulaceae > Aureliella. The sequence continues at coordinate 15,929 of JANRMD010000548.1, read as the reverse complement.
GAACGCGCCTAGTAAGTCGTTTTCCTTGGCGGCTGTATGGCATTCGAGACAATTCTCTTTCGCGCGTATGGCGCCAAACATGCGATTCGGAGCTTCCTTGGTGCCAACTAAATCGTGGCCCTGCCGGACGGCGTTAAGCGCCAACTGCTCAAACTTGTCGAGCTGCCGACGATTAGCCAAGCGAGCTTTGGGTGGCTCTGCAATTTCGTCGAGAACATAAACCGAGGGCTCATCTGTGGTCATCAGACTCACCAATTCAACGCGATCGATGCCCGAGGAACCGACGGTTTTCCCTCGCGAATTCTCATGGTGTAGCATTCTCCAGAATCCAAAACCTGATTGGCTGGTGAACAGATGGATGTTCGCTTCATGCGCCCACCATGGACCTTCAGTCGGTCGATCTGGCTCCTTGGGTACAAAGTAAACGTTCTTGCAGTCTGTCGGTGGCATGGGCTTAGTGTTCTTGATCCGATGAATATCCGACTGCCAAAGCGGATCTTTCCCAGCCACGATCTCTGAGTACTCGGATCGGATTCGCAGTTTTCCATCTCCTGCTTTTGAAGCCAAGGTGCCAGGATCGTGTGCGCGCCGTTTAAGTTCTTCGATGCGGTAGGCAGGCAGTTTCGATTTACTGCTTGAGCTCTTTTCTGCGCTTGCGACGTTGGCCGCAGTGTTTGACGCGGTGTTGAGATACTTGGTAGTGTTGGGCGGTTGCGACGTCGCGGTTTGATTGGCAATCAGCAAGATAACGAGGCCGCCGACTTTTCTGATGCTCAACATAAGCTCACTCCGCAAGTGAAACTAACGCGTCAAACCAGGGTGCATTCTAACAGATCGATTGGTACGTAAGGACAAGCAGGCCGGCGCCGCAATAACCGGATACTGTTATTCATGGTTCGGGTGGCGACGCTAAGACCAAACCCGAAAACAACCAAATAGGTGGCTTTTGCTCCATTTGCTGCGGGTTGGTCCATCAAAAATTTCTGCTTGCCCGAAGTACTGTCCAGTTCATGACCTACGAGCGATTGGGCGATCAGCTGCGCGCATTTGGCGAGGTTCAACAGTTGACTGAGCCGATTTTGTGGGTATCTTTGGGACGAAGTGGGAGGAAATGGTGCCGACTGGGGCGTTTGTAGCCCCGATTTGCAACTCGCCTCTCGAACCGGCAATTCGCGGATTGAACAATGCTGTTTACTGGTAGTTACCGACGCAGTTTGGACGAAAAGCTGCGTTTGGCAATGCCGAAACAGTTGCGAGACGTGTTGGCGAACGACCATGGCGCTGGCAAACAGGTGGCTGAAAACCAGGGCAGCGAACTGTTCATCACGCCCGGTACGGATCACTCCCTGGCAATTTACACGGGAAAAGTCCTCGAAGAGTTGGGCCAACGATTGGCTCAAAGCAGTCCGGCAGCGAAAGACACTCGAGCCTTCAGTCGCTTGTTTTACGCTCAAGCTCAACCTGCGGAGATTGATGGACAAGGACGATTAAGGGTACCGGCAGAACTGGCCAAGTTGGCTAGGCTGACCGGTGAAGTTGTCGTATTAGGAGTTCGAGATCACATTGAGTTGTGGGAGGCTGCGGCTTGGGATGCGTTCCTGGCAGCAACGCAGCCAAGCTACGATGAACTGGCCGAGAAGGTCCTGAGCGGTGAAATACCTGAGCGGTGAAATACCTGAGCAATGAACTAAGAACTTGAAGCAAGCATGACCCATATGCTGGTGAAGACCCCAATTCAGTCTCCGGCCACGAGCTGAATAGCCACAAGCGAGCTACGGCTCGCGGGTTTTCACCGGCCTGTCCACACGGATTGCGGACAGGCGTGATGCGATAGTTGGCGTTTCCCCGCAACTACCGCAGGCCGCAGCCAATAAAAGGAAGCACGGAAGCTTCCTTGGCGATGCGGCAACATTCGCTAAGGCCGTGAAAATCGGCGAGCGTGCTGAGGGTTGAAGCACCTCGCGGAACTGATTCTCTTTAGGGAAACATTCTTGGTAGGTTGCACTCTGCCGGATGCAATCATTGCTTCGAATGCATGCGCCCAAAGTGAGTCAGACTATTCGCCGCAACTGCTGCAAAAGTTCTTCCTGCAGGAAGCGCGCTTGTTCGAATTTCAAGTGGAGGGACGCGAGCACGCACCCATACTTCGCCCAGAACCTTTGCTGAACTGGCAAAATGCCGAGCGACAAGGACAACTAGGATCTGTATTCGTGTGCACCCACGAGGGACGTCCCGAGTTGATCCTATCAATCTTCACCTAGATGGGGAAAAGTGGATTGCGACATCGGCATGAATTGATTTCGATGAGCGAAGCACCGATGAATGCAATGCATGCCGGCGAACGAGTTTGGAGACCAACTGCAGCTGATGTCACTGGAAAAGTGAACACTGATGTCGGCCCCCCGGAAGCTACCGCTGTTCGCCGACTAAACCAAATGCGAACCATCATGCGGCATGGCCCCTGGTACCGACCCAGACATCTTAATTCAGGTCGAGTCGCGGAAGACACCAGATCGAACGCGCTGGTTTGTAGTTCCATTTCGATCGCATCTCCTCGGTCTGGAGCTAAAGTACCGAGGCGAGATGATCTGAAAAGCTGAAGCAAAACCGGAGTTGAAAACGAGTGGCCCGATGCAGATGCCCCACGCGGGCGAACCGTTTTTTATCCTCACGGATGCCACACTGCCTCCCCCCCCCGAAGAAATGGCCAAACTTGTGGAGGCAAGATCTGATAAATAAAACAAGACACCGGATGCACTTGCATGCCCGGTGTTTGCGAAACAAGCTCGTAAAGCGAACTATTTTGGCAACAGAGCCAACACAGATTGACTTGGGCGAGCGATCACGTGAGCGGCGATCAACTTGCCGAGGCCTTCGACTTTCGGCTTAGCGGCATCGACTGCGGCGCGAACTGCGGCCACATCGCCTCGGATCACGATGGTCACATAACCACCACCAAGTTTTTCCTTGCCGACCACGTCAACTTGAGCCGCTTTGCAGGCGGTGTCGATCGCTTCGAAAACGGCGGTAAAACCTTGAGTCTCGATGAATCCAAGGGCTTGTACAGGTTCTGAGCTCACGTTGTTTGCCTTATCGCTAATTTCAAAAGGGTTATCGGAGAGTTGTTTAACTACGTTTTGCTGAATCAGTGGGTTGTATTCGACTTTGCTGTCGATCCCCTGAAAACCACCAGCACTCATACGTGGGATGACAGTTGCTGAGGCTGGCGAACCCTGCATCTGTTCAGCGATTTCGCGACCAACCGCAATCGCAGCAGCCACCGAGTCGACGGAGCCAACGATTTTCACGCAGGTTCCGAGCATATCGTTTAGTTCGACTTGCCAAACGCGAATCGAAGCCGCTTTCTCCATCGCATCCAGAGCCACAATGGCTGGGGTCCAGCCTTTAGTCTCTAGCACGCCGAATGCAAAATTAGCGGCCAAGTTGGGGGTTTCAGTTCCGGTCGACATTCTTTTTCCTGGAATTTCTATCCGCTGGGGCGAATTTTTGTCTCGTCGACGTCAATTGCCTAACTGCGCAACTTTGACATTCACTACCACTTTGACTTGCAATCGCCGCCTGTCAAGGACGCCGCAAGTGTAGCACGCCTTTCGCCGCCGTGATTTTGGGTTTTCTCGTTATTTCCGTTAGCTGGGGAGTTTTTTCCCTGTAGCTTGGGACCAGTGTCCCGAGCGTTCTGAAACTTCTCAGCGGGCTGCACTTGCAGTGTTCTACCAACCGCAACCAAGTGAAGCTCGGTCGCACCCGGCAGGAGCGACCCACCCGAGGCGACCCATACAGAGCGACCCATACAGAGCGACCCATCCAGAGCGACCCACACAGCGCGTCCGGCAGCCCAGTTGCACCCGGCGGGACGCGACCTACTCGGTACGGACGGGATAAATGGTCCCATCCTGCGACTACTCGTCTGTTACGCACCCTTCAGACGCGCTCTTCACGTTCTTGATGTACTTGTAGAGCGTTCCACGAGTTACCTTCAGCGGATGGGGCTTCCACGCGGCTCGACGTTTGGCAATCTCAGCGTCGGAGACATCAAAATCTAACCGATTCGTCTCAGCGTCGATGGTCACTACGTCACCATCCTGGACCAACGCCAATGGACCTCCATCCTGGGCTTCAGGAGTCACATGTCCAACGATGAATCCGTGCGAACCACCTGAGAAGCGTCCATCGGTAATCAAGGCCACGTCACTGCCTAGCCCAGCTCCCATGATGGCCGAAGTAGGCGTAAGCATCTCGGGCATGCCCGGCCCGCCTTTGGGACCTTCAAAACGAATGATGATCACATCCCCTTTGCCGATGCGTTTCTCTTCAAGCGCTTGGAGCATCAGTTCTTCACTGTCAAAGCACTTGGCGGGCCCTGAGAATCTCAGACCTTCCTTGCCAGTGATTTTGGCCACAGCGCCTTCAGGGGCGAGGTTGCCACGCAGAATCTGAATGTGCCCAGTTTTCTTGATTGCGTTTTCAACTGTGTGAACCACCTTCTGCCCTGCCTTCAGCGGTGCACAACTATCCAGATTTTCGGCCAGCGTCTTGCCAGTAACGGTCATGCACGAACCATCGAGAAATCCCTCTTCCAAGAGATACTTCATCGCGGCCGGCGTACCACCCACTGAATGCAAGTCTTCTTGAACAAAGCGACCACTCGGCTTGAGATCCGCTAAATAGGGGACACGATTACTGACCGCTTGGAAATCATCGATGGTCAAGGGCACATCGACACTGCGAGCCATAGCGATCAAGTGCAGCACGGCGTTGGTCGAACCACCCAGCGCAATCACGATGGTCATCGCATTTTCGAATGCTTGGCGAGTCATGATGTCGCGAGGCTTGAGGTCAAGTTCGAGCAGCTTGAGAATCGCTGCGCCTGCACGATGGCACTCTTCGATCTTGGCTGGATCTTCGGCAGGAATCGAAGCGCTATAGGGCAGTGACATTCCGAGAGCTTCAATCGCTGAAGCCATCGTATTGGCCGTATACATGCCACCACCAGCACCTGCACCCGGGCACGAGCGACGCACAATCTCTTCGCGTTCTTCGTCAGTGATTTGTCCCGAAAGGTATTGGCCGTAGCACTGAAAAGCCGACACGATATCGAGAGATTGCCCGTTCCACTTGCCGGGTCGAATGGTTCCGCCGTAGACCATCAGCGCAGGGCGATTAAGCCGTCCCATAGCGATTAAGCAACCGGGCATATTCTTGTCGCAACCCGGCAGGGCAACCAAGCCGTCGTACCATTGGCCACCCATAATTGTTTCGATCGAGTCGGCGATTAGGTCACGCGATTGCAACGAGAAGCTCATCCCGTCAGTGCCCATCGAAATACCGTCGCTAACGCCCACGGTGTTAAACCGCATCCCGACCAGATTCTGCGCCTGCACGCCCACCTTGACTGCGTCGGCCAGTTTATTCAGGTGCATGTTGCAGGAGTTACCGTCGTACCAGACGCTACAAATTCCGACTTGAGCCTTCTGCATGTCTTCGGGCTTCATGCCGGTCGCATAGAGCATCGCTTGCGAAGCGCCTTGACTCTTGGGTTGAGTGATACGCTGGCTGTATTTGTTCAGTTGTGTCATGTTAGCGGGTTTTAATTTCTCAAGGACCTGAAGTTGGAGGAGGCCCGATTGTACTCGCTCATGTTGTGCAACGGGAGCCACGTTGCAGGATAACGGAGGCGCTGCCGGGCTCTGCCAAGTCTCGCTCGGAAGCCCCTCGTTCGCCCATTTGCAAACGGACAGACATCTTTGCAATAGTCTCGCAGCGCGGGCAGCATTCGGCGCGCGACTGCACTACATGCCCCTTTTGGTTGCTCATCAACTTGAATTTGAAAAAGTCAAGCAATACTCGGCCAATTTGCAAACGAAACTGTTAGCAAGATACAACTTAATGCGTGATTGGTGTGAAGCGGTCGAATATGCAGAGAGCGGGCGAAGCTCCTCGAGCTGGAGTTCTAGCCCAAAGGTCAGCTGAAAACGATTGTCCTCGAACTGACTGGACTGCTGGCACTGATATCCCTTGGGCAATGCACAAGAGCAACTCTTTCCATACTGTAACTCGCTCAAGGGGCCAACGATTTCGATGGAAGCTCAGCAGCTTGAAGCCATGGTCTTAACGCTCAAGTCGAAAGTTGAAAACGAATTGTACTCTCGAAATGCTTGACGCATTCCGCTGCCCAAAAATCTTAGTTGGACAGAGCACCTGTGCTTCAACACAATTCAACTTCGGGGTTGAGTGTCGCACAATTGCCCCAACTGCTGCAGCTTCGATTGGGGCAATCGTGCGACAATAAACATGACCATTTCCATGCCCCTCTGCACATACTTACGAAATCTCATAAAAATCTGCTTGACTCACATAGACGTCACGTCTAAATTGATGGCGTGCGGGCAAGTACGTGGTTCACTTGGTTGTGATTTATCAGCCTTGGGGAAATGGCGATGAATTGTTCAAAGTCGATCCGAGTTGGTTTTATTCACCTGGGTTGTTACGTCACGCTCTTGTGTGCATGTTTGTCGAGTTCCCGGGCTGATTCACGCGGTGACGAGTTCGCACAATGGCTGAACCAGCGCGGCGCGGAGATCTGGGGTAAATCACCTGACAAATGCGATGACCTGACGTTCGTTCGTCGTGTTTATCTGGATTTGCTCGGTCGAGTGCCCAGTGTGGCAGAACTGCGAGACTTTGAGCAGCTAGGCGGTGACCGGCGGCAACGAATCATTGAGGCACTTGTATTCGGTGAAGGGGAGCGAGCGGATCGATATCTGCGTTTGAGTGCCGAGCATCTTGCGCGGCAATGGCGGCAGGTTCTGCTGCCCAATGGCAGTTCAGTACTTGCTAGCGCAGTTGGCCTCGAGAATTGGTTAGCCACCCAGTTTAAGAACGAAGTACCGTACAACGAACTCATGCGTCGGTTGGTGCTTGTTCAAGAGGTTAGTGCGACGGACTCCAGCCTGACTGGCCAACTGAACTATTTTCAGTTGCTCGGCGGTCTGCCAGAAACCTACGCCGGCAATATCTCGCGCGTGATGTTGGGTGTCCGGATTGAGTGTGCGCAGTGCCACGATCATCCTTTCACGCAATGGAAGCAGGCGGATTTCTGGGGTTTAGCGGCCTTTTACAGCGATTTAAAAGCTGTCACTGGTGATGACACAACATCTAAGGCGGGCACACTCGGTAAGATTCAGTTTGAAGACAAAGAGTACGTTGCCAAGTTCTTGTGGAGCGCTGCGCCGGTTGCGCAAAACACGCTCGCGCTGAGGACGCGTTTAGCAGAGTGGGTTGCTTCCAAAGACAATCCAAATTTTTCGGCCACGGCCGTAAACCGCTTTTGGCAACACCTCGTCGGTCGCGGCTTGTACCCCGATATTGAGAACTTGGACACGGCTAAGCCTGAGGAGCGACGGTTCGCTGACGAGTTCGGAAGACGCTTTGCCGACGATGGATTCAACGTTCGCCGATTGCTGGCAGCGATCTGCAAATCGGACTGGTATCAGGCGGAGAGTCAGCCTGAGGCAATTGATGCGCTGGCATTCTATCGGCCGATGAAGACCGTCAGTCCCGAGCAAGTTTTTGATTCGATGGAAGAGTCGCTACATTTGCCGATCAGTCGTGTTGATCCAACTGCGCCGCGATATACGGGAGAAAGGCTCCAGTTGATCAGTCGCCTGAACGAATCGAGTGGTCGATCGCCCGCAGATTATGCAGCCGGTATCCCGCAAGCTCTGCTGATGATGAATGGTCGCCTGACGAATGAAGCGGTTAATCTTGAAAGTAGTCGCTTGTTGCGGTCGGTTGCTGAGGCGCCCTTCTTCGAAACGCAAGATCGAGTCGAAACATTGTACTTGTCAGTTCTAACCCGTCGCCCCACAGTGGATGAAACCAAAGCGATCAATGCTTTTTTAGATTCGCATACAGATGAAGTAGCTCGTAAACGTGCAATGGGCGAGTTACTGTGGGCGTTGCTTAATAGTCCGGAGTTTGTGCTATGTCGATAAAGCGATTCGAAGCCTTTTCCCGTCGTGATCTGTTGCGAATCAGCGCTGCGTCCGTGGCAGGCATTAGCTGCTCGAGTTGGATGCCACGCTTGTTGCAGGCGGCTGCGGATAAACCTTTGCCCAAAGCCTGTATTCTGTTATGGATGCCGGGTGGCCCGAGCCAACTGGAAACGCTTGACCCGAAACCAGGGCATGCCAATGGCGGCCCCACCAAGTCACTGGCGACTTCTGTGGCAGGCATTCACTTGGCGGAGAACCTACCAGGCGTTGCCAAGCAAATGGATGATATCGCTTTGATTCGTTCCATGAAAACTCGAGAGGGCGATCATGCTCGGGCGACCCAGTTGATGATGACTGGCTATAAACCCATGGGTGGAGCAGTGAATTATCCAGTGCTCGGTTCGATGGTGGCGCAGCGACTGCAATCGGAGTCCTCGCAGTTGCCGGGTTTTGTTTCGATTTCACCGTTTCGCATCAGTGAACTTGGGCCAGGATTTCTTGGTCCAAAATACGCACCGCTTCAAGTCTCAGGTGCCAGCAATGATCCGAATTCACGTGCCAACCTAACCGTGGAAAACCTCGCGCCCGTGGGCGTCGACGTTAAGGGAATGTCCGATCGCCAGCATCTGCTGAGTATGCTGCGAGGGAGCATTAAAGCCAGCAGTGAGTCGGTGACTAAACATGCCTCGATTTACGACGCTGCACTGCGTATGGTAGAGACCAACGGCGATGGGGCTTTCAATCTGGACGATGAACCAGCGGCGCTGCGCGATGCCTATGGTCGCAGTCGATTTGGACAAGGCTGCTTGCTCGCGCGTCGTCTGGTGGAACGTGGTGTACCGTTTGTTGAAGTTGCCCTAGACGCTACTGCAAATGCTACCTGGGACTCGCACGTCAATAATTTCGCAGCCGTTAAGTCGCTGTGCGAAGTCCTCGACCCAGCTTGGTCAACGCTGATGACGGACTTGCGTGACCGAGGCATGCTCGAGTCGACATTGGTAATCTGGATGGGTGAATTTGGGCGCACACCCAAAATCAACGCGACCACGGGTCGGGATCACTTCCCGGATGCTTGGAGCGTAGCTTTAGCAGGTGCCAAAATCAAAGGTGGGCAAGTTATCGGTTCGACCACGCCTGATGGACAGGAGGTGAAAGACCGTCCAGTGTCGGCCGGAGAGTTGTTTGCAACCGCGTTGGAGTTGCTGGGCATCGATTCGCAATCCAGCAACATGAATGGTGATCGACCAATTACCTTGGTTGACGCGGCCAAGCCAATCACTGAATTAATCTAACCTTGTAGTTTTCGGAAGTTTTTAGGTTCGCACTCACGCACAAGTGTAAATCCATATGCGCTTTGTCCGTCTATTGCTGCTGTTCCTAAGTGTTCTGCTTGTCGCAGTGCACAACGGGGCTGCACAGACCGATAGTGGCCACCTAGTGAAAGAACAACTAGCGAAAGAACAACTACCCGGCGCTTCAGCGGGTGTGCATGACATGCTTTTGTTTTTGCCCGATGGTCCGATACATCTGCGCGTGACAGTTACAGAGGCTGGCAAAAGTCTGAAGGCGATGCGTGAAGATTTTCTCAAGCGATTGGCAGTGACCTTGGATACCGACCAGAACCAGAAGGTAAGCCGCAAGGAAACGGCCAAACATCCGCTGTTCGTCACCGGTCGCCGTTTTGATGACAACAAGTTTCTTGATTCCCTGCGAGCTCAAAAAGATTACACCGAAAAAGAACTGGCGATGGCGGTCGATCGAGTTGCGGGCCAGTTGATCACTTTTCGGCAGAACAATTCGCTAACCGATCAAGACCTCAGCGTGTTTCGCGTGCTCGACGAAAACGAATCTGGCTTGATCGAACGCGTGGAAATGCGTACATCCGCCGAACGGCTGGCCAAACGCGATCTAGCTTTCGATCAGTGCATTACCTTTGACGAATTTTTGAATCAGCCCGTTGCTGACAACAATGCACAGGTCGTTTTACAGAGTGATGAGCCGCCGAGTTCGGTTCACTCCGAGGCTCTTCGTGACGCCACTGAGCCCATTATTCCGACGCGATTGGTGAAGACCTACGATAAAGATCGCGATGCGAAATTGTCAGCCAAAGAATTAAACTGGTCTGAAGAGGCCTGCCGTTCACTGGATAGCGACGGCGACCATTTACTCAGTGTCAAGGAATTATCGGCGATCACTAAAGCCGAGCCGGATCTGCAGCTGGCGATCGACTTGGCGGACAAGTCCGCTGGTGCCTTGAAGGTTCTCGGAGGTCGTTTAGTCAACGACTTGGATAAAGCCCAACCCGGTCAGATCAAGATCACTCAACCTGGCATGTCGTTGAGCGTCAGTTATCGTCAGCGCGATCCAATCGCAGAAGCGGAGAGGAACTCGAGAGCGGCCTTCAACGCCATCGACGTCGATGCCAATGGTTATTTGGACCGCAAGGAGATTGTTGATCACCAGAGATTTCAACGCTATTTGTTCGATGCCATGGACGCCGACGGCGATGATCGCGTCTTTGCCGAAGAGATGCTGTCCTATGTCAAGGCGTACACCGAACCAGCCACGACCAGCTGCCAAGTAACTTTGTTTGACACTGGAAACGGCTACTTCCAAATGCTGGATGCCAACAGCGATGGGCGAATTTCGATTCGCGAGCTGAGAAAGTCCGAAGACAACTTGCTTAAGATCAGCGGACAAAGCCAGGTGATCAACCCATCGCGAATGACAAAGTCGTTTCGTATCGAGCTGCAGCGTGGGGGGATTGGTTTATTCAGTCGCGTTGATCGTCCAGAGGCCGAAACACCAACTGCCTTATTGAATCCGCCCACTGGGCCGATGTGGTTTCAGCGCATGGATCGAAATGGCGATAGCGATTTGGTTTGGGACGAGTTTCTCGGGCCTCGTGAGGTTTTTCATCGCATGGACCGCGACGCCGATGGATTGATCGACGTCGACGAAGCGGAGCGGTTTGAGCAGGAAACTCGCAGAACTGAATTCGGACAAAAGTGACTTCAACTTAAACTTGGAAGCAGATCAGCGTATGTCGAAGACTATCGAACACAATCGAACGGCAAGTATGAACGGCGATACCCAGTTGATACAGCAAGTGCAGAAGTTGCGAGACGCGCGCGAGCAACTGCGTGCCGAAGTTGGCAAAGTCATCGTTGGTCAAACTGACGTGGTGGACTTGTTGCTGCTTGGACTGCTGTGTCGCGGCCACGTATTGCTTCACGGCGTTCCAGGTTTAGGCAAGACATTGATGGCGCGAACGCTCGCTCAAACACTTGATCTAAAGTTTAAACGCGTACAATTCACTCCCGATTTAATGCCCTCGGACATAACCGGTACAGACGTTATTGAAGAACAAGAAGGCGGCAGTGGTCATCGATTGAAGTTTGTGCCAGGGCCGATCTTCACAAATTTTCTCTTGGCCGACGAAATCAATCGTACTCCGCCGAAAACTCAAGCCGCATTGCTGCAAGCGATGCAAGAACGGCAAGTTTCCATCGGCAATACAACCTACGATTTGGAACCACCCTTCTTCGTCGTTGCTACACAGAATCCAATTGAGATGGAGGGAACCTACCCTTTGCCTGAAGCTCAAGTCGACCGCTTCATGTTCAATGTGCGGGTGCGGTATCCAACAGTGCAGGAGGAAGCGGCCATTATTCGTGGCACCACTGGTACCGAAGATCGCACACCTGGCACAGTGATGTCCACTCAGGATTTGCTCAACTTGCAGGATATCGTACGGGCAGTCCGTTGCTGATGATGTGGTGATGTACGCAGCTCGCCTGGTTGGCTCCACAAGGCCGCTCAAGGACGGAAAAGGTAAAGTAACTGGTCTCGATCCGGTGGTTAAGTACGTGACCTATGGAGCCAGTCCACGAGCTGGTCAGGCGTTGGTCTTGGCAGGCAAGGCGCGGGCGGTTCTCGAGGGGCGATACCATGTCGACTTCGCCGATATTCGTGCGCTGGCCCATCCGGTACTGCGGCACCGATTAGTTTTGAACTTCCATGGTCGCGCCGACGGCATCGATTCCGATCACGTGATCGACATGTTACTCGCTGCCGTCAAAGAGGAATCAAAGTGATTGCTCCTGCGACGGAACCAACGGGATCAGCCGGCTGGCTGCAACCGGAAGAATTGGCCAAGCTCAGTTCGCTAGAATTGCGAGCTCGCGGGGTCGTCGAAGGCTTCATGCAAGGGCTTCATCGCAGTCCATTTGTTGGCTACAGCGTCGAATTCTCTTCACATCGTCGCTATGGCCCCGGCGATGACTTACGACACGTAAATTGGAAACTTTTTGCGCGGAGCCGCAAACTATACGTTAAAGAGTTTGACGCGGAAACCAACCTCAACCTGTATATATTTGTCGACAGCAGCCGTTCCATGCAGTGTAAGCTCGGCGGTGCCCTGACGAAATTCGATTATGCCGCCACTTTGGCCGCCGCGCTGGCAAGCCTCGCGATCAAGCAACGTGACGCAGTTGCTTTGGGACTGATGAACGATGGCATCTCTGCGTTCCTGGAAGCGTCGGCCAATCCCGGACGCTGGGATGACTGTGTACAGTTGCTTTCGCACCCAGCTCACTCGCAAATCACATCTTTGTCCAAGGCACTCGAAGGCGCAGCCGCTCTAGCTCGACACCGTGGAATCGTAGCAATCTTTAGCGACTTAGTTGACAAGACCGATGGCATCGCGCGCGGATTGCAGCAGTTGAAACATCGTGGGCATGAAGTTGTTGTTTTCCATTTGTTGGATCCATGGGAACGACGTTTGCCACAAGAAGGACGTATACGCTTTGCTGACTTGGAAAGTCCAGCTGAGATTACAACGGACGTAGAGAGTATTCGAGTTGCATATGGAAAGCGAGTCGATGCGTGGTGTGCAGAGCTGAGAGATATCTGTCTAAACCTGTCCGTCGATCGACTTGAGCTAACGACGGATATCTCGCCAACTCAGGCGCTCGTAGATTACCTGGTCAGGAGGTCAAGCAATTAAAGCATTATCCAAGTTAAACAGTTTGATTTTCAGTTGAGAAATGTGGGTAATGACATGGTGCGTCAGCACGGGTTTCTGACGAAACCAAGTAGCATAAGTAAGCGTTTTAAAGGCGAGTGTTGATTCGATGGGACTGATTCAAGCTGGATTTCTACTCGCACTGTTGGCATTGGCCATCCCAGTGCTTGTCCATTTGCTCAGCAGATGGCAGGTGCAACGGTTGGAACTGGGCACCATGCAGTTCTTGCAAGAAGTCATTCACGATTCGGCTCATCGCCGCTGGATACGTCGTTGGTTGTTGTTAGCGACCCGGATGTTATTGCTGGCGGTGTTAGCGCTCCTATTTGCACGACCATTTCTGCCTGAACGAAGGACGGGCGAGGGAGGTCGGGTCCGGATCGTACTCATAGACCGATCGGCAAGCATGACGATGCCTGGAAAATCGGGAAGACTTATCGATGATGCGATTGCTCAGGCAACGGAAGTGATTGATCGAACCGGTCAGGACGTTGAGGTTCAATGGGCGTGGTTTGATCGCAACGTTGAGGCACTTCCGGAAGGGACCACACGACCCAGGCCACCCCGAACAACGGCCGGGGATACTAATTACTTCGCAGCTTTGAAGTGGGCGCGCGACCGGTTAGCTGCTCGCGAGTATTCGGATGCTGAGGTGATTCTGGCTACCGACCTTCAGCAAAGCGGCCTGGCTGCCGAGATTGCCGACGCGAATGCGATTGACTTCCCACGCGATGTTCCAGTTCGCATCATTGATGTTGGAAGAACAGCGGCCAATAACGTCGCAATTGTTTCACTAAATACGGGCACGACACAAATTCCGCCTAGTCGCCCCGTGGTAGTTTCTGCCACGGTCTTCAATTACGGCTCGATGGCCGCTGAAGAGCTACCAATTACCGCAACGGCGAGTAACGGTGAACGTTCGGTCCGACTGAAAAAGACCTTGAACATCCCCAATGATCAAGCCCAGGAGGTCGCTTTTGACTTCGGCAAGTTAGAGCCGACGCGCTGGCAGATCACGGTTGATATCGATGTCGATGACGATCTTGCCAACGACAACAGGAGAATTGTGGCGGTTGATGTGGCGAGCCCCATGAAGACCTTGGTCATTGATCCCGGGTCCAAAGACGACGGCGCGCGAAGTGTAAGCTACTTCCTAACGGCTGCGTTGCAACAGGGCGTTGCCACGGAGATTGTCAATGAGCAAGCCACGGAGAACGGCTTGAGTGCAGGGCTGGCTGGTAAGAAGGACGATGAACCGACCTCAGTGCAGCGTCGATTCTCAGCGGAAGTATTGTTTCTTGAAGATGAGTCGTCGGTGTCGCTTGCAGATCGCAAAGAGTCCTTAGTGGTTGTGGCGGAAGCGGGGGCGGTTCCGCAGCGAATGATCGACGAATTGGCGCGATATACGCGAGCCGGTGGCCGAGTGCTAGTCTTTGCGGGTTCTCGATTGTCCGGCGCCGTTGCGGATCAGTGGAGCAACTGTCAATTAGCACCCGGTAAACTGTTGCGGACCGAAAACTCAACGGCGATGCCATTTCGCATCGTCCAAATTGCGTCGTCTGGATCAATGCTTGAGCCCTTTCGCGATCCGCAAAATGGTGACCTAACTCGTTTAGCATTTCGTTCGATGCAGAAAACAAAAGTTAACCCCAACACCCACGTGTTGGCTTGGTTCGATCAGGAACAGCCCGCGATCACCGAACACAGTCTTGGGTCGGGGCGGGTAGCCTGGTTCTTATCCAACGCTGATGGTGAAGTCAGCAATTGGACCACCAGCCCACTTTACTTGCCACTCATTCAACAGATGGCTTCAGATTTGTTGGAACTGAGCGGCGAAGGTCGAATCCGCTTGCGTTCCGTTGGTGATGTGATCACTCCAAGTGACTCGCGATCAATGCTCGGTCGCGACGTTCCTACAGGGAATGAAAAAGGTTCTGCAGATGAAGTGAATTTGCTTTACTTCGAGCAACCAGGGTTTCAAAATGCGGGCGAATCAGTCTACGTCGTGAACTCGCCCGCCAAAGAGTCTGAGACAGCGAAGATAACCGAAGAGTCGTTTATCAAGCAGTTTGGAATTACACCTGCCAGCGAGGATGGCGATCAAGATTTAAGACCAGTTGAAACGGCGAAGAAGAACGAGTTGTGGCCGTGGCTAGCTGCGGCGCTGGTCGTTTTGATGGTGTTAGAGTTTTCATTGTCCAATCGGACACCTGCATAGTGAGTTGAGCGATGATTGCACCGGCTGTTACATTCGAAGTTGCATCTCGATTCAAAAGTTTGCGCCGCAGATACTTCGTGGTGCGCTGCGTGAGCAATGCAGCAACCATTTTTGCGATTGGAGTATCTTGCTGGGCGCTATTGGCACTTGGCGACTATCTTTGGGAATGGCCGCTGCTGTTACGTCGTGTGCTTGCCAGCCTTGCATTCTGTGGAGTTGCGCTCTTCTCGGTGGCGAAGTTTTGGCGATTGTCTTCGGATGCTTCTTCGGGACGATTTGCTAGTCGCCTGGAACAGCGGTTCGATTTACTTGGGCAGCGATTGCGGACCGTGTTGGAGGCGACTGATGGCAGACTACTAGCTCCCGAAGCGATGCTCTCAGCGCTCGGACACCAAACATTAGGGCGTTGGGAGACAGCTTCGCCTACTGCGATTCTGCCTCTGCGGAAGGCAATCATAACTCTTTCGAGCGGTCTCACGGTGTCGATGCTTGTGTTGCTGGCGATCGCAGTTAGCCCTGACTGGCGCATTGCCTCACTACGCGCACTTGGCAGCGAGCGAGTCTATACGGAATTGGAGGTTCTGCCCGGTAATTCGCGACTACTGGAAGGTACCGTACTTCGACTGGGTCTGCAGTTGCACGGTAGAACGGACCGCAAGGTCACGTTGCG
>JANRMD010000547.1:0-14177 GCA_033761895.1 Pirellulaceae bacterium | reverse complement strand
GCTCGTAGCCTCCGCTGCCAAGCGGTGGTTAGGCACACGCATCGTGTCCACCGTCTGGCGACGGTGGCTACACCGGGACATGCCAACCACAGGTCCCAATCGTAGCTGCAACAATTGAGACAATTGTGCGACACTCAGGCTTAGTACTCGGCGATGACCTGCCATTGTTCCTTTATTTTGCGAAGTTGTACGAATCGAAATGCGCCTGGGACCGAGACCTTTAGCAAGACGTCATTCTCCTCAATCTTAAAGCGCAGGGATCGGAATAGAGATTCGCTTGGTTGATTCGGGACCGTGGCGTAGTCGCCAACCGCGACATCCACTTGCTCAATCCGAAATGAGCTGACCATCATGCCGACAACAAAGGATGGCAGGGGATCTCTGGCTGCCTGTTTTTTAAGAGCCACCAGCATTTCATCACGCTTGACCGGAACCCCATATTCGGTCATCATGCCTGGGACTTCGAGCCCGAAAGAGAACAATCGATTATCAGGGAGCAGTTGCACTTCGGAAGCGTAAAGTTGGTTCAACTTCTTTTCGTCGTAAACCATGCAAGCCCGGAGCAAGTCCTTCGCAAAAGCGGTGATTTCAGGAGTGGGCTGGCGTAGGGGCACCGTCTTTCGAGTCGGACCCGAAATTGTGACGTCCTTGAGGCCCAACCAAAAAACGGGATGAGTCGTTGAGTCGAGATGGTAAATCGCGACGGGACCAACGGGAGCTAAGAGCCCGGCGAGTCCTCTATTCTCAGCAGCGTCCCCAATCGTCCCCTCCAGCGTTACGATATCTCCAGCCTTGAAGTCGCATTGGGTCGCTGTCTTAATCACAATCGCTGCGAGAAATGAACTTGCGTTCACATCGGTGGCGACTTTCGGTTGGAGTTGGGCAACACCAATAAAGGACGTAGCCGCGTCATGTGCCAGTTTAAACTCCCACTTTACCTTTTGCCCTTTCAGCGCTTCGTTAACTTGAAACTGAACGCTATCTTCGGCTGGGGCCAAGTCGACAAATCCGCCCGCACCATCAGTAATGGGCAGCACTTCTGAATTCGTTTCTTCGCTGCCAGGGACGCTCGTAACGCGCTTTTCCAGCGATGACTTATCGGGGACCCTCGCCTTGCCAACGAGCTCGCCAAGATAGGTGTCGAAAGCCACAATATTCGACCGCCAACCTTCGCTCGATTGCTTTGCTTTCTCGGGCTTATCTTCTTGTAAGAGCGGTTCTGCGGGAGTCATCTGTGCGACCGAGCTATTCTGAATCTTTCTTTCGCGAATAATCTCCCAAGCCTTGGTAAACTGGGGCGTAAAGAGTTTCAACAAGTGCGTTTCTCGATCTTTCAACGCGACCCTGTTGATCGCCGGGTCTGCCGCGATATTCAGATTTTTCCAGCCTGCCTCTCCCAGTTCCGCAGTCGCGATTGCAACGGGATGTTTCTGCTTGATTCCAGGTGGCCAGATCGAACGCTTGACGTTCAGCGAATTGGCGGTCGAAGTGACCTGATAGACATCGCCGTAATAGGGCAGAAAGACGTAGTACTGATGTTCATCTGCTAGGAGGGCTGACAAACTGGTATCGAGATCCGCTAATTTGAGAAAGGACTTTGAGTCAGCATTTTCAATCACGTGCTCGCCAGCGTAGACAGCATGCTTATCTTTGTTGACCGATTGGTGGATGGCTTGAAATGTTGCGGCGTCAAATCCGGTGATTTTTGTATTCCCTTTCCAAACGCTTCGTCGATCCGCAGCATACGGACTGTCGTCACCAAAAGTGCGAAAGGTATCGAGATCGACACCCTCTAAGGGAGTCGTCGACCAATAGACCCGGTTCGCGTCCCGATAAAACGCTTGGTCGAGATGTCGAAACGTTTTTGCATCTACTCCCAACATCTTTTCTCTTTGGTACCAAACACTCTTGGCATCTTTCCAAACGAATCCGGGATTCACAATTTCTACAGTCTTCGGATCAACCCCTGGTAGAGCTTCTCCGTACCACCAAACACTATTCGCGTCTCTAGCCAGATTAGAACTGATAACTTCAAAGCTTTGGGCGTCGGCCAGAGGAAGCTCCACGACCCAAAAACGTTCGTTGCTAATCCATTTGTAATAGACTTTGTTCTTATCCTTGGTGTACTCCTCACTCAGTGCTTTGAAGCTCGCCGCTTCGACGCCCGCACAAGGAGTCAGCTTGAGATTCGTAGACTTGGCAAATCTATCAAAATCTTCTCTTCCAGCCTGATCGATACGCTGCTCATTGAAGTAGATGAAGTCGCCCTGCCGTGTGTAGCCATGTCCCAGGACTTCTTTATCCGCTTCTCTGCTCTGTACGACCGTTAGCAACTGTCTGATGTAGACTGCGGGATCGTGTGACCACATTAAGAACGCTACGCACCCAATGACTAAGCTATTTCCGAGTACAAGCGTTTTCATATTAAGCCATCTTCCCTTTGATTTGGACGTTTTGGGGGCGGCCTCGGGAGACAAGAGCCAAGGTAAAGTTGGCAGTGAACTGGATAACGGTTGCTGCACATGGCTGAGAAGAGCCTCTAGCAGTTCTCGCACTTCTGCAGCCGAAGAAAACCGTTGGTCAGCACTTTTCGTCATCAGTTTTGTGATCACCGCGCTCATCCACTCCGGGATGTTTGGGTTGAATTCTTGAATCGGGGTCGGCTCGGACTCGGTGATCCGTCGCATCACACTCAGACTGCTCTCGGCTCTGAACGGTGGACGCCCGGTGCACATGGTATACAGCATACTACCGAGACTGAACAAATCGCTGCGCGCATCAACAATCTGTCCGGACGCTTGTTCAGGCGACATGTATTGTGGCGTACCGGGATGGAACCCAGTGCGAGTCAGGCTGGCGTCGTCGGCCGCCCGGGCAAGTCCAAAGTCACTGATAAGCGCGCGGTCGACGTCTTCCTCCAATAGGATGTTTGATGGTTTGATATCGCGATGCACGAGCCCCTGCTGATGTGCGGCAGATAGACCATCGGCGACTTGCATGCCGACGCGCAGTATCTCACACAGCTGTAATGGTCCAGTGCGATCAATGCGAGCCTGCAACGATTCGCCAGATACAAACTGCATGACGATAAACGGCGATTCACGCTCTGTCTCGACATTGTGAATCGGTACCACGTGTTGATGCACAACCGCAGCGGCCGCGCGTGCTTCACGAGCAAACCGTTTCCGAGCCGGTCCGCTACTGGCGAGATACGGAGCGAGCAGTTTGATAGCCACGGGGCGATTGAGCTCTGTGTCAAACGCTTTGAAGACCACACCCATGCCCCCAGAGCCGATCAAACGCTCCACTTCATATCGCCCAAGCCGCCCAAGCATTTCTGGATGCGTTGGCGGTGAAAGCAATTGCCTAGCCATCGACTCGGTCCAGTGAATCGCAGGTTGATCCAAGTTCACAGTCGGAAAGCGGCGGTGCTGATCTAATTCGTCTGCATCCGAGATTGCCGCTTTCACACCGTCCCACAGCGCGGGTGATCCTGCCAGATCGGTGATTTTGTGTTGACAGCGCGTGCAGGTTTCGATGTGCGCTAATAGCTGTTCACTTGGCTCAGAACACGGGTCGCTCAAGAGCATGTCCTGCAGCACCGCGTCATCGCAAGTAACTTGATTCTCGTTCATCGTTGGTCCTGATACTGCTGGACAAGTTCCTTGATCCGTGCCATAACGCGACTGCGCGCGAAATAGATGTTACCGGGGCGAGTGTTCAGCTGGACTGCAGCTGCTTCAACCGACAATTCTCCTATGCTCGTCAGCCAGAATGCCTGCCAAGTGTGCTCTGCCACCGACTCGCGCACGCGCTCCGTGGCCCACTGAAAGACCGTTCGTTCGTAATGGAGGTCCAAAGCGTCAGACAGTTCGGAAGGCGCGGCTAAATTGGCTAAAAGGAGTTGGGCTTCGCTGCCGTCACGTCCCAAAGAACGTGTTGCTCTCTGCGTAATCATGTCGACTGCCGCGTTGCGTGCAATCCGCAACAGCCAAGCTCGAAAGCTCCCGCGGTCGACGCGTTGTAGCCAAGCCGAAATCGAATTGGCCACAGCCATGAATACCTCCTGCACCAGATTCTCAGCATCTGCGGTTTGAAAGCCGCGGCTCCTAGCCACATTGAAAACGACCGGAGCATAAATTGCCGAGAACTCGTCCCAAGCAGCGATATCTTCGGCGTCTTGAAGTCGCAAAATCAGGCTGGCTCGGGTTCGTTCGTGAGTCGGATTCATGAGATCGTCAGCTAAAGTTCTCGTGCCCTAACTACGAACAAGACTGAACACCACGTCGAAACCTTGCGCGCGAGCGAGGATTTTTTACCATTTTCGCTGAAAGCCACCGAGTTTACATAGTGGAATGATCTCTTTTTCGCTGGTTCCGATCAAATTCACAGGTAGCCCATGTGTCATCGCGAGAGTCGCACAATTGTCTCAATTGTGGCAGCTACGATTGGGACCATCGTGCGACCATTTAACTTTGGGATTGAGTGTTTTGGTTTGAGAGCAGGCACGTTTTAACATTGCTAGAATACGTATCCAATCTACACAGCAGTTTACCAAGTGGACTTACTTAACCGTGGAACTGCTGTCCGCAGCCATTCCTAATCGAGATACCAGATATGTTTCACTTGCGTCACACGTTGTTCCACAGAGTAACACTCCTCGCCATAGCTGTAAGTTCGTCCTGGGGCGCTTTTGCGCAAAGTGCTAATGCGCAAAATGCTGCTGCGGCCAAACCCGCCACCAATCGGTCTACAGCGCCTAACATACTGATCATCATGCCAGATGATGTTGGCTACTGGAATGTGGGCGCGTACAGTCATGGAATGATGGTTCCGACTCCGAATATTGATCGGCTTGCTCGAGAAGGCATGCTGTTTACGGATCACTACTCTCAGCCGACTTGTACGCCGAGTCGAGCGGCATTCATCACTGGACAGTTGCCGATACGTACGGGTTTGACCACGGTTGGCATGGCGGGTTCGCCGATTGGTCTCGATCAGCGCGATCCAACGCTGGCTGTCGTACTAAAAGCGATAGGCTACAAGACGGGCCAATTCGGAAAGAACCATCTCGGTGATCGCAACGAACATCTACCGACCGTTCACGGCTTCGATGAATTCTATGGAAACCTTTATCATCTCAATACCGAAGAAGAACCTGAATTGAGTGATTGGCCGAAGGACGAGGGATTTAACAAACGCTATAAACCGCGAGGAGTTCTCGATTGTGTCGCAACCAACGTCGATGATCCGACCGTGGATGAACGTTTTGGCAAAGTCGGCAAGCAACGTATCAAAGACACGGGGCCGCTGGATAGCAAACGCATGGAGACAGTTGATGATGAATTCCTTGATAGGACGATCGACTTCATCACTCGAGCCAACCAGGAAGCCAAGCCGTTCTTCGCTTGGTATGCTCCGTCTCGAATGCACATCTACACGCACTTACGCCCAGGTCGCGAAAAGCTTGCGGCGGGTCACTCTTCTGAATTAGACACTTATGGCAGTGGAATGATGGAGCATGACATGCAAGTCGGAACGCTGCTTAAGAAACTTGATGAGCTCAAGATCTCTGAAAACACCATTGTGATTTACACAACGGATAACGGCGCTATGTCTGCGTGGTGGCCAGATGGCGGCAGTACTCCCTTTCGGAGTGAAAAAGCCACAACCTGGGAAGGCGGCGTGCGCGTCCCGTTGCTTATCCGCTGGCCCGCCAAGATCGCAAAGGGCAAAGTTTCCAATGGCATTCAGGAGCACACCGATCTCTTCACCACCCTTGCTGTTGCGGCAGGGCGCCCTAACGTGAACGAAGAACTGAAGAAGTCCCATAGCGTTTACATCGACGGAGTCAACAATTTGGAGCACTGGATCGGCGATGCTCCATCGGCTCGAAACGTTGTCTATTACTACAATGAAAGCGATATGACAGCCATTCGAATCGGGAACTGGAAATCCCATTTCAAAGTTCGAGATGGTTTTTTTGATTACAATCGCCCTTCGGCCTTGCTGTTCAATCTACGTATGGATCCATTCGAAAAGCAGGACGGACAGAAGAGCAACGATTTTGCGATGAAGCTTGGGGTTGCCTGGGGCGGACAAGTGCAAGACGCATTGGCGACTCACCTAAAAACCCTCAAGGATTTTCCTCCACGGCAAAAAGGAGGAACACTCACTCCTCGACCAAATTGATCTGCGATCACGAAGTGGTCTTGGTTAAACTTAGGCAACCAAAATGGGTACTTGGCTTCGCGTTTCTGTGTTGTGATTGCCGCCGTCTTGCACGGCGGATCGTTGCGAGAGATGAAGTGGCCGAATAGTTGAGCAAACCGTGGCGGATGCTTCTTCGTTCTTTAGACAATTTTTTGAATTTCGCGAAATTGACTGGGGTAACTTTGCCGATTCTGCCGACGATGACCGGTGAGATATCTCCGGCACCAATTCGGGAATAACATGGATGGTAAAGCGCAAGTTCACAGGCGACTCGTCCAGCCACGCCTTATCTGTCCTTCAAATTGGGCTTTGTGTTTGCTTCTCCTTAACCGCCCCCCAACTCCGCCTAGCTGGGCAGGAAATTACAGCAGGTCCGATAGTCGATTCCAGTGTTGATGAGCCTGCTGCGGTTATTCCCGACATCCAACCGCCAGACGCTCCGCGAGACCCATTGGCTTACTCTAACGAACAAGTCAAAGTAAAAGTCAGTCTTGCGGGTGTTGCACAAGCCTCTGGCGTCACAGGCTCGTGGTGGAATCTGTCGGAGACCTTTGCTCCCAGTGCCCGCTACAATCCGGACCGCGCTTGGGGAGAGATGTGGATCAAGCCCGGGGTAACTACCGAGTTTATCCTCAGCGAAAACTCGCAACTCTACTCTGGGTTATCGTACGTTGGATCTGGCAACATCGGACGCGACGTGTTTGAGCAAGGAAATCGTGGCCTCTACGCCATTGAAGACGGATATCTCGGTATACGTGTCGGCGATAAGGAGCAAGCCTCGCAGTTGGACGTCTCCTATGGAAGACAGCAGTATAAGATTGGCTCAGGCATGATGGTTTCCGTCGGTGCCTACAACGGATTTGAACGTGGTGCGACAACATCTTTTGCGCGTCGCGCATGGGAAGAAGCCGGTTTGGTGAAGTGGAGCAAAGGGGCACTTTCCATTGATGGTTTCTATCTCAACCCCAATGAACTGCGTTCGAGTAACACGCAAACACGACTGGCGGGCGCGAAATCAGAACTCGCGCTAGGAGAATCGCAAACCCTCGGTCTGGCATACCTCAACGTTTTCGAATCGACGCTGCCCTATGTAAAAGCACCGGTACAGCTCATTCCAAATGGCCGCGAGGGCTTGAACACAGTTCATACCTACCATCGATGGAATCCCATCCAAGAGATTGCTCCGGCATTCTATTTTACTGGCGACTATGCTTTCCAATGGAATGACAGAATCGATATGGCATCCAATGCGTTCAGCGGTGAAATCGGAAATCAACTGCAATCGGTCCCCTTCGCTCCGAAGATGTCCTATACCTTCAGGGCTTTTCAAGGGGATGATCCTGCGACGACGAGATTCGAGAAGTTTGATCCTCTGTTCTACGAAGGCTCACCCGTCCTCTGGGCGACTGGTAGCAATGGCTCATTTTCGTTTATCAATTCCAATGTCCACTCGCATAAAGCATTTACCAGTCTAAGCGTTAGTGAACGCGATACGCTGAGTTTTCACTATTGGCATATCCGAGCTGATCAACGAAACAGTCCGATCCAATTTGGGCAAGCGGGTAGATTGGTGGTTTTTGGAGGCGAGCCGCAGTTGGTTTCAGGCGTAGCCAATAGCCACCTTTCGGACGACTTTTACGTAGAGAACTTTCGGATCCTCAGCCCCAACATGTTCTTGACGACAGGCTTTGCTGTTTCAATTCCTGGAGCCGGCTTAAGGCAGCTCATCAATGATTCAACCACTTGGTACGGCGGTTTGGCCTCGTTCGCTTTTCAATATTGATGCTTCATGCAAGACGAGTCAAATCTTAGTGCTGCGCCTTCAATAGAATCCAACACGGCTTACTGTGCTGTTGGCTTAGCTGGTGGCTTAGCTGCTGGATTAGCTGCTGGATTTGACGATGGAATGCAGTTGACTATTGCGTCATGTACTTTCCGATTGGGCCTCACTTAAGCGTCCATCTTCGATGCGGACAATCCGATCAGCGATATCCAATATGCGGTTGTCGTGAGTAACCATCAGAATCGGAATCGCCTCAGACCGAGCTAGGGTTTGCAACAGCTCGACAACCTGGCGTCCCGTCACCTTATCGAGAGCTGCGGTTGGTTCGTCCGCTAAAACGAGGTCGGGCCCGGTCACCAAGGCCCTCGCGATGGCTACACGTTGCTTTTGCCCTCCGGACATCTTGTTTGGAAATGCATCGAAGTGATTTTTTAACCCCATTGCGGTCAACATCTCTTCGGTACGCAAGCGAGCCTCTCGACGATCCACTTTCGGATGAAGCTCAAACATAATCTCCACATTTCTTCTGGCTGTTAGAAACTCGAGCAGGTTGTGATGTTGGAAGATGTAGCCGATGCGGCGTCTCAGCAACACCAAATCCTGCTGTCCAGTCCCGCGTAGCTCGCTTCCAAATAGCTTGATCGATCCATCTTGAAATGTTCGTAATCCGCTGAGCAGCGTCAGTAGCGTTGTCTTGCCAGATCCCGACGGACCTTCCAGGATGACAATCTCGCCAGGAAAAATCTCTAACGCGATATCAAAGAGGATCTGCTGGCGTAATTGGTCACTGCCAAAGCTAAAGTTCAACCCAGATACTTCAACAATTGGACTAGGGATAATTACTTCAGACGCAATAGTTTTTGTCGCAAGGGGATGAGGCATGGTGCGGAGTTACTCCCTCAAAAGACGCTTGCGGGTTCGGCTTGAGTGATTTTGCGAACGGCGATAGATGCAGCGAACACACACATGGAAATTGCGGCGAGTAACACGCCAAACGTGTTGCTAAGCGTGATAGTTACGGGCAATAGCGTCGCATGCTGCGCTAGGATAGTAAGCCCATGCGCCATGATTAACCCAGGCCCGAACCCAAGCAGCGACAGGATCACTCCCTCTGCCAGGATGATGCCAAGCAAGAAAAAACCGGTGAATCCGATGGCTTTAAGCGTCGCGAATTGCGGAAGATGGTTGACTACGTCGGTGTACAGGATCTGGTAGACAATGATCATTCCGACGAAGAAAGCTACGCTGGCTATCATGCCCATAATGTCATCAACAGGGTCGTTTAGCTTCATGAAGGCTTTCTCGGCTTCCATCATTTCTGTGCGAGTCAGGACGCGAGCTTCGCTACCCAGCATTTCGCGGACTTGACGCGCAACCTCGGCTTGAGAACTGGATGCCTTGAGTCGGATTACGCCGATGTGACTTCGCGAACCGCCAAGATTTGGAAACAGCCGCTGAAAGTTTGCGTGCGTGGTAAAGAGATTTCCATCAGCGGCGATAGAGACGCCCGCATAAGTCAGACCACATACATCAACTCGCCTTCCATTGACCTCGGTAGAAAAACCCTGGCCACTTTTGAAGCGCTGAGCGACGGGGCCAAACTTGGGACGCGATGAAGCGTCAAAGATGATGGTGTCTTTCATCTTCAACCTGGGTTCGCCAGGATCGATTCCTGGCAAAGCGATAACATCGAACTCCAGGTCCAACCCAAACACGCGAATCGGATGTTCCTGACGTGTTTCAGGATTGATCCACCGCGCGTTCTCGAT
Source organism: Pirellulaceae bacterium (assembly GCA_033761895.1). Classification (GTDB taxonomy): domain Bacteria; phylum Planctomycetota; class Planctomycetia; order Pirellulales; family Pirellulaceae; genus Aureliella. Next base: position 4,412 of record JANRMD010000547.1, on the reverse strand, counting down.
GGCTACCGACGAGACCGCAGCAACACCATCAATGCCATGCAAACGATCGAGGAATCTTCTAGGAAACGGAGCAGGTCGCAGAATCGTTTGAGTCCGCGCGCTCATGACGATAACGTCCCCCTTCAAGCTCTTCGGAACTTGAAGCGTACTTTCAATAACCGCATCCTTCAGGCTCAAGACTGTTAAGATCATTGCGACGATGACGCTCACCCCACACAGTGCGACGATCATTCGAGTCTTGCCGTGACTAAGCTGTGACCATCCGATGGCAACGAACGAGTTTCTAGAGAAGATCATGGTTCGGCCACTCGAATGATGACCGTAACCGCTGCATTGGAAAGCGTCTGAACCAACAGAGAATCTTCTTCAGTCAGGTCGATTACCGCTTCGACCACTCTCGCATCTGCATCAGAAACGGGGTCGTTGTCAAGAAATGACTTGCGTCCAACCACAGGCCGTACACGTGTGACGGTACCATGCAATTCTTGAGAGTTGCTTTTGAGTGTTATCTGTGCTGGATAGCCTACCTTGAGCCTGACTGCATCCGCCTCATAGACTTCGGCGATTACCTGCATCTGACACGTGTCCCCAACTTCGAGAATCCCGGATTCTCCAGGACGTTCGCCATCTCGCACATGGACACGCAAGACTGTGCCATCAATCGGAGAAGCAATCTCAGAAATGGCTAGGGTCTGCTTGGCCATCGCGACGCGACTGCGAGCCGCTTGCAGTTCTGCGCGCAGCACTCGCACGTCTGCCTCACGTACCGATCGCAAGAGCTTTTGCTTGGCTTCGAGTTCCTCGACGGTCAATGACGCTTGTATTCCATGAAGTTTTGCATCTTCTAGCTCCTCCTGCGATATCGAATTGCTTTTGGCGAGCAGGAGCGCTCGCTCGAATTCCCTCTCGCGTTGTCGCTGAGCCTCTACAGCTGAGCTCAGTGAAGCAGCGAGTGCACTGACTTCGTGTGGGTCTGGCCCCGCGATAAGTTGATCCAGTTTGGACTGCGCGATACAGACCTGCGTTTCGGCTTGTTCGAGCTCAGAAAGCCGGAGTCTGTAGTCGTCTGAATAAGCCAACGTTTGTCCTTGAGTAACTCGGTCCCCTTCCTCCACAAACAAACGCCCAACTCGCGAGAAGTTTGAAGGAGCTGCGACATGTCGGATTCTGCCTCGCGGTGCGATGGTTCCGAGCGCGCTCACATTGGATAGGCGGGCAGAAATAGTTGTATGTTCAGCCTCAGTTTTTTGATTCTTTGAACTTGACCACGCAAACGCCCCTCCCATACCCACTGCTAACGACAACATCATGCCCATGCCTGTCATCGGCCAACTAGGTTTCATGCTTGTGCTCCGCAAGACCATAAGAGTTCAAGAAAATGTCGATGGCAGATATGATTCGCTTCTTTATCTCGGCTTCGCTCGGGACAACTTGGGAAATGATGATGGCAAGAAAGTCCATACCCGTGAGCAGGCCGATCAGTTGTTGGGCGGCGAGCAGCGGGTTTTTGCAGCACAACCGCCGAGCCTTCGTTTCAGTAGTCAAGTAATTCTGCAGAGCTTCCGTGAGCTTTTGTGGTCCAGCACTCAGCAGTGGCACAACGAGTTCGGGATGCGTCATTGCTTCAACGATCGCGAACCTGTGCATGCGTATTGCATCTGGGTGCAGCATGTTTCCCAAAAAGGATTTTGCGAAGCCAGTCAAGTCGCGACGCACATCGCCCGTCGATTGGAGGTTAGGTGAGAATTGCGTGAGTGCGTGCTGCGCTTGTTGTTGGGCAACGGCCTGCAACAAACCCACTTTCGAGCCGAAGTGACTGTAAACCGTGGGTTTGGTCACTCCCGCTTGAGCAGCAACTCTCTCGAGATTCGCGCGGTCGAAACCGACGTCGAGAAAGACGGCTAGTGCAGCCTGCAATATCTTCTCGCTAGTCGTGCTGGCCGGACTCGGTGATGGATCTGACATAGAGTCTTCTTTCGGTAAAGGCCTGCGATTTACTTTACCGTAAAGTAAAGTCCGGGTCAAGATTCAGACGCGGAAGTTCTGCGTTCGAGTGCTGTGTTCAAGTTCTGCGTTCGGGTTATGGGGCTATCACTTACTGGGCAGTTCGATCACGCCGCGCCAATCCGCTGGGGCGGTACGGCGGTGCTGGGCGATATAGACCGTTAAGAAGTCCTTGACGCGATCTTCGGCGGGAACTTGATGCAACAAGCGGAATGCGTCGGTCCATTGGCCCAGCAGAAAGTGCTCCAAGGCTTGCTCGTACGCCGCGATATGGTCATCCGTCAAAATGCTTGCCGGGCCAGCTGGTGGGAGTAATTCGCTGACGACCAATGGCGTTTGCATCCCGTAGGGCAGCACTTTGGCAACACGCCGAACCCGAAGGATGTCTTTGCTAACATGCTTGCGAATCCAGTCCGCTGTAGGTTCGTCCATCAAGATAGATGCCTGCAGTTGCTTCGTCATCGCTTCCAAGCGGCTCGCTAGATTCACCACAGGTCCGAACACAGTCACTTTGACTTGGTCCGTCGTTCCGATGCGACCTGCGACAGCGGCCCCCGAAGCGATCCCCAGCCCCGCGCGAAAGCCCGCCAAGGGATGATCTGGTTGCGCGGCCGCTCGTTCGAACTGGTCACAGATTGCCAAGGCAGCTTCACACGCGGCTTGCATCGCACCTTCCGATGCGATTGGCCATCCCCAAAATCCCATGGCGGCATCGCCGTGAAAATCGCCAACCACTCCACCGCTATTGAGAATGTGATGCGTCATCACGCCCAGTGCATCGCTGACCCGTTGCAGCAATTCGAGCAGCTTGTCGGCTGCATCTTCACTCTGCTTCGAAAATCCCCGTAAGTCACAAAACAGGATGGACACATTGGTTTCACGGGGCGCCAGCACTTTATCTGGATCGGTACCCGCTAGGGCTTCCAGCACCACTGGTGCAAAGAAGTTTCGCAAGCCATCTTGTCGCCGCTGCAAAGCTCGGACTTGCCGAAGCGCGCCCAGCGTCGTTGCGGTTAACTCAGCGAATTTCAAATCATCTTGCAAGGCTTCCGCTTCTTCACCTTTTCCTGCTGGCCCAAACGAACCCGCTGTAGCAAAGTCGCCAGCCACATAAATGGCCCAGCCGGGACAAGCGTCTGAAGTCACTGGAGTACAAAACGCCCAGTCTACGTTCTCGCTTTGCGTGTAGGACTTGCCGGCTTCGATCGAGCGATTCCAAACGTGCAACACGCTCTCACGCGTTTCAGTGGCGGATCGAACCAGATTGCTGCTGGGCGCGAATTTGTGCCCCGTGATTGAGCGGCAATCCCAATGCAGGATTTCAACATTGCTAGGCGCACCCGAGCCTGATGCAGGTCGCGTTTCTCGCTCAGCAACCGAATCCAACGCGGACGGCAATTCGACCGTGCCTGATGAAACTCGGAGGATAGCCACAAACGATGCTTGACTGATGCCCAGCAAGAGCACATTTACAATTCGAGCGCACAACTCCTCATCGGAACTGGAGCCCGCGATGATCTCGGGCAGTTTGCCGAGCACTTCGATACGTCGGTCTGCGTCGCGATACTTTGACTGACGCAACAAGTGGGCCGAAAAGGTCTGCTCAGCGAACACGGGTACGGCTTGCGCGGAGAATTCAACTTGCTGGTCCAGCAACGTAAAGGTGGTCTGACCTATGACAAAGTGTTCACCGATCGCGGCGGCAAACTGGTCCCGCTGCTGGCCGCGATAGAAGATGGCGTTTCGCGATTCAGCGATTTTTGAGACTTCTAGCTTTACTCCGTTCCAGCGGATAGTTGCGTGGCGTCTGGAAATGCGATCATCCCAGCCGACTGTCCACGGTTCGCTAGTTCTCCCCAGCGTGGCCACGACTCCAATTTCAGGCAGCGGCCTACGCCAGCGATCTTGGGGGCGTGGTCCTTGAGCGATTAGGTCTGGCATGTTTGGCTGTGTGCGCAACGAGAATCGATGAAAGTGTACCCTAGGCATACTGCCCGGGTGAGTCGTAGCCTAGGCATCCTGCCTGGGGTCAGTCCCCCAGTAAAGTCCCAGTAAAGTCCCTAGTGAAGTCCCCGAGTAAAGCCTCAGAGTATAGCAATCCTCAGGCCCGACGCCCACGTGTTGGAACCTTGCCTACTAGATGTAACGCCCTGTGATACTTTCGGTAACCAGCTTTAACTCGTGCGGCGTGCCGCTGCCGACAATTCGTCCACCGCCCGATCCGCCATCGGGGCCGAGATCGACCAACCAATCGCAGGCTCGGATAACGTCCAAGTTATGTTCGATCACAATCACCGTATTGCCACGCTCAACGAGTCCATTCAAGACCGACATCAACCGCCGCACATCAGCAAAGTGCAATCCAGTGGTGGGCTCATCAAGAAAATAGATCGTGCGGCCCGTTTCGC
>JANRMD010000546.1:0-4101 GCA_033761895.1 Pirellulaceae bacterium | reverse complement strand
ACACCTGCACAAACACCAACAACACGCAGAAAATTTCGCAGTCCAGGGCAGCAGTTCATATCGGTCTCCGTTTTGGACTAGTGGATTGTAAAATGGTAGTCGGGAGCGGGGTTGCATAGGGTCCGGGTTGTAGCGTTTTTGGGAAAAACCACCACTTCGCCAAGCAAGACGCGAGTTGTCGAGAGCTCCAACACCTTCAACTATACTCGCTGCGGCGAGTTCGAGTTAGTCATGGGCCTTCGCCAAATCTCTTTTCTTCTATACTTGAAATCGCCAACATGCACAACGCTTTTGGAGCTTTTCTCAGCTTAGCGTTACTTGTCGCCATGACTTCGATCAGCCTACCGCAGCAACCTTCCGATATTTCGGGTTGGACAGGCCTCTCCGAATCGTAGACCGGATTCAACCTTAGTTCGGCGGGAACCAACTTTTTGCGTGTCCATGGAACCGGGAACGCTGACACAAGCACGCTGGATGCGCAGTTTTATGGCCCAAGCCTTGGCTTTGTCACTGCTGCCCCTGAGCCCAGTTCATTGTCCTTGGTCGCGCACATCGGCGGTAGCGGGTTGGCTTGCGCAAGAAGAAGCTGCGCAAACTCTTTTCGTAGGGGAGAGTCAATCAAGTGGAACTGTATCGATGGTTTCATAGATCATGCGGTTACGTTCACGGATACTTGCGATCAAATGCACGTCGCTGATATCGAAAGACGCAAACTCCGTGTCCACATCGTGGGCCAAGCGGGCCGCAATTTGTTCTTGATCAGCGCCGCGATTGATTCTACCGAGTGTCAGATGCGGCACGTAAGCTCGTCCTTCAGTCGGAATGCCCAGCCCTGTCAGCGAAGTTTCCAACCGCTGGTTGATTAACTTGAGGGGTTCAGCGCCATCCTGGAAACCGACCCACAACACGCGAGGCGGTTTGTTTTTCGGAAACGCCCCGACTCCCTTAAGGCTGGCGCTAAACGCTTCAATGCCCGAACACGCGGCCCTCATCTGCGAACAGATTTCAGGCAATTCTCGATTGTCGATGTCACCGATGAATTTTAATGTCAGATGCAATTGATCCGGCTGCGTCCAACGGACTCCATGCAGTTCGCCGGCGAGCTGCTTAATCAGCCGCAGGATGACTTCACGGGCTGGAGAACCGATTTCAACTGCAATGAACGTTCGAGTCGTTTGCATGTTACTCGCCGACCGCTTGCTTCCAGAATTCTGGAACGCCGTGATGCAAACGAGCTCCGACTTGGGTAATGACTTTGTTGCACAGGAAGTTCGCACCGCGCGCAGCCACAAGAGGCGAGTATCCGTGCGTGATTCCGTACAAAAAGGCGCCAGCAAACATGTCGCCCGCGCCGGTCAAGTCCTTTGGCGTGCAAGCGATCGCGGGTACGTGACCTTCAACACCGGCAAAGCGGACGAACGCGCCGTTCGGTCCATCGGTGACAACCGAGTTCGGGACCATGGATGTCAGTTTCGCAAAGGCATCAGTCGAGTTCTTCGTCTGCGTGACTGCGGCGGCTTCTGGAGCGTTGCAGAACAAGAGATCGCTCTGTGCCAAGGCTTCACGGAACACATCGCCAAAGACTTCTGGAATGAATGCGTCAGAACAGGTCAAAGCGACCTTTGTGCCGTTTGCTTTGGCGACTCGAATCGCCTCACGGATAGCGTGTTGGCCGGTTTCTGGGTTGGCGAATACGTATCCCTCGATAAACAACCACTCCGATTTCGCGATACGGTTGCTGTCCACGTGCTTAGCGGCCAAGTGGCTAGCCACGGCCAAGCAGGTGCGCATCGTTCTCTCAGCGTCGGGTGTAATGATCGCTACACAGGTACCAGTCGTCTCGCCGACCAATACTGGATTGCCCATGTCGATCTTCAGCTGCTCAAATTCTTCCACATAGTGAAGACCATAGCGATCGTCACCCACACAGCCGATGAACGCACTTCGGGCACCAAGTTGCGACAAGCCGATGATGGAGTTCGCGACCGAGCCGCCGCTAACCAGTTTCAGGTCATGGTTGCCTTGGAACTTGGCAAACAATTGCTCCTGCTCGGATTTGTCGACCAGCCGCATCGTGCCGCGTTCGAATCCTAGTGACTCAAAGTCATTATCCGAAATCTCGAGGAATATATCGACGACAGCATTGCCCAGACCACAGACGTCAAACTCGCGCATAAAACCCTCAATTTGCTCCGGCAACCTGCTGCCTTCGAAGTTCCAATGATTTACAAGCCAGGGATTATTGCCCACGAGGAGGAATTTGGCTAGTCTCTCTTCAACAGAGGTAGGATATCTGCAACCCGAGAATTTAAGCCACCAAACACTTGAGGCCCATGTTACCCTATCGTCCCCATCCTCTGCTTCGAAACGGCCACCTTCAGACGCTGATGTTGGGGATAGCGTACGGCGAGCGGCCAGCCTACCAAGCCACCGAAATCCATATTCCGCTCGAAGACGGTGAAGGTCTGGTAGTGCATGAGGAAGACGGCAGTCCACTCCCACAGACAGCGCCGACGGCGATCCTCATTCATGGCTTAGGTGGTAATCATCGGAGCCCGTATTTGCAGCGCATCGCTCACCAACTGCGCCAAGCTGGAATTCGAACTTGGCGAGTCGATTTGCGAGGCAGTGGAGCAGGCCTGACGCTTGCTTGGCGACCTGCGCATGCTGGATCGAGCAGTGATCTGGCGGCGGTGGTTCGGGAAGCACATCAGCGTTACCCGCTCTCTCCAATCCGGCTCGCCGGTTTCTCGCTGGGCGGAAACGTGCTCTTGAAAATGCTGGGCGAAAGCGCCCAGGGCGGACCGCTCAGCGATCGCATGGACGTCAGTTGCATCGACTTCGCATTGGCCATTGCCCCACCGATCAACCTTCACGACTGCGCGAACAATATGGATCGGTTGAGTCGCCTCGTGTACACCCGCTACTATTTGAAAGTCCTCGACAAACAAGTCGAGTTGCGTCGCGAATTATGGCCTGCCTGGCAAGCCATTCAGCGGGAGCCGAAAGTAAGAACGATTCGCCAGTTCGATGCTCGCTATACCGCGCCTCTAAGCGGGTTCCGCGACACGAATCACTATTACGATGTCGCCAGCGCCGACCAATGGCTCAAGCATGTCGTGACTCCAACCACCATCCTGGTTGATCGACACGATCCGATTGTCACCGCCCACAGCTTTGAACGGGCCGATTTCGATGCCCGCTACATCCATATGGAACATACCAAGCACGGAGGGCACCTTGGATACATGGGCATTGATGATCGCGGCAAGACCATTCGCTGGATGGATCATTACGTGGTCAACTCGCTAAAAACCAAGGCAATTCGTGGCGGACGGTTGGCGTAACAGACTCCTTGGCGTAACATGAGGAGTAGACGTTGTGTTTGTGTCTATCGCGAAAATCAACAGGATCTACCTTGGCCGCAGCTATTCAGCCAACTCAGAATTCAGGACGCCGCGATTTGGGTCAATCAGAAACGCTCAAAAAGCTGACTGGCAAGACAATCATTTTGCTGGCCCGCTTCTTCAGCGGCTACACGGTGCGGTGGATCGATTGCCAGCCCGATACATGCCAGCGAGTCTATTTTGCGAACCACACCAGCCACTTAGATGCAGTGGTCCTTTGGTCCGCACTGCCAACCGAGATCCGCAATTTGACTCGGCCCGTCGCCGCCAAAGATTATTGGGGGCAAACTCGTTGGCGTCGCTTCTTGGCCAGTTCATTCAACGCGATGCTCATCGACCGCAAGGAGATCAAGGTCCACCAAAGCCCAGTCGAAATGATGCTGCGAGAGATGGGCGACACGCATTCATTGATTGTGTTCCCTGAAGGCAGCCGAGCCGAAGACGGGAACATGGGCGAGTTCAAAAGCGGTTTGTTTCATATTGCCAAAAAACGACCCGACCTTGAACTAGTGCCAGTCTATATGGACAACTTGAACCGTATCTTGCCACGCGGTGAGTACATGCCTGTGCCCCTGTTAAGCAGCATCAGCATCGGCGCACCGATCTGGCTTGAGTCCGGTGAACCCAAAGCGGAGTTCCTAAACCGCGCCCGCGAAGCCGTCCGAGCACTGAAGCACTGGAGCAACGATTCACG
>JANRMD010000545.1:0-4912 GCA_033761895.1 Pirellulaceae bacterium | reverse complement strand
AAGAAACACTAGTGGATTGTCCACATTAGACTTTTGGGTCGCGGAATGCGTCAAGCATTTCGAGAGTACTGAGGCTAGTGAGTTTGTGAGATGTCGGCGCTAGCCGCGGGTCTCGAAGTTTGGAGCGTGCATGGATTGGGTCCAATGCAAGTTGAACAGGGAGATATTCTGCATTGGCAGGCTTATTGACGATGAACGATTGCTCCTTCGGTCACCCGCGGCTAGCGCCGTCGGCTCACTAAGAAAACAGACCGCTAGCGCCGTCGGCTCACAAACCGTGCCGCAGCTATTCATCCACCCTCAAGCATATCGAGAGTACCGCGGTGTCCCTCCGAAAGCCTTGACGGCTTCCGCGACCTCATTGAATCGAGGGATCGAAATTGCTCAACAACCGCAAAATCTAATGTGGACAGAGCACTAGCTACTAGTGGAACGTCACGATTTAATCTTAGGGTAATCGGGTTTGGGTGGCACGCCCTAACATTTAAAACTTGACGTTCCACTAGCTACTAGTTGCTTTTGCACAGATTAATTTTAGGGTTTGTAAAATGAGCCGGAACGCGCTAGCGACCGGTTTTCGCGCGACAACCGGTGCTAGCGCACTGCGGCTAATCCTAACATTTACGTTTGAAGCTCCACTAGCCACTTACTTACATTCACAAGGACCGGCATTATGCAATATCGCATTGGGGATTTGCTCTTCGCTTTGATTTCTTTGGTGCTGGTCCAGCCAGCTTGGTGCCAGGAGAAGACGGGCGTAGACAACTTGCTAGAGCGAAAGCCAAACCAACCCGTGGACACGAAGATACTCTATTGGGGCGAAAAACCTAATCGCCCACTTGAAGCAGTCCTCAATCGGTTTGTTGACAACAGTGAGATTGCGGGCGCGGTCGCCTTGGTAGCAGATAAAGAGGGAGTGATTGCCGGTCAAGCAGTTGGTCTAGCGGATATCGCAAACAAGCAAGCCTTAACGCGGGATTCGATTTTTTGGATTGCATCCATGAGCAAGCCCGTGACGGGTGCTTGTGTCATGATGCTGCAAGACGAAGGCAAATTATCACTCGACGATCCGATTACAAAGTACCTGCCAGAGATGAAGGATTTGAAGCTGGCTGGAACACCAGCCGTCATTACCATACGTCAGTTGCTAAGTCACACGTCGGGCATGGCCGAATTGCAACAAGAGGAGGCTTACACGTCGCGTGATTTAACCGAAGCCGCTGCGCGGTATGCCAAAGTCAAGATCCTATTCACGCCTGGTACCAAATGGCAATACAGCCAAACCAGCATCAACACCGCGGGCCGCATCGTGGAGGTCGTTTCGGGACTTTCGTTGGACGTCTTCATTGAAAAACGCCTTTGTGAACCTCTAGGAATGAAAGATACCGGCTTCTACCTCTCGACGCCACAAGCTGAGCGGCTTGCGAAATCGTATCGCAAAAATGAAGAAGGCCGATTGGAGGAAGCCAAGATTAGTTTGTTGGCCGGTCACTTACCTACTGACCGTGAACGCATGCCCGCCGCAAACGGTGGCTTGTTTTCGACCGCAGATGACTATGCAAAATTCTGTCGCATGTTGCTGCGCGACGGTGAACTGGATGGCAAACGCATTCTGTCGGCTGAGGCCGTAAAGACGATGCGCACGATTGTGACTGGTAACCTGGTGACCGGATTTACGCCCGGCAATGGCTGGGGTATCGGCTGTTGTGTCATCCGCGAACCCCAGGGTGTTTCCGAAACGCTTGCATCCGGCAGTTTCGGCCATGGTGGAGCTTATGGAACTCAGGCATGGATTGATCCAACGAATGAGCGCATCTACATTTTGATGACTCAACGTGCCAATTTCCCGAACTCGGACGCCTCCGATTTGCGGCGAGAATTTCAACAAGCTGCACGAAAGTTAACTCGTTAGGTTGACAGTTAAGCTTCATGCGGACTAAAGATGATCTGGTGCTTTGCTGATCAGCAAACGGGCGGGCCTTCAGCCCTAACGACCAGTTGCACCGTATTCCCCAGCCCGTTGAGCTGGGCTAGGCAAACGCTGGACCTTTGGTCCGAAAACCCCAAAACAGCGCAGCATGAAAAAAGACTTAGCGACGGAATCTGCGTCCCAAATTTTTCACAATCATTGCAGCTACGATTGGGACAATCGTGCGACATTACTGCAGCCCAGGAAGTTACCGTTGATGGAAGATTATCTGCCGGTCATTCGCAAGTTAGTGGTCATTGGCATTTGGATCTATGTCGGAATCCAAATGGTACCTGCGGCTCGGATGGGAGAACGAAACGCATTTCTGTGGTACTTCTTGGGTTTGTTCGCGTTTTACATTCCGTTTTTGATAATCGCCTTTCTTCCGTTAGTGCTGATGCTCATGGCACAAGTCAACGGAATCGAAACGTCTGGAATCTATCATTGGGTTGGCTTCGTAGCCTTTTGTTTGGGGTTGAGCGTCGGTGACACATGTTTGCGCCGAGTTAAGGCAGTGGCGGCAACACCTAAAAGCGTAAACTAGTGGAGCGTCCACGTTAGGTTTTTGGGTAAATGTATCAAGCATTTCAAGAGTACCGCAGTGTCCCTTGAAAGCCATCACATGAGTTTGTGAGCCATCGGCGCTAGCCGCGGGTCTCGAAGTTTGGAGCGTGCATGGAATTGGCTCGTTCCAATGCAAGTTGAACTGAAAGTTATTCTGCATTGGCACGTTTATTGACGATGAACGATTGCTCCTTCGGTCACCCGCGGCTAGCGCCGTCGGCTCACTAAATCAACGGGCAGCTAGCGCCGTCGGCTCACTAAATCAACGGGCGGCTAGCGCCGTCGGCGGACTACCGTGACTGGCAGGACCGGACAAATGGTCCCATCCTACGGGGTTGCATGTAGTTCAACGATATCGCCGTCTTGAGGCTGGTAATCGGGCTTAACAGTTGTGCCCCCATGCAGTCCTTTGCCCCACACCCGAGCTGACTTTAGGGACGCGGCCATGTCCTTGTGAACACAGTCGGCGACGTCGAGCAGCGTTTGGCCTTGCCGAATTGCAAAGGGCTTAGTCATGTCCGGCTCCTTTTGCTTCGGGTGCTTGGTGTATACACGCACGATCTTCAATCGATCAAAGACCAACCTTCGCAGCTGATCCAAGCCCGTACTCAAGGTGGCGCTGACTTCAATTCGATCGAAGGGCAGCTTCAGGTACTCGTCGAACACACCTAACCGCTCGCTGGCGGATCTGTCATCGCATTTGTTTAGCACAACCAACGTCCCGGTATATGACACCCCCACGTCCGATTCGTCCAACATAGTTTCTCGACCCAAATGAGTCTTGCTGTTTTGGAACCGGTCGAGCACAGCTTGGGTGTCTTCGACCAACGAGTCGCTGGCCAAGTCAACGACCAGTAGAATTAGGTCAGCTCCGCGCACAAGCCCAATCGTGGCCGCGTCCATAAAGTCGGCCGTGACTGGTGGCAAGTCGATCAATTGAATCGGGCAGTCCTCAAAGAACATCATGCCAGGCAAAGGTGCTTGGGTAGTGAATGGGTAGGGAGCGATTTCGGGCTGAGCACGTGTTAAGGCTGCCAACAGCTGACTTTTGCCACAGTTTGGCGCCCCGATTAGTAGGACTCGGCCCGCTCCCTGACGCGGAATTTTGAGCGCTGATTTCGCTGACGGCGCGGAACTGGCTTTTTGCAACTCGAGCTTCAACTTGGCAATCTTGCTCTTCAAGTCCGCTTGCAACCGATCGGTACCTTTGTGCTTCGGCACTTCTCGCAACATGACTTGCAAGCACCCAAGTTCCTCCTGAAGTGTCTGTGCTTCGCGGTATGCCGCCTCGGCTTTCAAGTACTGTTGAGTTAAATTGGCGGGCATGGGTTAGCAGGCTTGAGGCTTGAGGGCGGAGGTTACTGGCGATGTGTGAGGCATGCAAATGAGCGAAGTGGCTGTTCCTACGATAGATGATGTGCGAGCGGCGGAGAAGGTGATACGCATGCACCTTTCGCCCACACCGCTGGTGCGCTCCTATGCTCTCGAACGCGCCTTGGGGCTCGCGCCTGGGCGTCGCGTATGGCTCAAAGATTTTGGCTGGACTCCGGTGGGGTCGTTCAAAGTCATGGGAGCTTTGAATTGGATGCATAATCACGCTGATGAAATCGGCAATCGCCCCGTAGCCACTCAATCGTCCGGGAATTTCGCGTCAGGCATCGCGTTTGCCGGACAGCGGTATGGAAAACGGGTGATAATCGTGATGCCTGATACCGCACCCAAAGTAAAATTTGCTTTGACGCGTTCGTTTGGTGCTGAGATTCGGACCTACGAAATCGCCACAGACCATATCACGGGCATCCGCGAAGCTCTCACGCGACAGATTGCCATCGAAGAAAATGGAGTGCAAGCCTCGCCCTATGATGATGAGTACGTGATTGCGGGTAACGGAGTCGGTGGTTTGGAAGTTGTCGAGCAACTGCAGCGCGAAGGTCGCAAGTTATCGCACTTCGTATCCGCCGTCAGCGGCGGTGGCTTGATGGCAGGGCTAGCGTTAGCGATCCACGATGGATTTCCGGACGCCGAAATCATCGGCGTGGAACCTGTAGGAGCGGACGACTATCGACAATCGCTGGCTGCAAATCAACGCGTGCGTGTCGAACGGCCAGTAAGTATCTGTGACGGTCTGCTGTCCTACGACGTTGGCAAACTGAATTGGCCAATCTTGCAGCGTCTCGTACGTCGCTCAGTTGCAGTTACCGATGAAGCAACTCGAGCCGCGTTGGGATGGTTGTATTGCACGCATGGTTTACGCGTTGAACCGTCCGGTGGCATCACGGTTGCCGCAGGCTTGCAAAAGCAGATCGATTTTTCAGGACCCGATTTTTCGGGGACAGATTTTTCTGGGACAGGCGATGTTGTGTTTGTCATCAGTGGTCG
>JANRMD010000544.1:0-7264 GCA_033761895.1 Pirellulaceae bacterium | reverse complement strand
CATCAAGCGGCCATGGCGAAGGAGAATGCGTTCCTCGAGTTGCTCCATTTGCTTGAGCCGATTCGATACGTCGTCGAAGTGGCTCGTCATTTCCATAAACGGCTACCGATGATTGTAGCCAGCGGTGGTTTTCGCGAAGTGATCAAAAAACAACTCACGCAAATCGGCTGCGATGGTTTGTTCGACGACATTGTTTCCGCAGAAGACACCGTGCGTCACAAGCCCGAGCCCGATGTCTTCCTCGAAGCCGCTCGCCGCGCCGGAGCCGATCCGACTAAGTGCTTAGTCTACGAAGACTCCGATCTTGGCCTGCAAGCGGCCCGCTCGGCCGCAATGGATTGCATCGATGTCAGAACGTTTCACACGCCAAATCGAATCCCTGTTTAAGCCAAATCGGAATCGAAGACACGCACCGTTTTCCAATTGGGTTTATTCAACTCGATAAACTTCAAGTGACGTGGTTCGACTTGATAAGCGTCATGAGCGGCGCGATCGGCAAACACCGTGTGCAAACTGACGTGAAATGCTCGGTCGTTAACGGGTCGAGCGAGATCTGGGTTGAGACGACCAACCGCAAAATAGTCCAATCCAGGATGGTTATCCAAGTACTCTTTGCATGACGCGATTAGCTCAGCGATTTTTGCCGGTGAAGAATCGCTGAGCTCAAAGTAGACCATGTGAGCCAAACCAGGTGCGGATGCCATGCCTTAGTCTTTCCTGCTGTGTAAGTTATCTGATTGCCAAGTGTCTGAAATTCGAAAAGCGAATTGTAATCACAGTTCTACTATTTCGCGACTCCCAGCTACCTACTCAAACAACACGCAGATTGGCGTTGGCGCGAAGACGCTGGTTTGATGAAAAGTAATCAGGCCATTACTCTGGTCGATGGAAAAAACGCCCAGGGTATTCGACAACTGCCCAGCCGCCAGTAACCATTTGCCATCTGGCGAAAGGTTGAAATTCCTAGGAGTTGCACCGCGAACGTTCTCAACTTGAACCAGCGTCAACTCGCCGGTCGCAGGATTCACGCGAAACACTGAAATCGTATCGTGGCCGCGATTGGCTGCGTACACAAATTTGCCGTTGGGATGAATGCAAATCTCGGACGTGCTTTTGGCTTTCTCTCGAAATAACAGATCTGGGTCGACTGTTTCAATATTCTGACGCGCTGACATCTTTCCTGCAGCTGGATCATAATCGAAATGAGTTACCGTCAGTGCTAATTCATTCAGTACGTAGATCCACTTGCCGTTGGGATGGAACTTCATATGACGTGGACCACTGCCCGGTGGCACAGAACCTTTACCGTGAGAAGTTATCTTTCCAGTTGCTGCGTCCAACTTATAGATCACCACTTGGTCTAATCCAAGATCGGGCACAAACACAAACTGATTATCAGGAGAAACGCCTGTCCAATGGGCATGCGACGCGTCCTGACGACCTGCAACCACTTTGGTCCCTCCTTCATGATCGATCAACTGCGTGCGTTCTTTGAGGGAACCATCTGCATTCAGGCTGAATGCGGCAATCGAGCCTCCGCCATATTGAGCGGTAAAGAGAGTCTTGCCGGTTTTGTCCACCGAGACGTGGGCAGCACCGCCATCACCGATCGGAACGGCGTTTAGGAACTTAAGCGAGGGAGTGCTGCTGGTATCATCGATTCCAAAGGCGGCCACAACTTGTTCGTTTTTTAAACCTCCGACCGCATACAAAACCGCTAGTGTCGGATGTTTGGCAAGAAAGCCCGGGCCCTCCATCTCGGCGGCTAAAGTCGGCTCTGTTAGTTTGCCGTCTTCGGTGTTGAACCGGCAGTGATAGATGCCTTTGCTAAGAGAACTGCGGCCCGTGCCCAGCCACACATCCAAGACTTCGGCGCGCACTTCGGTAACTAAAGTTGTCGCCAACAGGGCTACAGCGAATAGGCAACGCATTGCACAGCGGAAAAGCAATTCAAGCGTGCGGTTCATTTGGTATCTCCAGTCGATTTAGTGCCATTGGGGTGGGAGTAACAGCCTCGGGCTCGGTGCGAGTTAAGTTACCTTAATGGCCAGACCACTTGGAATCAATCCACGTACCAGCCTGACAGATCAGACTGACAACAGACCAGTACGCTAGCTTCGAGAATTTTGTTTCGAATCTGCCCATTGATGTCGATTGTGGCGACTACCACGCGACTAACTGAATGGCGGTGCGATTCCTCGTCGCAAAGTCACTACAATTTTATCTTTCTGTAACCTGAATAATTCATGAGGACTTCCCGGAATGCTTGACGCATTGCGCTACCAATCATGAATAATCCGGGATTGCAAACAGTTGGGTTGCGAACCCCGCAAGATGGAGAAAACTCGATGAGCGGCGTACGAGTCTTGGTTGGTACAGCAAAAGGTGCATTCATCCTCTCTTCGGATGGGAAACGCGAAAAATGGAAAGTCGAAGGACCGTTGTTTGCCGGTTGGACGATTTATCATATGAAAGGCTCGAAGCTGGACCCGAATCGAATTTACGCTTCGCAGTGCAGTGATTGGTTCGGCCAGATCATACAGCGTTCCAATGATGGCGGGGTGACCTGGGAACAACCGGGTGGCGAAACGGTTCCAGAGTTTACTGGACAACCATCCGGTGCCAGCAACAAGTTTGTCTATGAAGGTCAGGTTGGAACGCATATGTGGTATGACGGTACGCCTCACCCTTGGGAGTTCAAGCGGGTTTGGCATCTCGAACCATCGCTGACCGATCTTGATGTCGTCTATGCAGGCGCCGAGGATGCTGCTTTGTTTCGTTCGAATGATGGTGGAGCCAACTGGAAAGAACTGCCTGGCCTCCGCGCTCAGCGAGGTTCGGAATGGCAACCGGGTGCTGGAGGACTCGGCTTGCACACGATCTTACTGGACCCGACGAATCCTCGGCGGATTTATGTGGCTATCTCTGCCGCCGGAGCATTTCGAACCGACGATGGTGGTGAGACATGGAAACCCATCAACCGCGGCCTGAAGTCCAAGTACATTCCCGATCCAGACGCAGAGATCGGTCATTGTGTGCATCGGCTTGCGCTCCATCCAACTCGGCCGGAGGTGGTGTTTATGCAGTTGCATTGGAATGTAATGCGCACCGATAACGCTGGAGATTTATGGACCAATATCAGCGGTAACTTGCCGACCGATTTTGGTTTTCCGATCGAAGTCCACGCGCACGAGCCTGAGACGATTTATGTTGTCCCCATCAAGAGCGACTCGGAGCATTACGTGCATGAAGGCAAGCTGCGAGTGTTCCGTAGCCGCACCGGTGGTACCGAGTGGGAACCGCTTACTAACGGCCTGCCACAGGAAAACTGCTATGTAAATGTACTCCGAGATGCGATGGCGACGGATACACTGGACGACTGTGGAATCTACTTCGGTACCACTGGAGGCCAAGTGTACGTTTCACCCGATGGTGGCGACAACTGGCAGGCCATTGTCCATGATCTGCCACGAGTGCTATCTGTTGAGGTTCAGACGTTGCCATGACGAAGCATTCGAATATGCACTTGATCCGTGTGGTCATGCCCTATCATTTACAGACGCTTGCAAAGATCGGCAATGAAGTTGTGATAGAAGTGCAGTCGCCTGTAACTCATGAGGCTATTGTCGAAGCCATCGAGTCCCATTATCCAGCGCTGCGCGGCACCATTCGAGATCATGCGACCAAGAAACGCCGTCCATTGCTACGGTATTTTGTTTGCCAGAAAGACGTGTCTCACGAACCACCAGAAACGCCTGTCCCGGAGGACGTTTTGACTGGCGCACAACCATTTATCATTTGGGGCGCGGTTGCCGGCGGCTGAGGGGCGATTAATCGCAGGGCTATTCGCCCCAAATCAATTTGACTTTTCGGAATCGTTGTTTTTCGACCCCCAAAAGTAGCGTTTGCTGTTGGGCGAATAGGCTGCTGAAAAAGCCGATTTGCAACGAAGTGTGGAAGAGCATTAACCCCAAGTGTTAGTTGTGAGGTTGCGCTAATATAAAGACTACAAGCACGATTAATCTGAAGGCTTAAGGCTTCGCGGGGGGAAGCCCAAACAACGCTAGAAACACTGGCAGCTCCCGAACACCAGCGAAATCGAGATCGTTCTTGATGGCTAGGAGAGCGGCAGGATTCTGCATAACGAGAGGACTCGATAAAGCCGAAAGCAGATTCGCTTTCATGCCTTCAAGAGCTGCCTCAGCCAATTGCTTGGCGTCATCGCTGGCGTCTGCATCGTGTTGAGTGAGATTCGCGTAACTTTTGGCGTAAGCGCGAGCCACGATCAATAAACTGGCATGCGCTACATAGGGATTCTGCAATTGTGAGGGTCCCATCGACTTTGCAATATCCAGTGCACGCTTGGATTCCCCAACGCGTGACAACTCGTACATGGTCATGACGCGGGCTATGTGCAGTAGTTCTGGGTTCACGCCAGCGGTGTCCGTAAGCGTCTCAACTCCCTGGGCCGCAAGCTCGGCAGCAGCTAATGTGTTCTTCTGAATAGCAATCATGGGTTCGACAAGTTCAGGCTTGAAGTCCGCTGTTTTTTGGCAGCGTTCCAAGAATCGCAGAGAGTTTTTTATCGAGGTTGTTGCAGCGGCAGACTTGCCCAACCTAGCTTGCAAGCCTGCCAAGATGTTGCAAAGTTCGGCACCGTGCATCGCAAACTTAGAGGCTGTCGGGTCAGCGGTGCTAAGGCTTGCATCGATACCGATGCTTGTTTGGATAGCTTTTTCAGCTTCTTCGAGTTGGCCGGCGGCGAAGTGCACATCATGCAAGGTTAACCAGCCACCCCCCAACTTCATCTTGGCATCAGTATCCTGCGGATCAGCCTCGCTCACGATCTTGAAAAACTCAACGGCTTGTTGTGCACGTTGAATCGCTTCCTGATGCTCGCCACGAGCACTAGCAAGTCGGGCTAAGTTGCCGGAGAAATACGCCAAATCGCCGCTGTAAATTTTGTTACCGGGATCGTTCGCCAGCAACTCTTGATTCAGGGCCAACGCTTGCTTGAAACCAGCATCTGCTTGGCTGGTCTCGCCGCGAAACATAGCCACGGTTGCCGAACGTTCAAGAGCCAAACTGACGTCGCGACTGGCACTTGTAAACTCAGGGTGTTTTTCTTTGTTTGTTGCAGCGATCTGAAGCGAACGTTGGTAGTACTCACCAGCCTTACCAAACTCGTTGCGGAGTCGATGAACATCCCCCAGGCGCTGCAGCACTAAGAAGAGCGATTTTTGTGCATTGAAGTCCTCAGGTAGCTTCTGGGCTGCATCATCGCGAAGTGGCAGAACGCGTTCGTATAGCACTTTTGCGTCGTCTAAGGCGTTGCGGCGCGTGGCTACGTCCGCTTGGGCAACGAGCGCATTGCCAAGCTCTCTTTTCGCATCATCGCTATTGGGACTGCTTTCGAAAAAAGACTCCGCAAGCGTCCGCGCTTTGTCCAGTTCGCTAACGGATTGCGCCGTCTGTCCGAGCAGATCGAAGATCTCTCCTTTGCGAATATGTGCTTGAATCAAAACTGGATCGATGTCTACGGAATCCGCGTTTTCAGTAATTTCTTCGAGTCCCTTGAGAGCGGTCTCGAGAATCGACTCACGCACTTTCAGAGTTCCAGGACGCGAGGCCAATTCCACTTGAACTTTGGTAACCAAATCGTTCAACGATTCGATAGCGATGCGACGCTGTTTAGCCGCATCATCGGCGGCAAGCTTTAGTTGAGCGTTGGTCTGTATAACGGTCTGCTTTTCAATTCGCAGTTGTTTATCAGCCGCGCGAATGGTTAAGGCTGAATATGCGGCAACCGCCGAGAGCGTGAGCAGCAGGCCAGCAATGGTTCCCAGCGCCGTAGCAATACTGCGGTTACGCTTGCACCAGATCCGCATATGTTCGAACTTGCTCGTGGGTCGCGCCAATATAGGTCGATCCGCTAACCATCGCTGCAGATCTTCAGCGAATTCCTTAGCTGTCCCATAGCGGGCTTTAGGATCACGGAGCATGGCCTTTGCGCAGATGGTTTCAAGGTCACGCGGTATGAGAGAGTTCAGTGTTCGTAGTGGTGTGGGATCGTCGCGGCCGATACGCTGCAGCACGGTATGCAATGCACCACGAAATGGAACTTCGCCCGAGAGCATCTCGTACAGTGTGACACCCAAACTATAGACGTCGCTGCGAGTGTCGCATGACTCTGGAGCCGCAATATGCTCTGGGCTCATATAGGAAGGTGTCCCGAGGAGGACTCCGCTTTGAGTTACTTTCTGCGAAACGCTGGTAAATCGCGCCAGCCCGAAATCGGCGAGCTTCGCGACTCGTCGCCCACCACTATTGGCAATCAGAATATTGCTGGGCTTGATATCGCGATGGATTAAACCCGCGCTGTGAGCCGCATCGAGTCCGCTGGCAACTTCGGCGACCCATTCCGCCGACTGCCTAGGTTCAATTTCTTGCTCGCGCTTTAGGACTTCTTGCAACGATTCCCCCTCCACCAATTCCATCGCGATCGCAGACAGGCCGTCGTCGGCTTCGAAGACACTGTAAACGGCGATAACATTGGCATGCTTCACTCCAGCTAACGCGCGTGCTTCGCGCATGAAACGCTGTTGTGAATCGGCATCTGTCCTTCCTAGCCGGAGGATCTTAAGCGCGACGCGACGTTCCAACTGTTCGTCGATAGCTTCGAAAACCATCGCCATGCCGCCCTGACCGATCAAGCGTAGGATTCGATATTGCCCGAGTCGCCCGAGTTCGCCTTCAACTGTGCTGGGTTGCAAGGCGGCGATAATGCGTTGGTCAATTCCGTTGTCGTGCGATGTCGACTTGGCACGCAGGGAGTCGGCATCGGTATCGTTGTCAACAACACTGCGGACAAACGCTTGGCGTGCGGCCAGTTCAGATTCCTCAACGCGATCCGTGCGTGCCGCTTCGCGCCAACGCACCAACTCTGGATCATCGCTCAGTCGATCGAGTTCAAGACGACAGGAGCGGCAGGTCTCCAGATGATCCCACAGTGGTGAATCATCGGCTGTGTCGCAATCGCTGGTTAACAACTGAGCTAGCGATTCCGGTTGGGGACATTCCATGGCTCGCCCTATTCGCTTGCTTCTTCGGGTACTGGCCAGTCTTCGCTTAACATGACAACTTCGGCTCGGAGGCGATTTAAGACTCTTGATTTGGCAACATAGACACTACCGACACGCACATTTAGCGAGGCTGCCACTGCGCTTGAGTCTTCCCCTTTCACCCACACGCGTTCGAAGATCGC
>JANRMD010000543.1:0-7343 GCA_033761895.1 Pirellulaceae bacterium | reverse complement strand
ATCGCAATAGCTCATCAACCCAAAAAACTAATCTGGACACAGCACTAGTTGCAACTGAAACCCGCTAGCTACCACAGCCGCCACCACAACCACCCCCGCATCCACCTCCACAGCCTGCACCACCATCCCCACCGCCAGCGTCCCCACCTATATCGCCACCGGTATCGCCACCGGTGTCGCCGCTGAACGCGAACGAATCGAACCAGCTTGATTGAGTCGTATCGCCCGTGTCTAGGATGCCAAAGTTGGTGCTTTCATTCACTTCACCATCAACACTTTCGACCGCTTCAATCGGGCAATCCGGAACTTCGAACGGAGCCTCGGGATTCAACGCAGCGCTTTCGCCTGCGTGAAAGCCCTCACCACCCACGCTGAACGCAGGCACTCCGCTCTCATTAACAATCGTGGTGTCATGGCAGTAAGTGTTGTTCGAATGCATGAAGCTGGACCACATCCACAAGTACATCAGCGAGTCCGAGCCACTGTGGTAACGCTGCAACATCGGTGCCTGCGCCGAAGTCGAATCAACGTCTACGTCGACACCGTTTGACTTACTAGCCGGCGTCAATCCGGGCCGCACAACATTCGTAAACGTCCGCCGATTCAAGTTATCGACTTGCATGCGACTGCGGAAGGCTTGCTCAAGTTGCTCGATGAACGCTTCAAACTCTGATTTCTTCGACTCGGTGTAAGCGTCGTAGGATTGCTGATTCGCAAACACATCATCCAAGCGGTCGTTTAATGTCTTGGGACTGCTGGCCGATTGCAGTTCAGCATCCAGTCCATTGACGGAGATTTGAATGGGGTAAACGCCAATCTCATGCACACGATTAACTTTGATCTCGATAATCACAGCGATCGTCGCGAGATGATGCTCCAGCAATAACGACAAACTTGAAAACGACTCACCTTGAGACGATCGGCCACGTGCGAGGGCATCCATCGCTGCGGGCATGTCCATCGCTTCCGAAGAACCCTGATCTTCATAGAGGACTTGATCGTCTCGAGTGAACTTGACAACATCGGTTACGCCCACAGAGCGGAGACAAACATTGATCTCTTGCATAATTGAAAGAGCGGTGAAGGTCTCATGCTCTTCGCGTTTGGACAAGAGATTCCCTGTCAGCAACTCAGCGAACCGTCGAAAACCCTTGGTGGGCTTGCGACGCAGTTGCGTTAAGTGGCTGGGATCGATCGTCATCGTTGCGGATAGGTACATGTCTGTTTCGCCTTCTATGTTCTATTGGTCCGATTCACAGTTGCCACAACTAGCTGACACTTTCGCTGAGTCACTGCTCGGGTTCGTCCCACCCCAGTACTCCCGCGGTGGCTCGCCAAAGCGCTCATGGTAGCGACTTAACGTGCTGGCATATTGCTGCGAGTTAACCGCGTGGTTTTCGCTGGGTTCGTGATGAATGAGTTTCCCGAAATGCGTTTCGCAAAAACCCTGATAGGTCCGAGTGAACAGAATGAATTCGTGCCACGCTAAATCGATGCGGGCTGAGGGCGTCAACTGACCATCGGTATTCTCAGCCGCCAGCATCAAAAACTTGATCGTCTCACTAAGCGCCTTCTCGCATTCAGCGGGCACGCAGAACAGAGCTCGAGCCAATTTCTGTCGCAACAACGGACGGGCTTGCAAGATCTCTGATGCAAGTTGGTCGGGTCGCTGACGCAGTTCTATGTCGAGCATAAGTTGCTTAGAATTTCTTTCGCGGAGTAGATTGGAATTCATTCAAAATAGCCTCCGTCGGGCTGGTTGGTTTGAATTCGAATTGCTTGGGATCCATCCGACGCACAGCCCCCGGATTGTTCGCCGATCGAGCTTGAGCCAGCACATCCATATTGCTGTTTTGCGGAAGTGCGGCCCCGGGCGGGATCTGCAACCAACCAACGCTCTTGGGCTGATAATTTACGTCTTCGATCGGGTTAGGACTCTTGCCGGTTCGGTCGATAGCAATCGATTGCAGGAATTCTTCATACACGCTCAAGTCATAGAACACGCGTGGTGGCACAGCGGTCGTAAACTGCTGACGATCCCACACGCCGCTGGGCGATCGAATCTCATAAGTCTCAACGATCGTCGCACCCGGATCTCGGTCCAGCGTTACTGTAGCATTCTGTCCAGGCTCGATACGGATCTGCTGCACCTTGCCAGCTTGACGTTGATCGGCCAACAAGACCACCAAGGCGGTTCGGTTCGAGTTGATCAGTCCCAGTTGTGCAGGTGCGAGAGCCGTATTGGCGTGCACCTCTTGACTGACCGTGCGCCAAAACGGTTCGTAGTTGGGCAGTGTGGGAGCTGACATCGGAACCCACCATTGCGTCGGTGCATAACTGATCGGTTGCAACAGCAACTGCCCACCGCTGGACGCCATACACTGGCCACTATACATGGCGTTTTCCAACACGAAGCGATTGCGATTCGAAGCGATACTTGAAACTCGCCACAGTTGCCTTGGGTCTTGCGAGATGGGAGCTAACGCGAGTGTTTGATTGCGAGTGGCACTGAGCGCGGTGATGCGCCCATTCTGATAGTGCTGAACACGGACATACGAACTGCCCGTAGGTACAACCCACCAGTTGCTGTCGGCCACAGGATTGCGACTGAGCGATAGCGAACTAAGGTTATCTCGAGTCAGGTAGAGCTGCGAACCGCGTGGGTCAAACGTCGCCAGTTGCAACATCTGCGAACGAGCTTCTTGGCCTTGATAAATCGAATCAAATATCGGACTGGGCGTAATCCCCTGCAAGGAGTCGACAAAATTCGGATCGATGTTGGGATCGAATTGCTGGCCTCCTGGAATGCCTCCTGGAAAGCCTCCTTGGTTCATCGGAGGTGGCAACACCGGGCGATTCGCCGCACGATTCAGGGCTTGAATGACCATTTGGCTAGTCCGGTAACGCACTGTTCCACCGGCGACATCGCCAATCTGCATGTTTCCGGCACGTGCCACCGGCCAACGAATCACTTGATTCAAGTTGCGGGCAAAATACCCCATCCACTGTCCGTCCTGCGAGTCGAACTGTGGGTGCCGCACATAAACTGTTCTCTTGCCGGCCTGATCTACCACCACCAACTCGTTTTCCGTCAGGACGGCATCGGCGGAAGCCCCCGCATTCGGAGCATCTAGCCGGAATTGCTCTTGGGCAAATGAGCATGTGACCGTGCCGAGGAGGACAACGGTAGCGAAGAAGAGGTGTCTCATGGCAAAGTTCCAGGCGTAGAGAGAATCTGACATACTGTGACGACAGACATGCACATTACTAGACTACCAGGATTTTAGGCCAATCGAGGTCTTTCAGCCAGAATTTCGGGTTCATTCAGCTGGTGTTGTTCCGCCAACCGCAAAAACCGGCACAAATTCCGCCAACCGTCTATAGGAGCACGTTTGCACTCGAATTTAGGCGCAAATGCAGCGGAAACTGTGCGAACTTTCAAAAAAGAGTTTCCTGACAATCCGTAACTGACCACAATAGACATTTGGCAGCCCGCGAGACTGCCCAATCCGATAAACTGCTGCATTAGCCGGAACGCGCTAGCGTCCGGTTTGCGCCGCGGCAACCGGTGCTAGCGCACTGCGGCTAATCCTCCTACCTGAAGTTAATCCCTCCAACCTCCTCCCACCCGACATGAAAACAACTCTTCAACGTCTGGTCGCCCTTGCGTTTGCGATTCAGCTTTCGGGCTGTACCGGGACCACCGCGCCCCAGCCTGATGCAACCAAGATCGAAGCCGAAATCGAAGGCAAGCTGCTCACCATTGCCTTACAGAATTGGCCCCGTGCTGCCAAGGTGCAAGGCGGTCTGTTCGCCGATGAAATCACCACCATCGCGGCCAAAGTCCCGGGTCGAGTCGTGGAAGTGAACTGCGACCTCGGCGACTTGGTGCAAGCCGATCAGACGCTCGTGAAACTCGATCAACGAGAATACGAACTGCTCGCCGCACAAGCTGAAGCTCAATTGACTCAAGCGCGGGCCGCGATCGGCTTGAAACCAGGCGATGACGTGGAAAAGCTCAACCCGCTTAACGCGCCCCCCGTCCGCGAGGCCAAAGCGGTTCTCGATGAAGCCAAACAATCGGTCGAGCGTCTAAAGACTCTGTATTCACAGGGTGCCGTAGTTGCTACCGACCTCGAAGCAGCCACCGCTCTCGAAACCGTAGCGGATGCACGCTTCAATTCGTCGCTTAACAGCGTCCGCGAAAAGATCGCTTTGGTCGGCGTGCAAACCGCCTTGCGTGCTCTCGCCGAACAGCGACTGAGTGACACACTGATTACCGCCCCCTTCAAAGGTCGCATTCAAAATCGAACTGTGGCTGTCGGCTCTTATGTAAATGTAGGGCAACCGATCCTTGAACTGGTACGCACCGATGTGCTGCGCTATCGGGCTTCCGTGCCTGAACGATTTGCGTCACAGGTGAAGCTTGGCCAAAAGGTCAGGCTGCTGTTGCATGACCAAGCACCCCGTGAGATAACCGTCACCCGCATCAGCCCAGCTTTGGACGCTGTGAGTCGTTCTTTAATGTTCGAAGCCGAAGTGCCTAACGATGACAACGCGCTGCGCAGTGGTTCGTTCGCCCAAGCGGACATTATCCTCGATGAACAATCGCAAGCGATCACAATTCCCGTGAGCGCCATGGTGCGGTTCGCAGGGGTCCAAAAGGTCTGGAAAGTCGTCGATGGCAAAGTCAAAGAAGTTGTCGTCGAAGTTGGCGAAGAAAAGGACAATCTCATCGAGATCCGCACCGGTTTACAAGTGGGTGACATGGTTCTGATCGATGGTCGCAACGGGAGTGTGGGGACTTACAAAGGCTCTGGCGAAACTCTAGCGTCCCCCGCACCAAGCACAGAAGACCCCGTGCCCGTTTCCGCTAGCCCCAAACCCGTGTTTGAGACTGCGCCCAAAGAAGCCCCCAAGAGCACGACTTCGCAGTCAACTCGGACGATCGGAGTTCAAACGTGTATTGGCTAGCCGAAATCTGCGTTAAACGCCCCGTCCTCGCGCTGATGATCATCACGGCGCTTGTGGTTGCCGGCGTGACTTCCTTTCCACAGTTGGGCGTCGATCGCTTTCCCAATATCGACTTGCCAACCGTTTACGTGCGCGCTGTGTACCCAGGCGCGGCTTCCGAAGAAGTCGAATCGGAGGTTTCGCAATTAATGGAGGACGCGGTTGCAACCGTGGCCGGCATCGAGGAACTGCGCTCGATCTCTAGCGACGGAAGTTCAATGCTAATGATCACGTTCAGCCTTGAGCGCGAAATCGATGCTGCGGTTCAAGACGTTCGTGACGCAGTCGCCTCCATCGTCGGCCGCTTGCCCCCTAACGTCGATCCGCCAACGGTTCGCAAGAACGACCTCGATTCATCGCCGATTCTCACCCTGGCGGTTTCTGGCCCACGCACACCCAGTGAGCTGTACTACATGGCTGACCGATATGTGAAGGCCATGATCGAATCCGCCCCCGGTGTCGGTGAAGTCACCATCGCTGGTGCCGCTGATCGCGCAGTGAAAGTCAACGTCGACGCTGATCGCTTGGCCGCTTATGGCATTTCGATCTTGCAAGTGCGAGAGGCCATGGCGCGCCAAAACACCGAGATCCCGGGCGGCCGCGTCGATGAAGGCTTCCGCGAACGAGCACTCCGCACTCTCGGACGAGTCGCCGATGCTCGGTACTTCCCAAACCTAGTGGTCGATACCGTCAACGGCACACCCATTCGCTTGAGCGATCTCGGCACCGTTGAGGATGGCACCAAGGAAACTCGTACACTCGCACGACTGCGCGGCGAACCAGCCGTGGTACTGCAAGTGCAACGGCAATCCGGTGAAAACACCGTCCGTGTGATCGAAGGTGTGAAAGAACGCTTGCCACGCTGCGACGCCCTGCTACCGGACGACGTTCAAGTCACGATTATTCAAGATCAATCGCGGTACATTCTGGCGGCGTTGCACGAAATCGAAGGGCATTTGATCTCCGGATCGATTCTGGCGTGCCTCACAGTGCTGCTCTTCATGAAGTCATGGCGCTCGACGTTTATCGCCTCAGTGGCGATTCCCACCTCAATTATCGCCACCTTTGCCTTCATGCGATTGTTCGGTTTCACCCTCAACAACATGACCATGCTGGCTCTGGTGTTGATGGTGGGCGTCGTGATCGATGATGCTATTGTGGTCCTGGAAAACGTCTTTCATCTTATCGAAGAAAAAGGGATAGATCCGTTCCGAGCCGCCATTGATGGGACTCGCGAAATTGGACTGGCCGTCTTGGCAACTACGGTTTCGCTGGTGATTGTGTTTTTGCCCGTTTCGTTTCTATCGAGCGTAACCGGTCGCATGCTATTCGAATTCGGCATGACGGCAACTGCAGCCATTATGGTTTCGATGCTCGTCAGCTTCACACTCACGCCGATGATGTGCAGTCAGATGCTGCGTAAATCCAAGGTTCCCGCTGACGGAAAGACTTCGAACTCGCGCAGCGGCTTTTACTACTGGATCGAACTGGCTTACATGGCCAGTTTGCGTTTGACCATGCGTTATCGCTTCTTGGCTCTGCTGGTGTGTATCGCCACCATCGCCGCCAACGTGCCGCTCTACAAAATGATCAAGCAAGATTACATCCCAACAAACGTGGATGAATCCGAATTCGAAGTCGGCATCACCGCCAAGGAAGGCGTAAGCCTGACGTCGATGGATAGCGCGATGCAAGTCGTCGAAGCGGAGCTGGCAAAGGTCGAAGGAGTTGACTTTGCACTGGCAACAGTAGGTACGCGAGGATTTGGGGGAGTGAATCGCGCCGAAATGTACGTCCGCCTCATCGATTCAAAGGAGCGGACTTTTTCGCTCGAACGGTTGTTCAAGGGCCTGCTGAGCGGGAACCCCGCCGCCGCTTGGGAAGGGAACTTCACCCAACGCGACAAGATGACCGAGATCCGCAAGCGACTTTCAAGTCTGCCTGATATTCGCGTTTCGGTCCGCAATCTAACTTCGTTCCGGCAAGGCGCTCCAGTTGATATCGACTTCTCCATTACCGGCCCCGACCTCCAAGCCCTGAGTGAATTTAGCGAGAAACTGCGCCTGAAAGCGATGGAGATCCCCGGAATTGTCGACGTCGATACCACCTTGAAACTGGATAAGCCAGAGTTGTTGGTCAGTATCGATCGCGAACGAGCCGCTTCGATGGGCGTCTCGGTCCAAGAGATAGCGGACACGTTGCGTGTTGCTGTCGGGGGTGATGATCGTGTGTCGCGTTACCGGGATAAATCCGTGGACGATGCGTACGACGTCGAATTGCGATTGATCGGCATCGATCGCCACGACGCCGAATCGATTTCACAGTTGTAC
>JANRMD010000542.1:0-5760 GCA_033761895.1 Pirellulaceae bacterium | reverse complement strand
AACAATTCAAGTTCCGAATCGCAGCCAAACATCTGAAGGAATCAAGCTGGTCGAAGTACTGGTCAGCATGGCGTGAAGCTATGCGAAACCATATCGCCATACTGCAAGCCCGCCAATCAGCTCACAACTAGGAAGTAATGGATTATGGCACGATATGATATTGATTTGGTTAAGGCCGCAGCTGAAGGACGATGGAAAGAAATCCTTTCATCCATTGGAAACATCGATACGAACCTGCTTGACGGGTCGCATCATGCCTGTCCCAAGCAGTGTCATCCAGACGCTGGTGGTAAAGATCGATTCAGGGCGCTCGATGATTTTGACCAAGTTGGTGGAGTACTTTGCAACCAGTGTTTTTCAACCAAGAACCGCAGCGGCTTCGATGCTCTGATGTGGTTGACTGGTGAAGATTTTGCAACCGTACTTGCTAAGGTTGCCAAGTTCGCTGGAGTTAAGCCACTCAAGGGGCGTAAGAAAGCGAGCCCAACAGACCACCTTGAATTTTTGCCATGGAATCGCACTCTAGTTGGCTTGTGGTGCTTGACTAAGAAGCCGATCACCATTGAAGCGGTCCAACGACTTGGATGGAAGGTCGCAAAGTACCGCAAGCAATACACGGTGATCGCAATCCCGATTTGGGGCCCGGCACTCGATGCTGAAGAACCAGTGGGCTGGGTTATGTATCGTGCAGATGGTGGCACGCTTCCAAAGTATTTGAAAAAAGACGATCCGCCCGAATGGGTTAAGGTCAAGATGACCGCAGGGTCGCAGCAAGGGCTGATTGCAGATCTCGCCAAGTGGAAGAACCTAGACGTCAAGCAATGGGGCAAGGTTGAAGGGCCAAGCGACCTAGGTGCTATTGAATCTGTCTTTAATGATGTTGAACGGGGCTGGTTCACAACGGCCAACGGATCGTTGGAAAAGCCTCTAGACTGGATTGTCGAGCGGCTGAACGGTTGCAAAGCGGTAGTCATCCATGATTGTGATAAGCCAGGGCAAGCAGGTGCAACGTGGGTCGAACAATCCGACCGCAAGCGAGCTGGCTGGTGCCCAGTTATAGCGGAAGTTGCAGAAGAAGTTCGAAACATCGTTTTGCCCTTTACGATCGAACCTACACACGGCAACGACTTGCGAGACTATTTCAAGGGTGGCGCAACGCAGCAAGATTTGGTTGAACTGATCGACAAAAGCCCAATTTGGGAACGATCACCAGAGATTATAACTCGCCCACATGTAGTAATGAACTTGGATCTTGGCGCTAAGTGTGATGAAGTGATTGGCCACTTAGGCCGTCTCGGTTGGGAATCACCTTGGATTGCACCAGAAAAAAGAGAATCCCTCAAAATCTATCAACGCGTTGATTCCCTTGTGCATGTCATCACCAATGAAGACACTGAGGTTCTTAAAGGTGGCATTGAGATCGAAGCTGGAGCAGTTCGAATTAGGTCGTTACCCATTGGGCAATTGCCGTTAAGGATTACAGATGCATGTCAATTGATGAAGGAAACAAAAGAAGATCTTGTTCAAGTTCGCCCAGAAAGATGGCTTGTTGACGGAATCGCGAGCAGAGGCGATTGGGGAAAGTACATTCGAAGACTTTCAGGTGTGATAAACGCGCCCACAATCCGCCCTGATGGAACGATTCTGCAGGATGATGGCTACGATGAAAAAACAGGATTGCTTTATGTTCCAGGAAACAGAAAGTTTCCTCCGATTCCAGATAATCCAACAATAACCGACGCTAGAAATGCAGCGGCCCAGCTGTTGGATGTTGTGAAAGATTTTCCATTTGTTGATGATGCTGATAGATCAGCATGGTTGGCGTTGGTAATTTCTCTAATTGGCCGGCCAGCGATTAATGGTTGTGTTCCATTGTTTGCGGTAACCGCTAGCTGCCCAGGTTCGGGTAAGTCATTACTTGTGGACGCAGCAATCGGAATAGCCTACGGCCGAGGTAGTGCACGCATGTCGTTCTCTGGAAACGACCAAGAGCAGCGTAAGGCAATTACAGCCGTTGCGATCGAAGCAATTCCAAGTGTGTTGCTCGACAATGTCGATTGCGTTCTTAAAAGCGCTTCCTTGGATGCCGCACTTACAGCAACGATATGGTCAGACAGAATTTTGAGTTCAAGCAAAACAACCGGTGAGATTCCATTGCGAACTGTATGGATGGCGACCGGAAACAATTTGCGATTTGGGTCAGATCTAGCAAGGCGCGTGATGCCGATTCGCTTAGCCACAAAGTTAGCGAACCCAGAAGAACGCACAGATATCGAGCATAAGAACCTACTTGGTTGGGTTGGAGAGAACCGGCCAGCTCTTGCCAATGCTGCATTGACGATCTTGCGAGCGTACTTTGTTGCTGGCCTACCGGTTCAAGCTGGTGGCGATTGGGGGTCCTACGACAGTTGGTCAGCACTGATTCGTGGTGCAATAGTATGGGCTGGCCTTGCAGATCCAATTAGGACGAGGGAAACAGCCAAAGCTGATGACCAAAGCGTTGCACTCATTCGGCAGTTGATAGCAGGCCTTCGTGAAGTTTGCGGTTCTGAGTTAAAGACAGCCAAGGAGATATGCGACTGCTTGACTTGCAGCAAACCAGAAGAATACCCAGTGATGCGAGAAGTTCTTGCGGAAATTGGTACTGACGATCCAAAGAAATTACCTAGGAAACTCGGCTATGAATTTCGCAAATTCAAAGACAGACCGGTCAAGGTTGATGGCAATGATTGCCAAATCATTGGCGCTGAAAACAGAAACTCCATCACACAATGGGGTGTCTTAGTTGCGGGTGATGCGGGTGATGCATGCGATAGTTTTAACCAATCCTCACGCGAGGATTTTAAAGCAGATAATCCGTACCCAAATGAAGGCCTATTTAAAGGCCCATGCGGGAATAAACAGAAACAATCTCCCGCATCACCCGCATCACCCGCAGTCCAAGGTCAATGTCCTAAATGTGGCGCGATGATGGAACCATCTCCCGAGGAAGTAAATGGTTGGAGGAACTGGGATTGTGTATGTGGGCACGTCGAGCCGACCAAAGAATCGACAAGCAGAACCAAACAGTATGCGTTATGACGCACTCGGCAGCAGACACGAATCAGACATCGGACAGCACACACAGCAGCAGCGAGGCGATGAGGCAGCAGGCAGCACAAGGCCATAGGCGGCAAGGCATGCCCCCACGGGGGAGGGGTAACATTTTGAGGGCATGGGGTCCAGGACCGTTCGCTCCTGCGTAAAAATTTTCGGGAAACCAAAACGGTTTTGGGCAATTTTTCTGGACAAGTACGTCCGCTTTATACCGGAGTTCATTGTCCAGTTTGCGAGCCGGCGGAAGTTGTGCAGACTAAAGTTGAAGTTAAATCGCACGATGAGCAAAGTAGAGAGGCAAAACCAACTAAAGCCACTTCGTTACAAAAAATTGTAACGAAGCCGGCCGGATTTACGCTGTCCGACCGTCTTCAATCCGAAAACGTGGTCAAGGCTGGCATGTGGGACCGGCTACTCTCTCGCCAAATTGGTCGCGATGCCAGCTTCTACCGAGCCCTCTACCGTGGACGATGCCCCAGCAGACGCAGCAGGCCCCGTAATCGATCCTGACCGCGAAAAGGTCATTCGTGCTCAGGCTGGCGATTCTGAAGCGATAGCCGAGTTGTGGGCGGCTGCAATTCCGGTGACTGAGCGGATCGCGAGGAATGGCACTAAGCGGTATGCGTGGATTGATCCGGAGGAAGTCGCTCAGGAGTTGCAATTAGATTTCCAAAAAATTTTGCGACGATTCGACGTTGACAATCTGAATGGCAACCATTGGAAAAAGTACTACTACCATCGCGCCGTTTTCACAGTTAAGGATATTTTGCGTCGCGAAGATCCACTTGGAATCCGGTTCCCATCGAAGAAGCACTATCCCGAGTGGTATCGATTGGGCGATGAGGCCTTCAGCGGTTTCGACGTTGACAGCGGTTACCTCGAACCAATCGACGAGTTGATTGCCGAAGAGGGCGCAGCCGAGCCTTTATTCATCGATCTTGCCCACTTGGATGTTGAGATTGCGGAGCGGCAAGCGGAACTAGATGAGATCTCGCCGAGGCCGCCAAAAAACCAGAAAGGCAACCGCAAAAAAAGGCCAAAGCCGAAGCCGCTACCAACTCCAAAGAGTAAAAAACGAAAGCCCGTTTTTTCAAAAAGATCATACCCAAAAAATTCGCTCAGATTTTTTTTGCGGACCAAAAAAACGCAGAGTGAAAAAAAATCAGAAGGAGGGCCGCAATTGAAAATCAGAAATGAACGCAAGCAATTGATACTTGACACGTTCAAGACTCACGCTCGGTTGACGGTCTCTCAGGCCATTTCGCTGTCAAGACTCTATCGGTGGCAATTCAGGCCCGCGTGGGAGGAATTGTTGGCTGATGGCGAGATTGTTCGAAATGGCAAACTCAAACAAAAAAACGGTCCATTAACTCAGATGTTTTCTCTAAAAGGAGTTCCGCAAGTGGAACAAGTAACAGAACAAGAGACTGCAGCAAATCCAGAATCCAATCAGCCGACCCCATCGCCAAAGAAAAAGCTGGTCAAGAAGAAAAAAGCACCAGCAAAAAAAGTTGCAAAGGGCAAGCCAGAGCCGACCGC
Organism: Pirellulaceae bacterium; assembly: GCA_033761895.1. Taxonomy (GTDB): domain Bacteria; phylum Planctomycetota; class Planctomycetia; order Pirellulales; family Pirellulaceae; genus Aureliella. Next base: position 1,125 of record JANRMD010000542.1, on the reverse strand, counting down.
CTTTGACCAGCTCGCACTGGCTGGCCGATTCGCTGATTCATGCGGTGGCATCAGTAAGGCGATTCAGTTGCTGACCGTTCTGCAGTCAATGCGGAAATAGTTTTTCCAATCCGTTCGCCCTTCGTTCCGAAAAGTTCAATCGAGAGTGCAATCTCAAACTATGGCCGACTCAATCGACGCAGAAATCCGTCAAGTTCTCGACGATCACGCTGAGCTATGCGAGCCACCGTTTACGCGTGAACGGTCCGACCAGCGCAAGAGATTGCTCAACCGACTGCGCGTTCTGTTCGCGCGGCAACACTTAGACATGATTCGCACGATTGAGCGAATCGAACGCTTATCGGAGCAAATTGAAGATGGCACACCTAGTTGGCGCGAAGATTGCGAATGAACGAGAGTTTCGCAACGCCTCAGAGCGAATAGTCGAACTGAACGCGGGTGAACTTACACCCGAAGTTGTTCGGGAAGTCTACGAAATCCAAGCAAAAATGCGTTCCTACTCCGACCAGAAGCTAAACAGCTCGGTTGGCCGTGGTTCCGATCACGCCGGCCAAGCAGCACCTTTTTCAAATGGTGCTGGCAGTAGCGAGCCGCTACACAATCGTGTGCGAGTTCTGCCGAGTTCGCCCGAGCAGATGCAACACGACCTAGGCGTCTATCTCCAATGCGTACTTGTGCAGCAAGTCGATCATTTGAGTCCACAGCAAACGGTTGATCTTGCTGCCAACCACTTTGGAAACGATCGCGTTTCATCCGCGATGCAGGCCAACATCCACAGCGCCGGTGGTTCTTTGGTGGCTGGTGCGTTCTCGACAGCTTGGATCGATCTGTTGCGAGCCAAGGCAACCATACGGGGATCTGGAGCCCCGACAGTACCGCTTGACGATGGCTCGCTGACCATCGGCCGCAAAACTGGTGCAAGTACTTCGTACTACCGCGGTGAAGGCCAAAACGCTCGAGTTAGCGAACTGACCACCGGTGACATCAAACTGATCGCCAAAGAAATGGTGACGATGGTCAGCATTACCGAGAAGTTGGCTCGCAGCCCAAGTGCTGGTGCTACGGCCATGGTCCGCGATGACATTATCCAAAGCGCCGCTTTGTGCGAAGACTTGCATTTCATCC
>JANRMD010000541.1:0-17056 GCA_033761895.1 Pirellulaceae bacterium | reverse complement strand
GACCACTTTTTGGGCAAAGTCAAACTCGAATTCACCCGCGCGACGACTTGCCAAAAGTGCTTGCGGACGGGCGATATCGACAACGTAGGTCGCACGGCCTACCACCATACTTTCTTCGAGATGCTGGGCAACTTCAGCTTTGGCGACTATTTTAAGTCCGAAGCCATTCACTGGGCGTGGGAATTCTTGACGGACAAGAAGTGGTTGGGTATCGACCCCAATCGCTTGACGGTGACGGTCTACAAGGATGACGACGAAGCCGCCAACATTTGGCATGAGAAGATTGGCCTGCCGCATGGTCGGATCGCGCGCATGGAAGAAGACGAAAATTTCTGGCCAGCCAGCGCGCCAAGTCTCGGACCGGACGGTGTCTGCGGACCATGCAGCGAGATTTATTATCAGCTCGACAATGGCAAGACCGTCGAAATCTGGAATCTTGTGTTCACGCAGTTCAATCGCGTCGGCGAACCACCCGACAACTTGCGTCCCTTGCCAAGCAAGAACATCGATACTGGTATGGGCCTGGAACGTACGGCCAGCGTTATGCAAAACGTACCGACGAACTTCCATATCGATATCCTGTATCCGATCGTGCAAGCTGCCGCGGAAGTCTGCTCAGTCAAATACGACTACGAAAGCGACAATGGCCGACGCTTGCGCCGTATCACCGACCATATTCGGGCATGCACCTTTGCGATTCACGAGAATGTCATTCCGGGACCGAAGAAGGCTCGCTATGTGATCAAGCGATTGCTGCGCCGCGCTGTTTTGGACGGCCATCAAATGGGCCTCCGCGAACCATTCTTGCATCAGTTGGTTCCAGCCGTGGTTGCATCCATGGGCAGCACCTATCCAGAGCTTCGCGAAACCGTGCAGCGTGTTAGCGATGTGATTCGTCGCGAAGAGAGCGATTTCTTCTCGACGATCGGCGCTGGTCTGGAACGCATTGAACGAACATTCCAAACGATGCAATCATCGAATGCAGTGATGGTTGATGGTCGCGAAGCCGCCAGTCTGTACCAAACTTACGGCGTGCCTCCCGAGTTGTTCCAAGCGATCGCTGCGGAACGCAATCTCACCTTCGATTGGGACGGCTATCGCGAAGCCATGCGCGAACACGAAACTATCAGCGGCGCTGGCGAGAAAGGGGAACTGTTCAAGACAGGTCCAATCGAATCGCTAAAGGAAGCCCTCCGTCGCACTGATTTCGTGGGCTACGACGTCACCGAAGTCGCCGCAGATGTCAAAGGCATCGTGGCTGGTTCGACCGACGATGAACGTTTGGTGGGACGTTTATCAGCTGGCGAGAACGCTGACGAACTCGTCCGCGTCGTCCTCGACAAGTCACCGTTCTACGGCGAAGGTGGCGGTCAAGTTGGCGACAAGGGCACAATCGAAGCTCCGGGCACTGTCTTCGAAGTCACTGATACTCAGCGCGCCGGTGAATTGATTGTTCACCATGGCAAACTGGTTTCAGGTGAACTGAAAGAAGGCATGCGAGTCACCGCCAAAGTCGATACGACTCGACGCGATGGCATCCGTCGCGCTCACTCGGCAACACACATTTTGCATCATGCCTTGCAAACCACCGTCGGCAGCCACGCTCAGCAACAAGGCAGCAAGGTCGATACCGATTGGTTGCGTTTCGACTTTACCAATCAAGCCGCACTGAGCGACGAGCAAGTGGAGAAAATCGAATCGATCGTCAACGAAAAAGTGCACTTGTCCGCTCCCGTTTCGTGGAAGCTTGTGCCCTTGGCTGATGCTCGTAAAGCGGGCGCGATGATGCTGTTCGGTGAAAAGTACCCCGACCCTGTTCGTATGGTCAGCATGGGCGAGTTCTCCAAAGAGCTCTGCGGCGGTACGCACCTCACCAACACGTCGCAGGTTGGTCAGTTTGAAGTCATCGCTGAGGAAAGCGTCTCAGCCGGCACGCGCCGTGTTGTCGCTTTGACAGGTGAACGCGCTGTAAAGCATCGGGAAGAAGTCCAGGCGGCCTTGGCTGCCGCCGCGAAGTTGCTGGGCTGTGCACCGGAAGCGGTCGCGGATCAAGTCCGTACGCTCGTGCAGAATGTTCGCGCATTGAAGAAGCAACTTGGCGGTGGTGGACCTGCACCAGCGACTGCACCGAGCTCAAAGAAACCCACCGGCGCAGCAGGCTACGCAACTCAACGAGCCGTATTGCGCGATGCAGCTCGGCTGTTGAATGTTTCCTTGACTGACGTGCTGTCGCGAATCACTTCGATGCAAGAAGAGCAAACAAAACTTGCTGCACAGGTGGGCGCGATGGCATCCAGCTCCGATGTTTCGGCTGACTCTTTGCTCGAGTTGGCTCAGACAGTCGGTGGCGCGCAGGTCATCGTAGCTGAAACGCCAGGAGCAACACCTAACGTGATGCGTCAATGGATCGATCAAGTCCGCAAGAAGAGCACCACTCCAGTCGCGGTCTTGCTCGCAAGTAGCACTGGTGATGACAAGGTCATGTTGGTCGCTGGTCTGAGCCAAGCTTTGGTCGAAAAGGGACTGAGCGCAGGCAATTGGATCAGCGAAGTAGCTCCGGTTGTCGGTGGTGGTGGCGGTGGTAAAGCGGATCTCGCGCAGGCCGGTGGAAAACTGCCCGCTAAGATTCCGCAAGCTATTGAAGCTGCCAAGTCGTCGATTGCGCAGATGTTGGCTTAGGCTTGAAGGCTAGTTGATTATTGCGCCACGTGCGGTGAGCCGACGGCGCTAGGGGCTTGTTCATTTAATGTCAAAGCAAGATGATAACAATTAACCGATGGGCGTTAGCCCCGGTTTTTGCTCTGGCAACCGCCGCTAACGCGGTACGGTTGATTAAATCAACAAGCCCCTAGCCGCGGGTCTCGAAGTTTGGTCCGTCCATGGACATGACACATGCCAATGCGAGTTGAGCTGGAAGCTATTCTGCATTGGAAAGATTATCGGTAATGAATAACTGCTCCTTCGGTTACCCGCGGCTAGCGCCGTCGGCTCACTAACTAAACAGGCCCTTAGCGCCGACGGCTCACAAAGTCAACAAGCCGTCAAGGCTTTCGAGGGCGACCGCAGGACGCTCGAAATGCTTGACGCATTCCGCTACGACAGTTTACGGTCGGCGTAAGTGGCAGGTGCAAACGTCGCTGATGGCTACCGGTAAACGATTTCACGCGGGCAACAGCACAAATATGCGGCCCAACTGGTTAATAGCTCCGCCTTGAAGTAAGCTGAAATGAGCCCATCTACTCAAGATGGTTAGCTCAGGGGAGGTTACTTGGATGCTGACAATTTTCTTGCGTTCGATCAGTCGCTTACCGATGCTGTTGGTGATCGTTGCATTGAGCAGCTTATTCCTGACGGCCTTTCAGCAACGTCCACCTGGCCCAACTCGTTCGGTGCAGCAAGTTGTTCAGCCACTTGTTCCGCCACTTGTCCAACCACCCGGGGAAGGCTTTTTCAAAGAGCCGGTGGAGATACCGGATTTCCCAACTGGCTTGGACTGGATCAACACGAACAGCAAGTTGCGTCTGAGCGATCTCAAGGGCAAGCTGGTACTACTGGACTTCTGGACTTACTGCTGCATCAACTGCATGCATATTCTCCCGGTGCTCGACGAAGTTGAAAAGAAATACGAAAAGGAACTTGTCGTCGTCGGTGTCCATACGGCCAAGTTTGAAACGGAGAAAGACACGGATAACATTCGTGAAGCGATCCAACGTTACGAGATTCGGCATCCGGTCATCAACGACGCGAATCATTTGCTGTGGAACAAACTACGCATTGGCTCCTGGCCGACTTTAGTCTTGATCGATCCTCAAGGCCGAGCCATTTGGGCGCACGCTGGCGAGATTGAGTTCGATGACTTGGACAAAGTTCTGCAGCGTGCGGTGAGTTATTATGAACGCCGCAAGGAGATTGATAATCGCAGCGTGCATTTCAGCTTGGAACTGACGGCCGCCAACGACACACCGCTCCGCTATCCCGGCAAGATCCTGGCCGACCCTCAGACTCAAAAACTATACATCGCAGATTCCAATCACAACCGGATCGTGATTACGGACCTCAATGGGAAACTTGTGTCAACGATCGGTAGCGGCAAGATCGGCGCTAAGGATGGTAGTTTTGCTGAGGCGGAGTTCGACCATCCTCAGGGCTTGGCGATCAGTGGCGATACACTGTTTATTGCAGATACCGAAAACCATTTGATCCGTGCGGTGGATTTGAAAGCCGGTCAAGTCAAGAAAGTGGCTGGTACTGGCAAGCAAGCTCGAGAAGCTTTTTTCGGCATGAATCCAACGGCAACGCTTGCTCGTCGCCCCACCCGCAGCCCACTGTCAACCGACATTGCCAGCCCATGGGATCTGCTGGTGCACAACGATACGCTGTACATAGCCATGGCTGGACCACATCAGATTTGGACGATGGATCTAGGCGGCAAAGCGATTGGTCCCTTTGCGGGTAATGGTCGCGAGGACATCGTCGACGGTCCGCTGCTTCCCAAGTCCCCGTACGCCCTAGGTGCCGCTTCGTTCGCTCAGCCCAGTGGCCTAGCCACCGATGGCAAGCAGTTGTTTGTGGCTGATAGTGAAGGGAGTTCGATTCGTGCTGTGCCGCTGGCCGGTACGGGCAACGTCACAACAATTCTGGGCACTGCCAAACTGGAAATCAATCGCTTGTTTGTGTTTGGTGATACGGATGGTCCAGTGGCTAAGGCATTACTGCAACATCCGCTTGCGGTCGCTTACCGAGACCAACGGATCTTTGTGGCTGATACCTACAACAGCAAGATTCGCGAGATTGACTTGGCGGCCGGAACGGTCAGTACGTTGGTGAGTGACGGCTTGGATGAACCCGCAGGGCTCAGTCTATTGGGGGATCAGTTGTACATCGCAGATACCAATCAGCATCGTATCCAGGTATTGGACTTGAATTCCAAGGAATTGCGCACGCTGGAGATCGAAGGCTTGAAGCCGCTAGTTGAAGCCAAGCCGCAACGAGTGATCAAGTTGCCCACCGGTGCAGAGGAGTTCAACCTGCCTGCAATCACGATTGGAGCGGAACAGGCCGATGTCAGTATCCCGATCATGTATGGTCTACCTGAAGACTGGAAATTGAATCTTGATGCTCCGCAGGGCTATGTCGCAATTTGGAAAGATGCCTCTGGTGCGACCCTTGAAGCCAGTTCGGTGTCGGGCAAATTCTCTGACCCAGGGAAAGAAGTAACGCTCAACCTGAAAGTGCCCGCCGGAAAGGAACTCAAATTGCAAATCGGCTTGACCTATTACTTCTGCAAAGCCGATGGAACGGGATTGTGCCTGGCCGATTCTTCGATTTACAGCATGTCAGTTGTGCGGGACGCAGAGTCGAAGATCCAGCCGGTTGAAGTGAACATTAAGCCTGAAAAGTAGAGACGCTTCTCGTCGATCGCCGCCGAGTTTCCTCGGTGGAGTGACGATTTTTCAGCTAAACACCGGCGTCAAAGCGCAATCGGCGAGAAGTGTCAATTGGCATGGTTTTCAACGAATCCCAACGCGTTTTCATTTGACATTTGTACTTTTTCGTTTTGTGGTACCCAAATTAAGTATTTATGGCCACCAGCACTTTCCCGAGCGGACCTTCCGCTAAGCGTGCGAAGGCGGAGGGAACGTCTTGCATGGGGAAGATGGAATCGATGAGTGGTTTTTGCTGAGTGCCGCTGAGCATAGCCACGACCTGCCGCCAGGCTTGTCGGTTTTCGTCGAGCGTATAACTTCCCACCGCTACGCCGCGCATTTGCAATCGTCGAAAGAATAGACTCGCTGTATTGAATTGCGGAACTGCACCGGCAAGCATGCCAACAAGACTTACGCGTCCGTTCATGCCCAGAGTATCGATCAGCTTGGGCAAGAGTGCACCGCCGATATTGTCGACGACCAGGTCCACGCGACGCGGTTGTAGCAGTTGCTTGAGTGTTGCTGGCCAATCAACGTCTTCGGGATTGAAAGTCCATGTTGCACCAAGTTCCTTGAGCTTGGAACCTTTCTCGGAACTGCGAGATAATGCGATGACGGTATGCCCCATCGCACACGCGAGCTGGATCGCCGCGACTCCAACACCACCCGACGCTCCACTGACCAACACCACACTTTCGTTCAGTGATCCGAACTGCGTGAGAGCTTGATAAGCCGTCACGTACACAAGTGCAGCACAAGCGGCCTCCTGGTCCGTCCAACCCGTTGGAATACTCTCCAAACACTCGGCGGGTACAGTCACTTGTTGTGCAAGCGTCCCAGGCCGAGAAACTCCCGCTTCCCCGCGCAGTAACAACGCCTTATCTCCCACCTTCCAATCGGAAACCCCTGCACCAACTTTGGAGATGACACCAACGGCATCACGACCGAGAATATGTGGGAACTTGGGTCGGGCTGGGTAGAGTCCTTCCGCCAAGTAACGATCGGCGGGATTGAGAGCCGCGTAGAGCACATCCAGCGTTACTTCGCCCGACCCGGGTGGCGGCACCTCGAGCGTATCCAGCCTGAGGCTATCGATGGATCCAGTTTGCGGAAGCAGCCAAGCTTGCATGGATTGGTCTCTGTTGATTTAGGAGTCAATATGAACTTAATGTTTACAACAATATTGATCGAGCGATTGATATTGTACTGGCAAAGCTGCCAACTGACCTATTAATATTGTTGAGCTGGTTGCGGCACAAGCGGCATTGAATTTCAAGTAGAATCTCGAGTGACCAGCTCTGGTAGCGGAAGCCGTCAAGCATTTCGGATCATCTCGCAGCGGAATGCGTCAAGCATTTCGAGTAGCCACCGTCGCCAGACGGTGGACACGATGCGGGGTGAATACCCACCGCTTGGCAGCGGCGGCTACCGCGGCCCCCGAAAGCCTTGACGGCTTCCGCTACCCCATTGAGTCGAGACAATCGAAGTGCTTAGGTCGCATCTGGCAGAATGCGACCCACCAGAATGCGACCCACTCGATGCCGGCCACTTTATCGGCTGCTGAGGTGCAGTTTCAGATGATGACCAGTCACAGATTCTGCGCAGGCAACAATCTGCTCTGGGGTGCCTTGGGCTACAATGCGGCCACCTAAGGCAGCAGGGCCCGGCCCCAGGTCGATGATGTGATCAGCTGCAGCGATTAGATTGAGATTGTGCTCAACAACTATCAACGAATGGCCTGCTTCGATGAGCGCACTAAAGCAGCGAAGCAATGTGGCAATATCGTGGGTGTGCAAACCTGTAGTGGGTTCGTCAAGCAAGAACAGTGTTCGCCGCTTTGAAGCAGCTGATAAATGTGCAGCAAGCTTCAAACGCTGAGCTTCGCCGGCGCTTAGCGTCATCGCGGACTGGCCGAGTTGCACGTAGTCCAGACCGACATCCGTTAGCACTTTAAGTTTTTGTTGCACCTTGGGTGAACCGCGGAAGAACGCGCTGGCTTCGCTGACCGTCATCCGCAACACGTCCGCAATACTGCGATCCCGATAACGCACTGAGAGAATCTCGGGCCGATAACGATTGCCGTTGCAGTCTGAGCAGGTCATCGTCACATCCGCTAAGAACTGCATGTCGATTTGCAGTTGCCCATCTCCGGAGCAGGTTGGACAGCGCCCGAGTTCACTATTGAAACTAAAGTGGCCCGCAGAGAGATTGCGAGTCTTCGCATCGATCGTTTCCGCGAACGCTTGCCGAATCTCGTCGAAGGCCTTTACGTACGTCACCGGATTGCTGCGCGGCGAGCGACTGACGGGACTTTGATCGATGACGATGCAGTCCTCGATCTGGTTCTCACCTGTCAATTCATTAAATGGCAAGCAATCTGTTTTCTGCTTGGTCAGTCGCGTTTGCAAAGCTGGGGCTAAAGTGTCTTGCACCAGTGAGCTTTTGCCGCAACCGCTAACACCCGTTACGACACACAAAACGCCAAGCGGAAAACTCACATCGATGCTCTGCAGGTTGTTTCCGCGACAACCCTTTAGACGGATTGATCCCTTATCGGCTCTGCGACGTATACTGGGTACTGCAATCTCCTTGCGGCCGCTCAGGTAAGCTCCCGTGAGACTCGTCGGTGATTTACGAACTTCGTCGATAGTTCCGGTGAAGGTGATTTGGCCCCCATGCTCGCCCGCCTTAGGGCCGACTTCAATCAGGAAATCCGCTCGATTAATCAGCATTTCCTCATGTTCGACAATCACCACGGTATTGCCGCGATCCGCCAAGCTAGTGATTGCACCCGAGAGACGCTCGACGTCGTGCGGATGCAAACCAACCGAAGGTTCATCGAGTACGTACAGCATATGCACCAAGCTAGACCCGAGGGCTGTCGTCAGAGCAGTTCGCTGGGCCTCTCCGCCGCTAAGCGTACGCAGTGTTCGAGCAAGAGCCAGATAGCCCAAGCCGACTTGCTGCAAGCAGGTGAGGCGAAGCTGAGTTTGAGCGAGCACGTTGGCGGCGATCTGCGTTTGTCGCTCGTCAAGTTTCGCTGCCGCCAGCAACTCAGCCAGCTGATCGACTTGCAGCTCGCAGAGCTGAGCGAAGTTGTTGCCTGATAAGCTGTAGGCTAGCGCCTGCGGATTCAGTCGCCGGCCTTCGCAAGTCGAGCATTGATTGTACGAACGCCAACGACTCAAGAAGACACGTACATGCATCTTGTACTTCTTGCGTTCCAGATACGCGAAGAAACCGTCGAGCCCCTCGTAGCCCACCGTAGCGTCTCCATGAAGGACGCGATCGACTTGCTTCTTGGTGAGTTTCTTGAAGGGTACGTCGACGGGAATGTCTAAATCCTTCGCCACATCAAGCAGTTCGTCGAGGTACGGGCTGTAGCTCGGTGAATTCCACGGCGCAATTGCTCCACCGCGAATCGACTTGCTGTCGTCAGGCACAATCAACTGCATATCCAAATCCACGGTGTCACCAAAGCCCTCGCAAGTTGGGCAGGCACCAAGCGGACTGTTAAAGTTGAATAGCCGAGCTTCCGGCGATGGATAATCGATACGACAGACAGGGCATCGAAGTTGTTTGCTAAAGCGAGCCTCGAACCAAGGCTCGGCATCAATCAATAGACCAGTTGTTGAAATGTTCGCAGCCGCGATGTTCGACTTGACTTGATCGTTGCTTTCGATCAGCAAGATCGCTTCGCCGGCGCCATGTTGGAAAGCTGATTCCAGGCTTTCGGTCAGCCGGAGCGACGTGTCGCTTCCCTTGATACGGTCCGCAATTACGAGCACACGACCACTGACCGGCAACGAATCGGCAAGTTCCTCTCGGACCGTGGTACCGAAGCTAAGAGTTTTGCCACCCGAAACCAAACGCACAAATCCCATCGCTTGCAGGTCAGCCAAGACGCTTGCACGATCGATCGCATCTTGCCAATACGTTTCGAAGGCGATCATAATCTTGACGGGTGGTAGGCCAGACACAAGTTTGGCAACTGCCTGAGGATCTTGCGACGTGACTAATTGTCCGCACTGAGTGCAATGCAAGGTTGCGATTTTGGAGAACAAGATGCGCAAATAATCGAGCGTCTCGCTGGCGGTGCCAACCGTGCTGCGATTGCCGCGCGGAGCGCCCGTTCGGGTGACAGCCAACGCCGGCGGGAGGTGATTGATCGAGTCGTAGTCGGGCTTATCAAGCCGTTGCAAGAATTGCCGCGTGTAAGGTGAAAAGCTCTCGATGTAACGACGCTGGCCCTCGGCGTAGAGAGTATCGAGGGCTAGGGACGTTTTGCCGGATCCGCTGACGCCGCAGATAGCAACTAACTTGCCACGAGGAATGTCAACGTTGACGTTCTTGAGGTTATGAACTCGGACACCACGTAACTGAATCGGTTCTAAATCGCCGATTGTTCGACTTTGTTCAGGTGGAACAATCGGCGTAGATTCGCTCTTGGGCTTACGAGTTTTTTTGACGGGCATGGTCAAGTATAGAGGATTGGGTAGGGAGGACGCGGATAGTCCTTGGAGCGGAATGCGTCAAGGGCGCGCCGCGGGCAGTGAGCCGACGGCGCTAGCCGCGGGTGACCGAAGGAGCAATCGTTCATCACCGATAATCCTGCCAATGCAGAATATCCACCAGTTCAACTTGCATTGGTACGAGTCAAGTCCATGCACGCACCCAACTTCGAGACCCGCGGCTAGCGCCGACGGCTCACAAAATCAACAAGCCCTTGACGCATTCCGCTACCCACTTTCTCATGAAAATTTCGCTTCGAATGAACACATCCCAAACTCCTCTCGACTGGTTAGCCGATCGATGTCGGACACACTTGTTGAATGAAAAATGGTTGATGGTCGAGAACCTCCGGATCGGTCATCAGTGGAAAGATCGACTGACCTTGAGTGGACATTCGGCCGTCAACTTACATGCCAAGACATTGACGACGATTGCGGTCGAACTGAGCCAAAGCGCACTGGCGAAGCGTAACCTGCGCTATGTTGGCACTGCAACGGCGAGCATGTTAGTTCGCCAAATACTGGGTGAGCTCCTCGATGCTCAGCAGCTTCAATACTTTACGCGCGCAAGTAACCTTGATAGTTTGGCTACTCTGGTAACTCGTTCTCTGATGGACCTGCGGCTGGCCGATCTAGATGCCCACATTCTTGATAAGGCCAATCGCGCGAATGGATTTGAATCAAAAAACAAAGCCGCCGATCTGCAGCTTGTGTTCGAAGAGTACACACAGCGATTGACGGCGCGCAGACTCGTGGACTATGCAGGCTGTCTACGGTTGGCTACCGCTGGAATCCTGGATAGTTCCATTGCCACTCCGAATGCTCTCGTTGTTTTGTTTCCTGAGGAAATTGAGCAACAGCCGCTTGAAACGCAGTTGTTAGCTGCACTTACTAACAAAGCCGCATTGATCGCTCACTCGGGCCCCGCCTTTCACGCGGACGCAGCTCGATTGCGAATCGAAGCCAAGGTCAGCCAAAAGCAGACTGCGGTTCATTACTTCAGTGGATTAGGGGAAGCGAATGAGGTTCGTCGAGCGGCCCAGTTGATTCTGACTCAGAGTGGGCGACGATTGGACGAGGTCGAGTTGCTGCATACCGACTACCAAAGTTATGTTCCGGTGATCATGGAGCAACTATCGCTGTGGCTAGCCACTACAACGTCCACTGACCAAACAACTTTGGAGATCGACCAACTACCGGTCACGTTTGCCGAGGGCATCGCCTGCGCTTATTCAAGGCCTGGGCGTGCACTTCGAGCTTGGATCCGCTGGCTGCGATCCGAATGTCCGCAAACCAAAGCCGTGCAAATGTTGCGAGAGGGCCTACTGGTGCGGCCGGAATCGAAGCAGCCCATTGGTTACTCTCGTTTGGCGAATACTCTGCGCAGTATTCCTATCGGCTTTCAATTGGATCGCTACTTGCCGCAGATCGATAGGGCAATCAGGAACGCTCACGATCGACTAGATGAGTACCATCGCAAAGTTGCAAATGGCGAAGAGGAAGCCGATGATCGCGGCCCCGACTGGGATGCTGGTCTCGGCACACTGCAAGTTGTGAGGAGCATATGGGCCGCGATCGTTGAGTTGGTTCCGACCGCGAACGACAACACACAGCAGGTACTGCGCAAGGCACGTCGTTTTTTGCTCTATTGTTCACGTGCAGAGTCCAAATTGGATCGGATCGCGCGGGCGCAATTGCTCGATGATATCGAGGCGATGCTTGAATCGATTACCTTAATCGATGGCAACGACCTAGATGTCTTTCAGTGGTTGGAAGACCTTCCGATCGAAAGCCGCATTCTCGCGAGCAGCCCTCAACCTGGCTGCATCCACGTGACCGACCTTGCAACTGGCGGATACTCCGGACGCAAGCATCTCTTTGTATTAGGCCTCGATGATTCTCGCTATCCACGTCGAGCGACGGTTGATCCCATTTTGCTAGACAGCGAACGCCAAGCGCTCAGTGGAAGTTTGCCGACCGCACGCACGCGCAGCGAAAATAACCAACAAGCGTTGATCAAAGTACTCGACCGAACCATAGAGAATCACTCGCTATCTATAGGACTCGCCTACAGTACTCGTAACCTGGCAGAAGATCGCACGCAGTTCCCCAGCCCTGCCCTGCTTGAACTTTTTCGCTTGACTAATGATAAAGAGGCTCAAATCACCGACCTGCTAAAGACCGTTGGTAAGGATGTATCGTTCGTTTGTGACAACGAAACGGCACAGCTCAGTCCAACTGAAGTGATGATTGCCGAGTTGCTTTACCAGCCGGATAAAGAGCAGCGTCGTCAGCGGATCGAAACAGTTCATCCTCACTTGGAATCCAATCGTATTGCAAATGCAGCTTTATCCGCAGCAATCTTTGGTGCACATGATAGTTATGTGCCCGAAGCGGGCGTTGCGCTCGATCCCACAGCCAGTTCGCAACGAATATCCGCCAATCGACTGGAAACATTTGGGACGTGTCCACGTCGCTATTTCTTCAAGTACGGATTGCAGATCTTTCCACCTGACAAATTCGACATCGATCCCGAGCGTTGGCTGGATGCGTTACAATTCGGCAGCTTGATTCATGAGGTTTTTGAAGAATTCCTGCGTCGTCATACGGAACAGAATCTCATCCCCAATCAGGGGCGCGATCTGCAACCCTTGCTGGAGCTTTTGCAAGTCCATGTGGATGCAGCGCGGCGCGATACTCCACCGCCTAACGAAGACGCCTACTTGAGTCAGCTACAGGAACTGAGAGAGACTTGCGGCATCTTTCTTCAAAAAGAAGAAGCTTATTGTGCGGCTTTCAATGCACGGCCTTGGGTTTTGGAAGCATCGATTGGATTGAAGGATGATCCGCGAACTGAAATCGATTGTGCCGAACCTGTGGCCTTGAAATTGAATGATGGGAGAGTGCTGCGAGTAGGAGGTCGCATCGATCGCATCGATCGGCTTGAATCCAGCGGTAGTGAACGCTATGCGATTTGGGATTACAAATCGGGTTCGGACTGGGGATTCGATCAAGCCGATCCATTTAGGGGTGGTCGCAAACTGCAACCGTATCTCTATCTAGGGATGTTACGGCATCGCATTTCAGCCGTAAGCGGCAATCGCGACGCGGTGGCTTCATTCGGCTACTTTTTCCCGAGTGCGAAGACTGAGGGACGCCGTATTCAGTGGACGGTTGGTGATCTGCGTTCGGGCGATGCTGTGCTTAGTCATATCTCTGATTTAATCCAGCGCGGTGCTTTCATCGCCACCAGCGAATCTGAGGACTGCAATTACTGCGACTACAAATCCGTTTGCGGCGATCCCAAACAAGTTACTCTGCAAGCGAAAACCAAAGCGACTGAGCCATGCAACCAGCAACTCCTGTTGCCATGGATTGAGTTGAGAGAACTTCAGAAAAAGTAACTCAGCTAGGTAATCGCAGACAAGTTATGCCTAGTGCTCTGGCCACATTAGATTTTTGGGTTGATCGCACTCGAGTGCTATTAACCGCACGGCGTTAGCCGGCGTTAGCCGCGGTTTTCACATTGCAGAAACCGGTGCTAACGCACATCGGTTAATGTGCCTAATTGCGGAAACCGGTGCTAACGCACATCGGTTGATTTGCCTAACCCCAAAATCTAAGGTGGACAGAGCACTAACTCGCAGCGTATGCTCTGCAGAATCTTATTAGATCAAAATAAAATCCTCGATGAACAATCAATCTACAAACAGCATCGCTATCGATTCGCGAACGCGTGAACGCATTTCGAAAGAACTGCGCACGAATTTTTTGGTTGAAGCGGCTGCTGGAACCGGCAAAACAACCAAAATCGTAGACCGTATGGTCAACCTGATTGCAACGGGCGAGTGCGAGATCGATCACTTGGTGGCAGTTACCTTCACGCGCAAAGCAGCGGCAGAATTACGAGCGAGATTCGAAGCAGGTCTTCGAGCAGGCGCATACGACGCTGGCAAAGATTTCGACTTAGTCGCCCGACAGCGGATGCAGGACGCTTGCAATCGTTCCAACCAAGCGTTCGTAGGTACGATTCACAGCTTCTGCGCATCACTCTTGCGTGAACGTCCGATCGAATTCGAAGTCGATCCGCAGTTTCGTGAGCTGACCGAGTCGGATGACCAGCAACTGAAAGAGGATGCATGGCATAGCAACATTAGAAACTTGCTCGCCACCGAAGACCCTCTGCTTGAACGCATGAACGAACTGGGCATTGTTCGTAGTCAGCTAAAGCACTGCTTCCATCAAATAGTTGCCAATCGCGATATCGAACAGTGGCCGGTAAGTGACCCACAAACGCTTAATTTGCCACGCCTGCGGCAGGAGATGCAAGACTACATCGACCACATGCGGACTCTAGCGCCCGCGTTTCCAGATGATCGCGGCAACGATGGCTTGATGAATCGATATGAAGAGATCATTCGCGCCAGCCAGCGAGATTGGTTGCAACCTGCAGGCTTGATTCGGATGTTGGAGAAATTCGATTCCACCACCAGTGTGGTTCAGTCAGCGTGGGTCGACAAACTTGTTGGGAAGGCGGAAAAGACAAAGTGGGAAAATTTTCGTGAACGCGTTGCCAAGCCAGCTCTGGCATACTGGTACGGCAGGCGTTACCCACTGGTTGTGGAGTTCGTGCGACGTGCGGCCGCAATTTATGAACGTGACAAAAAATCACACGGCGGCCTGGATTTCACCGACTTGATGCTGCGAGTTGCAAGCGGCCTGCGTGCTCAGCCTGAACTGCGAGCCTACTTTCGAACACGGTATACGCGTATCCTGGTCGATGAATTCCAGGATACCGATCCTGTGCAAGCTGAAATGCTGATGCTGCTGTGTTCCGAAGATCACCAGCAGCAGGATTGGAATCAGTGCAAGCTGCGACCAGGTTCGCTGTTCTTAGTTGGCGATCCCAAGCAAGCCATCTATCGCTTCCGCCGTGGCGACATTGTCACCTACAATCGCATGCGCGACCTGATTCAGCAGTCTGGCGAAGTGCTACCTTTGGCAAAGAACTTTCGATCCCAGGCTTGCCTTATCGAGTGGAACAACGAAGTCTATCGCAAGCTCTTTGGAACCCAAGCCACCGCCTACTCTCCAGCGTCCGAAGACATGCTCCATGGCCGCCAAGAAGATGAAGCATTGACCACCAGCTCGCCCCAAGTACCAGTACTGAGTGGCTTGTTTACCTTGCCCGTGGCCAAGCATCGAAACTCGGTCGACACCGAAGGCGAAGCGGATGCGATTGCTCGTGTGATTCGTCACGCAATCGATGGTGGTATGCACATTCCACGCACGAAGTCCGAATTGCAAGCCGGAAAGACAACTGCCGCAGAGCCGCGAGATTTCTTGATCATCCCGCCCCGAAAATCGAGCATTCGGACTTACAAGGCCGCTTTAGATCGTTACGGCATTCCCTGCGATGTGACTGGCGGAAACGCTACGGATGGTATCGAAGAGTTGCAGTTGTTAACGGTCGTCTTGCAATGTGTAGACGACCCCTACGATCAGATCTCTTTTCTATCACTGCTTCGCAATCAGTTGTTTGGGTTTGACGATCAAGAGCTCTACACACTCAAGCAGCAAGGCATCCCGTTCGTTTATTCAGCACCGCAAGAACCGAACTCGAAGAGTTCCGCGATTGGGCAGCGGTATGCGTCGGTATGTGAAACGCTGAGCAACTATGCGCGTTGGCTACGTAGTTTGCCCTATGCAGTTGGCGTTACGCGCATCGCTGAAGACTTGGGCTTACTTGCGAAGGCGGCTGCGCGCGCAGATGGCGATGTTGCTGCTGGCGGCTTTCTGAAAGCGATCGAGTGGTTGCGTCAGCGAAGCAATGACTTCGATAGCATCGCGGACGTCGTTGGATCGCTAGACGAACTGCTCGAAGCTGATGAATTCGAAGATGGTACTGCGTTGTCACCCAATACCAATGTAGTGCGACTAATGAACTTGCACAAAGCTAAAGGTCTCGAAGCCCCGGTCGTATTCCTCGCTGACATTGGTAATGAATCGCAATTCCCGGTTCATGCTCATATCGACCGATCGTCTGGAAACCGCGCAGATGAAGCTCGAGGCTATGTAAGTGTCCAGCATGAAATCAAACACCCTTGGGGCAAGTCCTTCAAACCCATTGCGTGTCCCGTTGGGTGGCCCCCCTTCGAAGAAAAGGAAGGGCGATTTCTTGCGGCGGAGAAAGATCGGTTGTTGTACGTCGCCACAACCCGGGCCGGTTGCGGGCTGATCATCAGCACTGGCAATGACAAATCCGTTTGGGCGAAACTCTATCCGTACTTGGATGCTGCTCCCAAGTTGCAAATCCCCAATCTCGCCGGCGATGTCTCGCAAAGTAGTACTTCAGACGCCGCAAGTAAAACGCAGTTTGAGCCACGTTTGGCCGCACCTGCTGCAATCACCGCGCGCTGGCAAGAAGCTCGCTTGGGTAGTTACGCCATCAACTCGGCCAAGGATCTTGGGCTAAAAGGGGTTCGCCGTCCAAAATGGGAGACGACGGGCGAGTACGGCTATCGCTGGGGCTCAGCGGTGCACGAACTTCTTGAGCTGCGCACTAAGTCGCCAGAGGCGGAGCTCCGCGCGGCGGCGGTCAATCTTGCCCATGAATATGGCCTGCAACATGATCGCATCGACGAGCTGATCGGTACGGTTGAATCTGTTACCCGATCCGATGTTTGGCAACGCGCCCAAGCCGCGTTGCGGCGCTACAGCGAGCTGCCGTTCGAGACGCTGGTTAATGACGACGATCGCCCAACCATTATTCGCGGCGTCATCGATCTCATCTTCGAAGAACCCTCGGGCTGGGTGATCGTTGACTACAAAACGGACGATATCAGCAGCTCGGATATCCCAGCAGCCATCAGTTACTATCAATCACAACTTCAACAATACTCAAAGCACTGGACCAACATCACTGGCAACTCGATCCAAGAACTGGGCTTGTACTTCACCAAATTGAATCGTTACGAAGTTGTTCCATAGCTACCTCGATTCAACGACGTCGCGCTTGAGGACTCGATGATCATGGGGTAGCGGAAGCCGTCAAGGCTTTCGAGAGTACTGCGGTGGCCCCGAAAGCCGTGACGGTTTCCCGAAGCACGTGATCGCATG
>JANRMD010000540.1:0-41103 GCA_033761895.1 Pirellulaceae bacterium | reverse complement strand
TGAACTTCAACAAGTCATCCAGGCGGTAATCGACGGGGAATCAGGAGGCGGCGGAGGTGGTGGTGGCGGCGGAGGTGGTGGAGGTGGCGGCGGTGGCAGTGGTCAAGCAACACCGCCCAGCGGCAAGTTGACGATTGTGCCCACACTGTCGGCTAACGGGCAACCGATACAGTCAGGCATCCTGGCTGGGGTGGTTGTTACGGCTGATCCTAACGTCAACGCGTTGGTTGTCCGCGCTCCTTCTAAGAGCATGGAGTTGATCGCAGAACTGATCAATCAGTTGGATCGTTTGCCCAGCGCCGAAGCCCGTATTAAAGTCTTCCAAGTCAAGAATGGTGACGCGACGCAGTTGGCAACCATACTGCAGCAATTGTTCGGCTTGCCAGTAACAGCGGGAGCGAGCACCACGGGTGGCTTCCTCGGCTTGGGTGCCAACACGCAGCAGCAAGCGCTGACCACTGGCGGTGAGGGATCCTTGGTATCCCTGCGCGTTACACCTGATACACGTACCAACAGCCTAATCGTATCCGGTGGGGCCAATGACCTCGAGGTCATCGAAGTGTTGCTCATGCGATTGGACGAAGAAGGCGTACAAACACGGCGTACCGAAGTCATTTGGCTGCGGAACTCGAATGCGATCCAAGTTGCGACCGCATTGACTAACTTCTTGCAGGCACAACGAACTGCCACTACAAACACACTACTATCCGGTGGCTTGATCAGTGCTTTTGAGCAGGTTGATCGCGAAGTGTTCGTAGTAGCTGAAGATCTAACGAACAGCTTGATCTTAAGTGCAACACCGCGTTACTTTGAATCGATGTTGCGAGTTATCGAACAACTGGATCGTCGCCCTCCGCTGGTCGCTATTCAAGTATTGATCGCCCAAGTTACTTTGAGTGACCAATTTGAGTTGGGGACTGAGTTTGGTTTGCAGGATTCGTTGCTCTATGACCGAGGTCTAGCCTCCCAAGGTACGCTGAACTCGCCTGGCTTTGCCCTTGCCGCGACCGTTCCGGCAGCAAGTACGGGCGGCAGCCTGGCTAACTTGAACGCATTGGGCGGCGTGGATCAACGCGGGCAGGTGGCTGGCCAAGGCCTAAGCTCCTTTGCCGTGGGCCGACAAAACAACTCGCTCGGATACGGTGGTTTGGTGCTGTCCGCAGCCAGTGAATCGGTAAGCATCCTACTGCGAGCCCTGCAGGACGCCAATCGTCTTCAAGTGCTCAGCCGGCCACAGATCATGACCATGGACAATCGTTCAGCGTCGCTCTTGGTTGGTCAACGGGTGCCGCGGGTTTCGGGTACGAACAACGGCATCAACGGTCAGTCGGTAAGTGCGGCTGACGTCGATGTTGGTCTGTCGTTGCGAATCGTGCCCCGGGTCAACCAAGACGGACTGATTCTCATGCCGCTGACGGTCGAGAATTCCAGTTTGGGCGACATCAATGCGGGCGTACCGGTTGGTTTCGGTGCAAACGGTGAAGTGATTCGTTCGCCGATCATCAATACAACCACAGCTGGGACAACCATCAGCGCCTACTCGGGGCAAACGGTTGTGTTCGCTGGCTTGATTTCCAAGAATCGTCAGAGCATTTCCCGAAAAATTCCGTTCCTAGGTGACATTCCGATCCTGGGAGCCGCTTTCCGATTTGAATCGGAGACGGAGTCTCGCACAGAGCTGTTGGTCGTGCTAACCCCACGCATCATCAACTCCGATGAAGATCTCGAGATCTTCAAGCAAGTCGAATCGTCCCGTATGAGTTGGTGCTTGTCCGATATTCTCAATATCCACGGCGACGTTGGCTTGAACGGTGGCAATGGTCTGTGGGGACCCGCCAAGGGCCCAGTGATCTATCCTGATCTGCAACCAACGGCAATCATCGACGGCTCCGAGGGGATTCCTATCGAGACGTTCCCAACCCAAAGCATCATGGATGGTGCCAGTGGGCCAGGAATGCCTAATGAACAACCTGCCCCCAATGTCGGAGCACTCAACAATCGTTATCCGACACCCAACGGGCCTACCATTCAACCAGCCAGCTATTCGGCAGCACAACCGAATAGTGCGGCCGCTGGTGCAAGACGCTAGAGCCACACGATAGTTCACAACCAAGATGCGGGGTTCGCGATCGGGCGCAGAGAAGCCCGATCGCAGATAAGCCGATCACTGAGAAGCCGATCACTGAGAAATGGAGTTCTCAAGCAATGTCAAAAGCCAAGATATCGTTGATAATGTACGTGATGCTGCTGGCGCTGAGCACTGGCTGTGCGGCTTGGACCGACAAGTCGAAAAGCAAAGACTCCAAGTGGTCTTCGATGCAGTTTTGGAAAAAGCCTTACCAGAAGCCGAGCAAAGTGGCTGCGATCTGGACTCACGATATTCTTGCGATGTCGGGCAAGCCACCGACTCGCGGTTTTGGTGGTCGTCTCTACTTCTACAACGACAAATCGCAGACGATTCCTGTCGATGGCGAATTAGTGGTCCATGGTTACGAAGAAGTTCGCATTGGTTTGACATTGCAAACCGAGAAAACCAAGGCTGACAAGACATTCATGTTCACCGCCGAACAATTCACCGAGCATTTCGGTTCTTCGGACCTGGGAGCGTCCTACAGCATTTGGATTCCCTGGGATGCCGCTGACGGTGTTCAAAAGGAAATCACGCTCATCCCAACTTTCAAAGGCAAAGATGGCACAATCCTGCAGGGTGAACCCGCGAAACTCGTGCTGCCTGGACGAAAGCTGGAGGATCCGCTGGCCAACGCAGCGATTCAGCATGTTTCCATCCAACAGTCGCAAACTCCAACCAACATGGGACCACTGCCTCAGTTGTCAGGTCTGCGAACAACCACGATTTCAGTTCCAGGTAGTATCAATCGCGGTTCGGAACGCAGTAGCAATCCAGCAGGCTCTGCGTCCTCAGTTGTAGTCCATGAATCGAACTACAACGGCCAACAGTTCGCTGGACAGTCGTACAACGCTCAGCCCTACGCTTCGCAGCCAACCAACGCCATGAACGGCAACATGATGTATGCAAGTTCACCAGCGGCGCGTGCGAACGCCATGTTGGCCGCTTATGCTCAAGGCAACGCGAACCCAATGGGTTCCATGCCCAACGCGGTCAATTCGAACTTTGCGAACGCTCCGCAGCAGAATGCTTACCAGTTATCGAATGGAGTCCCCTTTCCATCAACAATGCCGAACGCAGTCGCTGGCCAAGGCCAAGTGCCGAATCAATATCCGATGCAGTACAACCAACCGGCGACTACGGGCGCATCGTTTCAGATGCCGAACTCAATAACCCCGGCAACTCTTAACCAGCCGATGACGTACCCTCAACTTCCGACGCAGGGTGGTTCAATGCAAAGTCCATCCCAGTTTGGTACGCCCCAGGTTGGTCCGCAAGGTCGTCAGCTACCGACCATGAATAATCAACTGCCAGTGAATAGCCAGTTACCCGTTAATAACCAACTGCCGACCAATAACCAGCTACCAGTGAATAACTTGAATCCGGGTTTTGCGGCGCATGCACCATTGCCCGCTGGGGCTGTCGAGGCCGCATTTGCGTCGACTCCGCAGTTCCAACCGCTGGGGCAGGCACGCATGTCCGCTGGTCAAGTTCAACCGGCTGGGTTCAGTTCAGCCTCGACCTTTAACGCGCCACCGGCTGTGGTCACCTCGGGTTTGGGGCAGGGACAACTTCCGGTGCAACCTGGACAGCAGATTTACCAACGCTAGGCTGGAGTGGAGTAGAGCTGCTGGTCGCCGACATGGGCATTGCCGGCGCCTGCCCATTGGCGTAGGTCAATTCGTTCTTGACCGCATCGATACCCGGCTCCAAGGAGAGCAGTCGTTCAATGACTTTGCCGTCGCTCGGCGCATTGACTTGCCCGCGAATGGTGGCTGTGCGGCCATTGATTTCGACGGTAACCCCATTCAGAACTGACGAAGGAATTCTGCGCAAACGGTCATTGATAGTTTGAGTGGCGACGGCATTCGTTGGTGGAGCGACTTCAAATCCTAGCGATACGGTCGCGCGGACTGTTGATTTCGAATTCTGGTTTTGATTTTGATTGAGGCCGCCCCGCGAATTGCGACCGCCGAAGCCCCCCAGGGTGCTCTGTAGACTGCGATTGTTCAGGGCCGCGCCCGTTAAGCCGCCGAGGTTGTTCGCTGCGCCGAGTGCGCCGCCGGTGTTCGCGCCCGCAGCGCCGGCTGTTCCGCCACCGGTCGTCGTAGCACCGATCAATCCGTTTCTGCCGTAGGGACTGAGGGCTTGGCCCGACAAACCGCCAACACCAAACGGGTTCGCGCCGAAACCATTCTGACCGCTTTGACCAAGACCCGAAGTCAAGGCGTCCCCCAACCCCAAACCGCCAGCTTGGCCAGTACCGGTTTGGCCCACTCCCGCCTGTCCGAATCCAGTCTGCCCTAATCCCGCTTGACCAAAGCCTGTACCCGTTTGGCCAAAACCTGTCTGACCCAAGGCGACTGAAGGGAAGCTCATGGCTAATGCCGCAGCTGCGAAAGTTCGCAGTAGTTTTCGAAGCTGCCGCGCTGGTTTTCCGAGCTGATTGCGTCGACTGAGGCTCGCTTGAGTTCGATTTTCCAGCGTCATTTGCAACCCTGGCGTTACTTGCAATCTGTTGGCGGCCATGCTTATTCCCCTAGGCAGATGGTATAAATCTGCGAAATTTGAGCCGACTTACGCGTTCCTGACACGGACTGTTGAACTCCAGCCGAGCGTCAGCGTTCTGGTTAGCCATAAAGAATTCTTGGAAATTCCAATATGGAAGGCTGGCGGACGAACATGAACGGGACGCGTTAGTCGGTAAAATAGGTTTCCGTGTTTCGCTCATCGGAAGAATTGCTTACCACTCGCGAGTGTATCAGTTTTCCTGATGGTTTTGCTGAGCAATCCGATTTTTCATTCACAAATTTCCGAGTGCCGAGCATCAACATTGCTTCAGCCCCAAACGTCGTATTCTGCTGACCTTGGCGATTCGGCGAAAAAACGACTTCAGTATGGTCTCATTTTTGGAGTAAGACATGCGTTGTAATCCCCTGAGGGCTCTCTTTTCTCTGCTGGGGCTGCTCATTGTGTGTGGTAATGGCCTCGCGCAGGAAGCACCGCGATTGACCGCACCTCAATTGTTTCCAGAGAAGACGCTGGCCTACGTCCGAATCGATAATGTTGCCAAGCTTCGAGAAGACCTCAAGAAGAGCTCAATTGGAAAACTCGGAAATGACGAAGAGCTCAAGCCGATTTTTGCTGAGTTTTATGGGACCTTGGTCAATAGCACTTCGCAGATGCAAGAGAGCATCGGACTAAACCTCGACGAACTGCTTTCGATTCCGAATGGCGAGTTCGCGGTCGCGTTGCTGCCCAGTGACAAGGCTACGGCCAAGACCAGTCGCAAGCAGGCGGCTGACAAGACCACCGTCAGCATTCAACTTGAAGAACCCGCGTTGGCTCTGCTGCTAGACGCTGGTGAAGAAATTACTGGCGTTCAAGTAATGCTCGAGCGGCTTGAGAAATCAATGTCCGCTGACATTCAGCACAGCCAAAAAGTAATCGACCGACTCACACTTCACCGTTACGAAAACCCTAATCGGCAGCAAGAGCGTTTTGGTTACTTCATTGATAACGGCGTGATGATTGCAACAACCGACCCGAACTACTTGGAGCAGTTGTCCGCTGTGTGGTTAGGGACAGCGGGTGAGTGGAGCAGTTTGGCGGACAACCGACGTTTCACGGGCATCCTGTCACGTTGTGTTGGAACCCAAGGTGAGCGTCCACAGTTGTCTTTCTACGCGGATCCGATGGCTATGGTGCGTCAGTTTACACCTAGTACCGCAACGTCGTCGATGGTTCTGGCGATGCTACCCGCCTTTGGCTTGGATGGCATTCAGGGAATCGGTGGCAGTTGGATTGTGGCCCCGCCGGATTTTGATTCCATCGCGCATCTTCATCTTTCGCTGGAAAGTCCACGACGATCCATCATGGGTTTGCTGCGTCCCAAGAAGGGCTCCACGACTCCTGAGGACTGGGTGCCTGAATCCGTAGCAAGTTACAGTACTATCAACTGGGATTTCGCATCGACTCTGCAAGCTATCGAACAACTGTTCAATCAGTTCCGTGGTCCAGAGGCGTTTGACAAGGAAGTCCTGGCGCGGGCTAGCGATCGATTGCAGATAGACCTACGCAAGGACATTCTTGATAATCTCGATGGTCGGGTAACGTTGTTGCAAGGCTTCGTTCGCCCAGTAACCATCAACAGTGGATCGAATGTGTACGCGATTAAGATGAAGAACGCGGAGTACATCAAGAACACGATCCTGCCGAAGATTTTTGAGTTGATTGAAGCGAGAACCGAAGTCGGCACAGAGAACTTTGGCAAGCTGACGGCGCGAGTCATGACAGTCGGCCGTCGCGGCGGCTTGGGAGAATCGGATAACGTAGTTCGTCAGCCCGAAATCTGTGTGGCTTTTGTCGACGACTATCTAATCATGGCCGATTCCAAATACATGATGCGTCAAGTTTCGGATTGCCTGGGCGGCTCCACAGCAAAGCTCAGCCAAGCGTTGGACTTTGAATTGATTTCCGACCGCATTACCGCTCAGCTTCAAAACAAAGAGTGTTCGACGCTGAGTTATTCCCGGCCGGAAGAATCCCTACAATTGTTTTATGAGTTAGCACGCGATCCAAAAAATCGCGATCGATTGCGTCAGGTCGCCGATAGCAACGGCTTTTTCAAGGCACTTTTGGCCGGCTTGGATAAACGCGAATTGCCTCCTTTCTCCGTAATTGCCAAGTACTTAGCACCTGCTGGCGGTTTCTTGGTTGATGACGACACAGGATTGCACTACATGTCGTTTTCGTTGCGACGAGAATAACTGTTAAATACCCAGAAATGCGGTTTACAATGTAGAATTGAGATTGGCCCCAAATCTTTGGGGGCGGGCGAATTTCTACATTGGGGCGTTTCCAACATGCAGATTAACTTAGACCCTACGCGGTGGATGGTGTCCTTTGTTGGCTTCATCGTCGACTGGATCTTGACCCGTGAATGGAAACAAATCGCATTAGCCAGTACGCCGTTGATGTTTCTGGTGGCCGTTGCTGGATTGGTGTTTTCAGGCAGTCGCTTAGATAAACATAAACTCGCCAATCACTATCTTTCACTTGGCGAGAAAGAGATCGCGGACTGGGAACAATCTTGGGCCCCTGAGAAAACGACCGAAAAAACCGGGGACAAGTCAGCCGACCAGGCTGTCGACAAGCCTTCCGACCAGCCAGTCGTTAAGGCTGATGCAACAGAGTCCCAAGCCGCCAAGGAACCGAAGGAACTCTCAAGGTTCGCCGAGGTACTGTTCCGGCGCGTGCAGTTGCTGGAGCCCAATGAGCGTAGTCAGTTCGTGATCGCAGTCACTATGGCTCAGCGCGGCGCGGTAGCCCAAGCCCAGAAGATGCTTGCGAAAATCGCCCCCGACAATCGCCCTGGCTATGCACCGGCGCACGCCTGGATTGCCCAAAACTTGCTGCGGCAACCGATCACCAGTGAGAACGTTAAACTGGTCGCACATCATGTGCAGCAGGCAGTTAAATGGGAGCGAGTCCCTGAGGCTCTGTTGGTGTTCGGCAGCGAATTGTTCTTGAGGCTCAACGATCGCCAAACCGCCTTGGAACTGCTGAAGAAAGCGGCTGAACAGAATCCCGCTAACGGCATCCTTCTCGCCCAGCGCGCAGCCCAACTCGAGAACCCGGTGTTGGCCGAACAAGCCGCCACGCAAACCGAAGCACATTTTCGTGAACAAGTAGAACGCGATCCGAGTGACCTAAAGTCTAGACTTGGTCTCTTTCAGATTCTTGCGCTTGGTGACAAGCTAGACGAGGCCGAGCAAGTTGTACGAGCTGGTGCACAAATCGAAGCCTCTCCTGAACTGACGCGGGCACTGTCGGAGGTCTTTCGTTTTAGGTACATGAAGAGTCTAAAGCGAAACGGTGACTCCTGGACTTGCGACTTGCAGATGCTGGATAACGCCCTACGTACCGACTCGACGAATCCAATGGTTGCCGAAGAAATCGCCAAGCTCGCGCGACTCAACGGCAAATCACCGGGCGACGATTGGATCAAGACCCTGCAGCAATTCCTGGCCGAGGGAAAAGCCACGGCAGCTACTCACGCTTGGATATCCGAGTTGTATTTGATCCGCAAGAATTATGCGGCCGCTTTGCCTCACCTGGAACAAGTCGTCTCGCGACTCCCGAATGCGGCCCAGTACCTGAACAATCTCGCTTACGTGCTCGACGACTTGGTGCCTGAGCGACGTGAAGAAGCGCTCACCTATGCGCAACGGGCGGTGCAGATTGAACCACGCTCAGCCGACTACCACGATACGCTGGCAAAGGTCCTGGCCAGTCTCAATCGCCGCACAGAGGCCATCACAGCCCTCGAATCGGCTATTGAACGGCAACCTGGTCGCAGAGATTTCCATGACGGCATCGTTGCCTTGTACGAAGCAACCGGCAATCTGCCCATGGCCGAACAACATCGCGCTATTAGCAAACGCATTGCAGAGCTTGAGACTCAGGCGCAAGCAGAAGCGGCCAAGACAGAAGCTGCCAAAACAGAAGCCGCACCTGCCGAGTCAGCTCCTGCCCCCACACCCTAATCGCTTATTCAATTAGTGCTCTGTCCACATTTGATTTTTGGGGTAGCGGAATGCGTCAAGCATTTCGAGAGTATTGCGGTGGTTCACGAAAACCTTGACGGTTTCCGCTACCAATAATCGACAAACCTTCAAGCATTTCGACGTCCCAGCGGCCGCGACTTAACCGGCTGCTTTCGAATTCTCGTGGCAGATCATGACAATGCGCAGTGTCTCGTAGCTGATCTTGGCTTTGAAGTGCTCAAAGAGCGGTTTGACCCGACGATTTTCGACTAGATGCGCGACGGCGATGATCTGGTCGCGAGTGTCGGGGTCGACCCAAGGAGTGCAGTCGGTGACCTTCTCGTGACGCAAGTAATCTTCTAAATAACTGCAGATGGTCGAATAGGCTCGATCGAGTTTCTTGGCGATGACATCCAGCGACTCACCCTTGCGGAAGAACTCAAACGCGGCGAATGAATTGCTATTCGGAATAGCAACTTTAGTTTCAACCGGTGCCGGCTTGAGGCTGGTATCCAGATCGGTGCTCAGTTGATGTTGCTGGCAGTACTCGCTTATAGCGGACACGAAGGTCTTGGCAAAATCTTCTTTCTTCTGCTCACCCACGCCTCGGATCGTGGCAAATTTAGCGACTGAGGTTGGGCGGTAACGAGCGAAATCGCGTAGCGGCTCATCGCCGAAAATCACGTAAGCAGGTACTCCGCGAGCGAGGGCCAATTCGCTTCGAAGTTTCCGAAGTGCATCAAATAAACCGCGGTCGACTCCATCCCACGAAGGCTCGCCACTGGACGAACTCCGTTTTTTGGCGGTTGGCTGTGCGGCCACGGTAAGCCGCGGGTTGCCGTCACGCTTCAGCAATCTGCGGCCGCTTTCGGTCAGCGAGAGGACCTGATATTCACCTGTTCGCTTTAAGAATCCTTGGCTAATCAACTGATCAATCCACATGCGGACTGCAGCCAGCCCTTCGGTCGCCATCAATCCATAGGTGCTCAATTTGTCATGCTTCAATTCTCGCAGACGTGCTTCGTCGGCACCGACCAGCACCTTGGCGGTGTGCACGGCACCAAAACGTTCCTCCAGACGAACGACACATGACAGAATCTTTTGGCTGATCGTGATTGGATCGTCGGCGAGTTCCAATTCGTCCAAGCAGACGTCGCACGCCTCGCAACTGGGCTTGGAATAGGTCTGGCCAAAATACTCGACAAGTGCGCGATGGCGGCAAACTGTGCTGGAACACAGGTTGTTCATGGAGTTAAGGGCTTTGACGGCGCCTTCGAAAGCGGCTTGATTGTCGCTTTCCATGATCTTCTTCCAAGTCATGAAGTCAGCGCCCGAGTACAGCAGCACGCATTCAGATTCCAGGCCATCGCGCCCCGCGCGGCCGCTCTCTTGTTGGTAATGTTCAATTGACTTTGGCATGCCAGCGTGAATTACACAACGCACATTGGATTTGTCGATGCCCATGCCGAAAGCGACGGTGGCTACGATAACGTCGCACTGTTCCTTGATGAACGCGTCCTGATTGGCCTTTCTCTGCGCGTCATCGAGGCCGGCGTGGTAGGGCAAGGCAGTAAAGCCCATTTGCTTGAGCATCTCTGCCGTGCGCTCTACTTCCTTGCGACTGATGCAGTAGACGATGCAAGATTCGCCGCGATGGCGCATGAGGATTTCAACAACCTGCTGCATCCGATTGTTGGCACGCAGCATGCGATAGATCAGATTGGGGCGATCGAAATCTCCAACTAGGACCGAAGCGTTGCCAAGTCCCAACTGAGCGACGATATCTTCGCGAACGGGGCCCGACGCAGTGGCCGTAAATGCGTGCACCGACGCGCGGGGAAAACGTTCTTTGAGGACTCGCAAACCGCGATATTCCGGACGGAAATCGTGCCCCCAGTTACTGATGCAGTGCGCTTCGTCGATCGCAAAAAAGGAGACTTTGGTCGTGCTCAGAAAGTCGAGCATGCGGTCCGTCAACAATCGCTCGGGAGCAACGTACAGTAGCTTAAGCGACCCAGTTCGCATCTGGTCAGCGACAACGCGTTTCTCCTCCATCGATTGGCTGCTGTTGACGAACGCTGCCGCCACACCGCAGGCTTGCAGTGCATCGACTTGGTCCTTCATCAGCGAAATCAGTGGCGAGACGACGACTGCCAAGCCATCAACACACAACGCGGGGACTTGAAAGCAGATCGATTTACCACCGCCGGTGGGGAGAACGGTTAAGCTGTCGCGACGGTCAAGCACGCAGCGGATCGATTTCTCTTGCAGCGGCCTAACCGACTCGTAGCCCCAAACGTCTCGGAGGACTTTTTCGGCTTGGGGGAGTGCGGTGGATGACATGTCGAGTTTCCTACTTGGCATTGTTTGGCAAGTATCATAACACGACACCTGATTTCGCGGCTGAGGCTTAACCGTCTGCTGAAAAAGTGCCACACCCACCCAAACCTGTCCCCAGTCGCTACACTTGGAAGGATCTCCGTTCACTCACCGCTTATGACCCAAATTTATATGACCGAAACAGATTCATCAGCAACCAACCCCAGCGAAAGAAGTACGCCGCCGCGGGGCTGGAATGGCAAACAGATGGCCTTGCTTGTAGGCGGAAGTGTGCTTCTCGGAGCAGCTTTCTTCACTTACCTACTTTGGCTTTATGGTGAAGTTGAAGAGGCTGCGAAGCTGTCGACCAGTGCCTGGCGTCCAGTAGCCACCGAACTGGCACCACGCTATTCGAAATTGGAAAAACTGGTTGCGGAGGGAGTTGATAAGCGGTTGCTGGCGATGGAGTTGGGGGAACAGTTTCGGTTGAAGATCGACCGCTTCCGCAGTACGGGCCAAGCGGTTCAGCAGGTGGCGGAAGCCAATGACCTGGAAGCCTTGTTCGACAAGATCGGCAAAAGCTTGGCTGCGATACCCGCGGCAAACGATCTGTCCGAGCGCTGGAATGCAAGCATTGGCGGATCTTCAGCGTTGCAGGCAGCCCTTGAATCTTATAACCTCCAAGTCCAAGGACAAAAGCGATGGCGGGCCAGTTTTGGTGGGGCAGTGTTACTCGCATTCATCAAGGTGCCCGAGCCGAGTGAGGTTCGGGTTGTCACGGATTTGTCGAATAGTCGAATTCAGTAAAGTTTGACGGATGTAACGCCGATTCAGTGGTTAGGACAAGGTGCTTGGTAACGCGGCCGTGCTGCGTACCGCCCGTTTGAGCGGTCGGGCATCTTGACGAGTTAGTACTTGACTAGTAGACTTCGCTGGATTAACTTGTTGCCTGCAAATGACTTATGGCATTTGTCGGCATCGGCGAAGGAGGTAGCCAAGTGACTAAAAAAGAGATCGTGAAGACGATTTCCGATAAGACGGGACTGACGCAACTGGATATCAAGAAGGTTGTTCAGCTAACGTTCGATGGCATTGTAGAAACGTTGCTAGAAGAGGGGCGAGTTGAGCTGCGCGACTTTGGAGTGTTCCAAGTAAAGAGACGCAAGGCTCGGAAAGCTCGTAACCCACGAACTGGTCATCAGGTCGACGTACCTGAGAAACTGGTCGTGACCTTCAAGCCTGGCAAGTTAATGGAAGCAAAAGTCCAGGAGTTGGAGAAGTCTCTCGCGGAAGAGAAGAAGCGAGCCAACTTTGCGACCGATGGCGACGACAATGAGGACGAGGATAACTCGGCCAACTAATCGGACTGACGGCCTGATTTCGGAAACGAAGACACACTTGGCCAAGACGAAATTAACGCGACGACTGAGCTGACGCTCAGCTCGCCCAGCCTGAGGTTCACGGAGGAACTACGATGCGACGCTGGATTTGTGCTGCGATGTTGCTAGTGTGTTTGAGCACCACTGGCTGCGTCATTCCCATTTATTCTGCTATCAAAGAACGTCGGGCCGAGCAGTTAATCTACACCTCGGAAAACCTACGCTTGATGCTCCAAGAGTGGGAGCGCATTTGGTTTACCGACCAACCCGACCACATGACTCCCTACCGCGTTCACGGCGGTGTGATCTAAACCGAAACCGGTTGCCAATCCCAATTGCTCGCCGAACATAGTGCCTTCACTATGTTCGTGCACCCTTTGAACACTCGTTCACAAGTGTTCCCTCGTGTGCGAATCAGGGCAAGCAACTGGGCCGCTTCCGCTTTGACGCGCCGCAAGTTAGCTATTTGCTAGCACTCGATAATTGCCCTGTTTCGCAGTTTAACAAAACTGACATTCTCGCAACGGGGCAAAAAGACTAACAACGCACACAGCATTCCCTCTTTCGAGGAACCTCTCTGTGCGACCTGTTAGGAGCCTTCCCATGATTTATCGCGCCGTTCGTCGCTTCAATGTCCTCAAGGCCATGGTAGGGCGAGAGACCTTTCACTGGGTTGACCGGCGAATCGCGACCGAGTTTCACGGCAGCAGCTATGGTGGCTGGGCGATCGCAAGAGACTCGCTTAATGCGAGCTCAATCGTCTATTCAGTTGGTATCGGGCAAGATGCAACTTTTGATCAATCGCTCATGGAGCGCTATGGACTGAGCGTGTACGCTTACGATCCAACTCCGAAGTCAGTTGCCTGGGTGCGGGAGCATGTCTCGACAGCTAACTTCAAGTTCCATCCGATAGCGCTTAGCGATCAGGACGGGTTCCTGGACTTCTATGAACCCAATCCGAACTCAGCTGACCAAGTTTCCGCTTCGGTGCATCAATCGCACGCCGCTAGCACTGCGTATCAAGTTCCCTGCCAGATATTCGATTCACTGCTGCGTTCAAATGGCCATGTCGGCTGCGATGTTCTGAAGATGGATATCGAAGGAGCCGAGTATCCGGTGCTGAAACAGTTGTGTCAGAATGGCTCGATTGCCAAGGTCAAGCAATTGCTCGTCGAGTTTCACCACTTCTTCCCAGGAATTGGAATCGAAGCGACGAATACGACCGTTAGTGAACTGCGTCGTCAGGGGTTTCGGATCGCTTGGATCTCAAGGACGAACCACGAATATCTGTTTGTTCGCGAGGCCGCTTAATTCGCCGATTAGGCGGCGAGACTCGTACGGGCCCGTCGCAATTGGCGGCCACGCGCGATAACTCGCTTGATTTCGTTGGAGGCACGGTAAGGAAACACCGTCCAGTAGCGTTGCCAAGCTGGCAATTTTTCGTTTTGGGTCGGCGTCGTCTGGCTAGCGAACGCATGGTCGACCTGGCTAACCGGCAACGGGTAGATTGAAGCTGCAGTCAATCCATAGGACCACTCTCGATCTAAAGCGTGGTCGATGGGAAGCCACATAGGGACTAACGCTTTGCGCAGCACTTCCGCCGCGTGGCGACTCACCATGTACGCGCCAGTACCGCAGAGTCGCGTAAAGTTGACGGCGATCGAATAACCGTCGCTTAACTGCACGAGATGCCGCGGGTGACTATTGTGAAATCCGCATAGCCGTAGGATATCCCAGCTATCGCGATACGCGGCTGCTTCCTCAACAACATTCCGCAAATTTCTGACTGGGTTGATGTCATCTTCGCAGATGATTCCAAAGTCGTGTTTGGATTCAAGGAAACGATCCAGCGCCCGTAGGTGGCTGAGGTAACAACCTATTTGCCCTGCGTTAGGCAGTTTACCGTGCCGTCTGCGGTAAAGACGTTCATCAAACTCGGGTATTGGCAGCTGCATCTGCCTTCCATTGACTCCGGAAATCCTTTCATAGGGAATCCCAGTCTTCTCAAAGGAAGATTTGACATGCGCCCAACGTTCTACGGCGTTATCCATATTGATGATATAGGCGAACATGGCAGATTTCCTTTCTTGGTCAGTTCTCAGCCCTACCCACCTTAGTGTCCTGTTCGGAGCATTACTAATGCAGAGGCTATGGCTTGGTTTCGCACAATCCGACCCAACGTGTCAAGTGCGATGCTGCGAACCCAGGAGAGTCTGCTGAAAAGGTAACCCGAAGCGTCGGTTCTGATGTTGCTAGTTTCGGACTTTCGCAACCCGAAGCGTTAGCGAGGGACCGAGTTAGGGCGTCGAATTGACGATGCAGACTGGTCCCTCGCTAACGCTTCGGGTTGTGAAAACAAAGCAAAACGTCCTCAGGATTGCTTCATAACGACCAATAGGAGCATCAAAACTAACGCTTCGCTTTATGAAAAACCAAACCACACATCGTCTGGATTGCTTCTAAGCAACCAAGGCGTTTTGAAATCAAGGCCATTTTGGTCGTGAACCAATTCCCCAGTCCTGTAGTGTTTGGGGTTTTGTGTCTTTTGTCGCTGCACAGCCCAAGGGGAGAAGTAACAGGATTGCGGCAAGTATTACAATTATGCGAGTCATGGCTTCTTCCACCTAGGAGTAACTCCGTCTTGACTTAAGACACGCTTTCGCAAGTAGCAGATCTTTCAATCGCTGGCAAGTCGCAAATGGTGAGGAATCCAAGCGATGAGGGACCGTTTTGCTGCCGCAGTCATTGACCTCAGCAGCGTAGCCTTGGTGGCACTCAATGGGTGCTTGAATAATCAGAATTCAACGCATAATCGGCTCACGAAGGCAGCGCAGCGAGAACTATTCATGGGACTCGTGCCCTTAAACTTCGTTGCGGTCACAGGTCTAGCCTAGGTTTTCAGATGCCCCATCCACCAAAAACAAGCGTCAATACACTTATTCGCTGCGATCTGCATGACAGCCGATACTCGCATCCTGGGGATTCCGGTCGGGGCTAGCGCCGTTAACAACGGACCTGCTTTCGTTGGCGCGTTGCCCGAATCGATTGCAGGCTACACACTGATTCGCGTCATCGGACAAGGTGGAATGGGCTGTGTGTACGAAGCTCGCCACGAAACACTGGGCAAACACTTCGCTCTCAAGCTGCTCTCCGACTCGCTTCGCGATAACTCCGAAGCCATCGATCGTTTTCGCTGCGAAACTCTGGCCCTTGGAAAGCTCGATCACCCCAACATCGTCATGGCCAGCGACGCGGGCGTGTGGCAGGGGCGACCGTTCCTGGTTACGGAACTGCTCAAGGGGCAAGATCTAGCCAGCTGTGTTGGGGCAGCCGGCCAACTAGACGTGGAGTCCGTGATTTCCATTGCCATGCAACTATCCGATGCACTCAGCTTCGCACATCAGCACGGCTACTTTCACCGCGATATCAAGCCCTCGAATGTTTTCTACCAGCCCGATGGTACTGCCAAACTCCTCGACTTTGGGCTCGTAAGGTCCACAGCCCATCAGTCGTTAACGCAAGCTGGCTGCCTTATGGGGACAGTGGATTTTGTCGCGCCCGAGCAGGCTTGCAATGCTTCCCAAGCGGACGCTGCCAGTGACATTTACAGCTTGGGATGCACGTTGATTTATCTGCTCAGCGGCGATGTGCCATTTCCAGATTGCCGCTATCCATCGCTTACCGCCAAATTACACGCACACTTGCACGACAAACCGCGATGGCTGGAACAACCGCAACATAAACACCCACGTTGGTTAGTGGATCTCATTCAAGCCATGGTCGCCAAAAGCCCCAGCGAGCGACCTGCAAGTTGTCAGCTTATCCACGCCAGCTTGAAGAATCGTAATCACTTAAGCTGCCCGCCTTCCCTGCCCACTGCACAAGAACCGATCTGCGGCAAAGCCAATGTTAAACGCAAGTTAGCGATTGGTTCAGGTATTGCGGTTGGTGTCACGGCTGCATCGTGGCTGCTCATCGGCTCGCTCGGTGTATTCGGATCCTTCGTGGGAACGCGCACTGCTCCGCAGAATACCACTAGTCTGCCAAGCCCTACCGCGCAGTTGGAGCCAGACGATCAAAACGACGACACCAAAGTCGACACTAATCGCGGCGAGTTGGTATCCACACCATCACAAACGTCGATCGCTGCGGCATCATCAGCAGCGACTCACCCAAAAGAAAAAACGCTCCCAGTGAGTGTGACGCACAATGCCAGAGGAGCATCACTTCCATTCAAGTCGGTTGGAAGCTCCAAGCAACCTAGTGTCTTCTTATCAAAGGCCCACGATGACTAGCCTAGCGACCCGTTTCTCCAACTCGTTTTGCGTTCACATGCCGCAAGCTGCCGCAGTCGGCGGGATGCTCGTCAGGATCTACCCTGCGAGCCCGCTAGATCAACCGGTGGAACTCTCCGATTCACCGATGGTCGTAGGCCGCGATGAGTCATGTGAGCTCTGTGTCTGTGAAGACTCGATTTCACGCCGACATGCGGAAATCCTGTTCGACGGACAAGACTACTTCCTCCAGGATCTGGGCTCGACGAACGGTACGTTTGTGAACGAACAACGCGTAAGCTCCTCCCGCTTGAAATCGGGAGATCGCGTCCGTTTCGGAAACCATATCTACAAATTCATCACCATAGATGGCGTCGAATCCAAGTACCATGAGATCATCTTCAAAATGATGACCACGGATGGTTTGACCCAAGTCTATAACAAGCGATTTCTGCTAGACACGCTCGAACGAGAAATCCAGCAAGCCAAACGCGGTCAAGAGTCGCTTTGTCTGCTGATGATGGATCTCGATAAGTTTAAATCGATCAACGATACCTACGGACATCTTGCGGGCGATAAAGTCCTGGCTGATTTCGCTGGACGCGCCGTGTCCGTCTTGCGCAGCGGCGAAGTCCTAGCGCGTTATGGCGGCGAAGAGTTTGCGATGTTGTGCGCACCTGCAACCCTTGAGCAGGCGCTGCACGCTGCCGAGCGCGTGCGGCACGCTACCGCTTCGGAACCAGTTCACTTCGAACAGGTCGAGATTCCGATCACCGTAAGTATCGGTGTTTGCTGCGTCCATCCAGCGAACGACGCAATCAACCCCACCGAACTGCTGTCGCGAGCAGACGAAAGGCTCTACATGGCGAAGAAGAATGGTCGCAATCGAGTGGAAAGCTAATGCTTCACCCAACTTTAATTTTGGGTGGCACGCTCTGAGGTTCTGCGAAGGGCGTGGCGAATGTCGCTCGAATCACGCCCTCCCAGAGCGTGCCACCAAACCCAATCAACCCCCAAATCAAAGTTGGATGAAGCACTAGGCACTATCTACTTGCAACCTACTCACACAACTCGTTTCAAAACCGAATACCTCTACCCTCAGTCCCTTCTCCTAGCGAAACCAAGATGAACCACAAGCTTTTCCTCATTCTATTTGTTGCTGCAGTCACACTATCGAGATCGGTACAAGCCGAATTTACTCCCATAGTAGGCTGGGACAAGCAGCTTTTCCCATCGTTCATCATCGGAACAGCGGCAATCAAGCCTAGCGATGCCCAGGCGTCGGCTACGGAGTTAGGTGATATCAACGGCTTGCTTGGAATCGAAATCGTCGCTCCACACGACGACGCGGCCATCGAAGTTACCATTCAGTGTAATGAGTTTATGGAACCCAGCCGCTTTGTTGGTCGATTGGAGAAAAAAGGAGAGACGTATAGGATCTTCCCAAAGATCAAGTACCGCTTCGATAGACTCAGCGAATGTTCGCAGGCCACTCCTGCTGATGTCAGTTTTCGCGCGGTCGTCGACGATAGCGACGCCGAGGAAAAATCAACCACCGTTACCTTTCGCTCCGTCAACGATTGCCCCTTGAAAGTCGTCCTCGGAGACAGTGTGCTCGACACCAGCTTTGTAATTGCCTCGTACGTCAACGAACAACACCCGTTTATCGACAAACTGCTGCGAGAAGCTCTCGATATTGGCGTGGTCGATAACTTTACGGGGTACCAATCGCTCAAAGAAGAACAAGTGCTGTTGCAGGTGTATGCGATCTGGGACCTGCTGGTCGCTCGTGACGTACGTTACAGCAGTATCACCAAAACAGCCGTGGATTCCGAAATCATTCTCAGCCAGAACGTGCGTTTGCTTGAGGATACGATCAACAATCAGCAAGCCAACTGCGTCGATGGTTCCGTGCTCTTCGCGTCGATCCTACGCAAGATCGATATCGAGGCTAGGCTGATTCTCGTTCCTGGGCATTGCTACATCGGTTTCTATCTCGACCCTGAACACACTAAGCTGGTAGCTCTGGAAACGACCCTTCTGGGCGCTGCCGTCGAAGAACCGGAAGAGGTCTTCGAAGCTTTGGAGAATGCCGTAGAAGAATCCAATCGCGATGAGTACTCATGGCCAAGCTTCGTGGCCGCGATCACGATTGGCGTGAATGAACTTAGCGAAGCGCGAGAAAAGTTCGAAAGTGAGTCGGAAAGCGAGTATCACATAGTCGATATCAGCGCCGCTCGCAAAGTTGGCATGTTACCGATTCCGCATCGCAACAAGGAAGTGTTTGTGCAATTCGATCATTCAAGTTCTGAAGATGAAGCTCTCGAAGAAAGTGCCGAAATGGATAGCGAAGATGCATCCACGGAGGAGGAGACTGAGAGTGACACAGATGAGGACACGGACACAGATGAGGATGAAGACGCAGATGAAGACACAGATGAAGACACAGATGAAGACGAGTAACCTGGATGGTGCATGAGTAGTCTGCCAAAATACCCGAAGCGTTAAAGCACTGCCGCAGAATGTGCTAGTGCTTTATTCCAATTGGATTTTAGGGTGGCACGCTCTGAGGCTTTGCGAAGGGCGTGGCCAAGCAAAACCCTCGAAAAGGCCCTTCGCAAAGCCTCAGAGCGTGCCGCCCAAACACCATCTGTTGAGATCGCATGCAGCTTATCGTCTCTGATACGGGCAGTGGAATTGATCGTGAGTTGTTGCCAGACATTTTTGAACCTTTTTCACGACTAAAGGGGCGGAGAAGGTCATCGCACAGGTGACCGACGTGGCAGAATTTCAAGGCATATTGAAGCAGCCGATTAGCTACGAAGAATTTTCACCGACGTAAATCAACCTTAACCGCACTGGAAATGAAGGCGCGGGGGTAATGCTGTAAGCAGCTCTATGCTTCGCAATCGATGTGCCGAACGAATCGCTACTTGCAACAAGCAAAAATTCGGCTAGTCTGCTTGTTCACGAGACTATTGAAAGCGGTATAGCGCGAACTACACGACGCATTGCCACGAGGTGTAAATGGCTAAGCAAGACGGACCGGTAATGAGCGAGGACTCGATCAGCTTTTTGCAAGATGCAAAAAAAGGAAAAGCCCGCAAGTTTGCCATGATTTGTAAGGGGACTTCGGTCGTCAGTTTGGTTGTCTATAAGAAGGGTAATGTAGAGAAGCGTAAGAAAGAGGCCAAGGAATCGGGCAAGGGACAGTTTTATTTTGGGACTGTCGATGGTTCGGGTCCCAGTCTTCGATTCGTGCTCGCTCGCTCCGATGGCTTCGAAAGTGAGCCGGTTAAAACTGCGGCGCTCAGGAGCTTTTTGGAAGAGTCTGCCGATTTCAAATGTAAACCTTATTTTGAAATCGTAGATACGCCAAGCTTGGTGCTGGATGAATCAGACCCGTTGGTTAACGAGTTTTTGAAACTACAACCTTCGGCGCTCGCCGCCTGCGACGCCCATCCTGATCGCGCGACCTTAATCAACAACCTGTGCTTACAGATCGGAACGCATTTCGATCAAGACCAAAGCGCAGAGGCTGCTCAGCGACTAGAGGAGCTAAAGGTGCTTCTTAGGGAGCTAGGGAGCGCGCAGAACCCGGTTGAGGCTGGTCAGTTTTCGAACTCGAACTCGGGTTCCGCAACTGCTGGAGTGAGCGATTCTGCCGCTCAGCCGATTGCCGCTCAGCCGATTGCTGCAAGCGACTGGAGCTCCAAGCTGGCAGCTTGGTTGCCTACCATCAAGTCGGTAATTGCAGCTAAAGGTCCCAATGTACCGGCGATTGTGAAACTGTTGACGGAGGCCAATGCTCTGTCTAAGTCCGTCAATGGGCTCGAGCAGGCCGTCACTAAGCTGACGGACTGCTATCGGCTAGCGACTCAGAATGTACCAGACGCTACCCCCAATCCCAGCGACCAGTTCAATGCGAGGCTCAAATCGCTTCTGCCGCAGGTCAAGGCAATCGCCGATGAAGCCTTGAAGGAGCAAGCCAAAGCGTTAGCCTTGCAAGCTGGAGGCCTAGCGCAGCAGAAAGCGTTCGATCAAGCCAACGTTAGCCTCGATAGTCTTGAGAGATTACTGGCTGGGAATGTGCCCAAACAACCCGAGATCAAATCCGCAGGCAAATCGCCGCGAGGTCTCGTCGCTTACACGAAGCTCCTGCTGGACTGGCGAAAGGCCCAGGCGCAGGTTGTGAACAACCTCTCCTCGATCGGTAATTCACTACTGAATCGCGATGACGTTAAATCGGATCCAAGGTTTGAGCAAGTGAAGGCCGCTGTGGCTGCCATGCCCAGTCTAATCCCGGCATTTGGAGAAGAGCTTAGCGATTTGATCGATGCTGCTATGTCCGCGGGTCCAGGACCCAAAGCGGATGAGAGCCTTCGAAATGCCAAAGTTGTCCTTGCACGTTATCGAAGTCTGCTAAAATCCGCAGTGACTCTGCAGCGATTGGAACTGTTGGCAGCCAAACATACCAATGTTGAATCAAATGTGTACAGCCTGCTGGATGCGACGCTCGCAGCACTTGAGCGTGAATTCGAAGCACGGACCGCTCAATAGGAAACTGCCATGTCCTCCGATGTTACTGAGTCAAAGTCAAAAGTCGTTGACGAACTTGCAGAGATCATGCCTGCTTTCTTTCCGTCGGTGATCGACAGGCTCGATCTAGCTACGGGCTCGTCTTCTTCGATTGAAGTGCGAGACACCGTGCTTAAAGAGCACGCGGATCGCATGAAAGAAGCCAAGACAAAGCATGAGAAATTGGCGAGTGAGTATAAGACGCAGATCGACCCTAAGTGCGCGGGCTCCGACTACCGTGAAAAGTTTGTATCAGTTCGTCGCCAATTTGAAAATGCGAAAGGCAACTTTTCCTTCAGCAACGTCGACGTGATGTCCACCAAGTTGGAGGAGCTCAAGAAACTTCATCTCGCGGCCCAAGAGGAGTTTAACCAGAAAAAGATTCAACTGAATGCAACTGCAGAAGTCAGCGCGCTTGCATTGGAGAGTCTCAAAGGACGTACACCTGCTTCTGAATTTGACCCGATAGAGTTGACTTACTCGGGGTTGAAGGTCGAAATCAATCGCGCGGAAGCGAACATGGATTCTCTCCGAACCATGGATGAAAAACTGGCTGGCTTGGCATCCCAGATCGAGCGCGTTCGCTTAATCATTGAGAGTCGCGAGAAGAAAAAAAGAGAAATACTCGCAAAACTGGAGTTGGTGGCTCAACCGCTTGACTCCGATCCCAGCGCTTTGCGCAACGAACGGTTAGCGGTGTCCGGTCCCCTGTCGGGGACAATCGTGACCGATGAAGCTCTGAAGACTTCAGAACTAGCGTTAGGGACCCTGCAGACGGCTGCAGTTCAACTTGTCAAAAGCATCCAAGTACAAAAGCTCAAACTCAAAGAGTATGAAGCTCAGTTGAAGAGCTCCTTAGAGTCTACATCCAGTTTGTTGGAGGAAGCCAAGAAGCTGTTGCCAGCAAGCGTCATGGAGAAAGTGGTCGTTCCACCCTACGGCGAGGACTCAGAAAAGCAGTTGGAAGCGTGTGCCTTGGCATTGAGCACCTTTAGGCGGGCGATTGGAAACCAACTTGCAGACTCGAAGATCAAGGATCGATCAACTGACATTACAGAATGCCATAACCTAATTAAGAGTGAAGCATCTTCGATTCTGGCCGAGTGGAAACGCCTAAACGCCTTACCTGGGCAATCGATTCCAGAGCCTCTGTGGCTGTCGAGCATTAAGGGGCTGCCTACTAGCGTCCTAAAAGGCAAAGCGCCTCCCATGAAGCGAGAAGAGCT
Source organism: Pirellulaceae bacterium (assembly GCA_033761895.1). Classification (GTDB taxonomy): domain Bacteria; phylum Planctomycetota; class Planctomycetia; order Pirellulales; family Pirellulaceae; genus Aureliella. The sequence goes on along the minus strand of JANRMD010000540.1, from coordinate 18,651 downwards.
TTTGGGAATGAGCAAAAGCCTTGTCGAAGCTCGCAAGCAAATGGAACTCTTGCAAAAGACTGGATTGGCCAGCGCCTCAGAATTTGAGTACGGAAAAGAGCAAGTTCTTGCCAAAATTGCACCAAAGGATCCGCCAGGTATTGATAAAGTTTTTTCCAAGAAACTTGGCGAACTGCGCAACTCGGTAACTAAGGCTCTAGAGGGAAAATTCGACAAACGAGTTTTCGATTCTGTTGAAGAAAAAGCAAACGAGTTTGTGCAGCTTTATCCGAAAGCCATCGCCGATGCCGCCGCCTTGGTCGTCGTCAATGAAATTCGAGAGCGCCTAAACAAAAACTGGAAGAATGTCTTCGATGGCATCTCGGGACAAGTCAAGACGACGTTCGAATTGGAGAAGAAGAACGCCGAGAAGGAAGCAAACAAGGAATCTGTTGGTCGGAACATGCCTCGTGCTCAGGAACTCTTCCAGAAGCTCGAAGAGAGATTCGACGATATTCGAAGTGATCGACGGGGGCTAATGGTTGGAACACTGAAGTCGAAACAACTGAATGAAGAATTGTCCAATCGAGTCTATGACATCTTCGGGCCCGACATGCTAAAGAAATTTGGCGGTACCCAAGGATCGAACAAAGAACTACAAACACTTTGCAGCGCTTTCCAGGACGCATCCACGGATGAAGTAACTGCATTGGAAGATTTGTTCAAAGAGGGGCTGACTAAACAAGAGAATGTTCTCCTCACAGTGATAAGTTCCGGCGACGGCAAGGCACTTCGTACACTAGCAACCGCATTTAGTGGTAAATCCGAAGAAGCGCAAGCTGATCGACAGAAACTGAGCACCTTGCTTACCGACGGAGGACTCGGCAACAAACCCGAAATCCTGGCGGATATGCTTAAATTCGATGTCGATAGTAGCGATTCAGACGGAGCAAGTCAGCGTACGAAGAACGTTGAAAAATTAAAGGCGCTAGCCAAAAAATTTGGAAGCGAAGAAGATGCTCCGAAGTTGAAGTCTGTTTTGCAGGACTGCGGATTTGATAAGGCACCGAGCACCAAGCGACCTGGTGTGTTTGCCGAGTTACTTATGTCCGAGTCTTGCTCCGTAGACGATCTGCATGGGTTCATCGGAACTCTAACTGAAACCGACAAGCAGAATCTCAAGGGGATGATGAACTATGGTGGTATGGGGGATCATCCCGCCCCTGTCGCTCCTTTGGTGAAGCAGGGATCTTTAACTGTGCTGAAGGAAGTAAGCAACGCTTTCACCAATCCAGAAGACCGTACCAAAATGAAGTCAGTTATCGCTAGTGGCGGGATGAGTGGCGATGTTAAGCAAGATGGAAAAACACACGAACATCCAGATACGCTGTCAAAAGTCTTTAATGATGGTTTGTCTGCAAGCCCTGAGAACCTGCTAACGTTTGCTAGGACTTTTGGCGATTTCCCCGGACAATGCAAAACAATGCTGGACGCCTGGAACGAATTCTCCTCGTCGAACAAGGATTTGCGTCAGCCAGGAAAGCAAATTGAACAGGTCCTGCGACGCATGACTGGTGACGGCAGCCAAGCCAAAATCGCAAAGTTACAGACGCAGTTCACTACGACGATCGATCGCTGGGTGCCGGATAGCAAGAAAAAATCCGCTTTTCGATTCGCACCTGACCTCGCATCTAGTGCTGCGCCTGGTGAATTGCCGCGCCCTGAGGGATTGCCGGACGACTACAAGCTCGTTGGTAACTATTTGTGCCGACGCCATGTTCCCAAGTATTTCTCCAAGGGCGATGCAAAAGCGAAGAACACTATGTGGCCACCGGGAACTAATGCCGAAAAGTTAACGGAGTATTTGAAGGAAGTTACCAAAGGGCAGTTGCCAAAAAATGCGGACGATACAATGTGGGTAGATATCGGAGACGGCAAAATGGTAGAAGTTGGTGCGGTAGTAGATAACGGTTATGGTGACTTCGCCTACGCATTGAATCACTTCCATCCTGGTGAGGGTTGGCCAACCGGAGCTCACCCGCTAGAAGTGGTGGAGTTTTCACGAGACGAAATAGTTGGCATGTGCGAGGCGGTTGGAGTATAGCTATGGATGTCACGTTCTTGATTCAATCCTCCGAAGGCGATTTGAGCGAAGCAGACGCGCTAGCTTCGCTGACTGCTTCCCACACTCGCTCGGAAGAGCCATATTTGTTTGGATGGCTAATCTTCAAATGGGACGATTTTGCCGAGCTTCGTTTAAACGACGATTTGGCTATGCTGCTGCCGCGATGTAGAACCTTATTGGAAACATTGCGCACGCAGGGCAGCGCGAAGCTGATTATGGCCAGTTACTATTGTCACTATTCATTTGTGGTGAATGGAGCAATGGTTTCAGTTCTGCAAGATGATCGCGAGAATCGCGGCGTGGAGGTCGCCAAGTTTCCGATGCCGGAGCTGATCGAGGCGCTTGCGGCTTGTTGCCAGCGCTTTACCAACTACAGCCAGCAACTGGCTACGGTCGACCCCGGGCGCGCTGGAATCTTCAAAGCAATGACGAAATAGAACGGGCTCCAGCGCCCCTCGGTCAAAGTGCCGATGGCAAATTGCCCGATGTTTTGGATCTATACCATAGGTATTGCCGGCGACTAACGCTCATTGTGGGGCACAAAAAATCCAACGAGCTAGAAATCGGCTGTCTGCTCATAACGGATGTTTTGACCCGCTGAAGCTGGGACGACAAAGTCCTTGGTGGAAACGCCTTCAGGGACTACATGCTTGTCCTTCACCGGATTGAAGATCTGTTTGCCCTGGTAGTACATCGGAATCTGTTTGCCATCGAATCCGGCGATATCAATTTTGTAGGATCCCGGCTTAATTCCTGGCTCGGCATCAGTCGCTGAGTCGTAAACGCCGTCCTTCACCATGAACACTCGAATCTGGCCTTCCGTTCCAGATTCCATATCAGGTGTAAAGGAAACATAACCGGCGGGAACCGGTTGATCCTTGAAAGTGACTTTGCCCGAGATCTGTGAAAGCTTCGGCTTCGAGTTGCAACCAACGACAACCAACAAGATCGCAGCAACTGTTAGAGCGCGAGCAAACGACATCATGAACTCCCGTGAAACTTAGAAAACAACTGTAAGGCATAACGAAATGGTCACACATTGGCGTAGCCAAGTGTGACCCTATGGTTCTGGTAGGTCGCACAAGCCGAGTGCGACCATGCCAAAAAACTGAGCGATCGATGACCTGCTTAATCGTTCCAGGCAGCGCCGAGCACCTGTCCATCGTTTGGAACGCACACGCGCTCGAAGGTAACGACGTCAATGTTGGCACTCAACGCGCGAACGCTACCATCGGAGATGCCGGTTGTCATCACTCCGGTATGCATCGCTTGGGGGCGACGCCAATCGCAACGAGTTTCCGTTGGGCCATCTTGAATTCCACCAGGATTCGGGACACCGTTGAAAACAGCCCGGAAGGTTGGACTGCTTCTTGGCCCCGGGCCAGCCGTCAAGTTGGCCGCGTTGCGCAACGGAGCGTCAAGCAGTGGGCAATCCCACCATGTGTAACCGTCTGGACCGCCAGCGTTATTCACAGCGGTCAAATTCGCAGCGGCTGGAGCTCCATCAACCCAGGGACTGTGGGTAGCGTGTCGGCCGCCCCGTGCCCAAATGCTGAAAGTGAACGAACCAGTACTCAGGTTAGGTGTGCCAACACGTGGGAAATCCGCTCCGAAACAGTAGGCTTGACGCTCGACCGTCAGCACAGAATTGCTCAGTCCATCGGTCACGTTTGAGAACTTACCAGTGGCTGTCATCGGATGCCCGTTGGTCAAAGCAGCCGTACACAAGGCTGCATTCAATGCATAAGTCGTTCCACCATAAGCCACACCGCCAACGCTTGTCCGCGCTGCATGATTCGAAATTGCCCGTCCAGTAAATCCGCCGCCCGAAAGAGTGATATCGTCTGGACATGCAAAAGAAGCGACTTTCTCCGTACGGACTTCAAATGAAATCCCATTCGCCCGTTGATAGATGTTGTTTTGTTCAATGTAGGGCAGCAACATGAAGTGCCCAGAAGCGAAAATCGTCGGCCTAGCCGTCGAGTCCGTCGTGGAACCTTTGGCCAACGCCCAAGGAGGCAACGTCTTCATGGCGCTTTCGTGGTTGTGGCAGGCCAAAACCATTTGCTTGACGTTGTTAGCACACTGCATCCGACGAGCCGCCGCGCGGGCTGATTGGACCGCAGGCAGCAACAGCCCGACTAGAATTCCGATAATTGCAATCACGACCAGCAATTCCACTAGGGTGAACGCCGATCGAATCTTAACTTTACGCATTGGAGAGGAACTTTCTGAATCAAAACGGAAATGAGGAAACCGTTAATTTTAATGACACTTCATACATTGCACAATGTTCGTTACCGAAGCTTTGTCGGTTATTCCGTCCCAGATTCACTGCAGTGTCGCATTCTCGGACGCAGCCACGCCAAAACGTCGCTCACGATGATCGGGATAAGAGAGCGGATCTCTGGAAACCGATCTTTAGGGTGGTTCTGACCGAATCCCGGATCTTAAGGCTCTTAAGGCTCTTAAGGCTCTTAAGGCGCCCGGATCTCAAGGTGCCAGACACCTTGCTGTTTGCTTTGCATGCAAATCTGCAACTTCATAAGGTGCCAGCCACCAAGCAACTTCATAAGGTGCCAGCCACCAAGTGAGAGCCGCTGGCGCAACCCAGAGCGACCAACCAGCCACAGCCGAGAAAAGTGTGGTCGCGTGAGTGTCAATTCTGAAGGGATCGCAGAGTTGAAGCGCAAACCACGCTCATCCCCGATTCTGTGATCCCTTCAGGATCAAACACCTGCTCCGCTAGCATTCCGGTGGTGGCGCTCCGCTTACAACCGCCTATTATCTGAGGGCCGCTCAGCGGTGAAACGCCTCCCGACCCCATCCAACCGTGCCGCGCAAGGTGCCAGCCACCTGCTGACGACCGAAGGCTAGCTATCGCCGCAAGGTGCCAGCCACCTATCGCCTCGATGCAGCCAAAGGTGGGCTCTGTCGCACCCGGCAGGTGCGACCCACCACCATCCAGCCAACCACGTCGTGCGCAAGGTGCCAGCCACCTTGCTTTCTGCTTTGCATGCAAATCGAAAGCCCCGTAAGGTGCCAGCCAGCAAACGGCCGGGCCTATGGCCCTAACACTCAACTGCACCAAAGTCCCAGCCCGTTATCGTGGGCTAGGTAAAATGCTGGGCCTTTGGTCCGTAAACCCTAAAACAGTGCAACATCAAAACTAGCGCCTTCGCGCCAGCGTTTCATGCGTGATCGCCTGCAACCACATTCACTAAACGATCTTCAAGACTCCGCCTCCAGCGTCGTCTCTACTTTACGTCATGTCTACTTCACGTCGTCTCTACTTCACGTCAAATCGATCTGCATTCATGACCTTGTTCCATGCGACGACAAAGTCCTTGACGAACTTTTCTTGCGCATCGGCACTGGCATAAACTTCAGCGATTGCTCGAAGTTGCGAATTCGAACCGAAGACGAGATCCACGGCACTGCCGGTCCATTTGATCTGACCCGTCTTGCGATCGCGACCTTCATAAAAATGCTCACAAACCGCCGACTTCTTCCATTCAGTGCTCATGTCGAGCAGATTTACGAAGAAATCATTCGATAGTGTTTCAGGGCGTTTCGTGAAGACACCTAATTGTGGGAAACCGGAATTGGTGTTCAAGACGCGCATACCACCAATCAACACAGTCATTTCAGGTGCAGTAAGCGTGAGCTTTTGGGCGCGATCGATCAGCAACTCTGCAGCGGGCCGTTCAAGCGTTGGACCAAAGTAGTTCCGGAAGCCGTCGGAAGTCGGTTCGAGCACTGCAAACGATTCAACGTCCGTTTGATCTTGGGAAGCATCGGTGCGACCAGGAGTAAACGGTACCTGCACAGGATGTCCACCTTTCTTGGCAGCCGCTTCGATCGCCGCATTGCCTCCAAGCACAATAAGGTCTGCCAGCGACACTTTTTTGCCGCCAGTTTGAACGCTATTGAAATCCTTCTGGACTTTCTCCAGCGTCTTTAGCACCTTCGCCAACTCGGCGGGTTGATTGACCGCCCAGTCTTTTTGAGGCGCCAGGCGAATGCGAGCTCCGTTGGCCCCGCCACGTTTATCGGTGCCACGGAAAGTCGAAGCCGACGCCCATGCCGTCGAGACCAATTGCGACGTCGTCAGGCCGCTGCTGAGCAATTTGGTCTTCAGTTGGGCGATGTCCGCGCTATCGATCAACTTGTGATTGACCGCAGGTACTGGGTCCTGCCACAGCTGAGGTGGAGCAACCAGTGGCCCCAGGCATCTTGAAACTGGCCCCATATCGCGATGGGTCAGTTTGTACCAAGCCATTGCAAACGCGACTTCGAACTCCTTAGGGTTCTCATGGAAACGCTTTGAGATCGGACCGTAAATGGGATCCAGCTTCAATGCCAAGTCGGTTGTGAACATGATGGGTGCATGCGTTTTCGACTTGTCATGCGCATCTGGGACTGTGCCTTGAGCCGATTGGTCTTTGGGAATCCATTGCTTCGCACCAGCCGGACTCTTGGTCAGTTCCCATTCGTAAGCGAACATGTTCTCAAAGTAACCGTTCGACCATCGCGCTGGTGTACTGGTCCAGGCTCCCTCCAATCCACTCGTGATGGTGTCGCCTGCGTTTCCTTTGCCGAATTTGTTTTTCCAGCCCAAACCTTGCTCCTCTAGACTGGCACCTTCCGGTTCCGGACCAACGTTACCTTCTGGAGAAGCGGCTCCGTGCGCCTTGCCAAACGTGTGTCCGCCAGCAATCAGGGCGACGGTTTCCTCGTCGTTCATCGCCATACGTGCAAAGGTCTCACGAATGTCTTTGGCGGCTGCAAGCGGATCAGGTTCGCCATTTGGGCCTTCAGGATTGACGTAAATCAACCCCATTTGAACCGCAGCCAAAGGGTTCTCAAGTTGGCGATCGCCGCTGTAACGCTTGTCACCGGCAAGCCACTCGGTCTCAGGTCCCCAGTTGATATCTTGCTGAGGTTCCCAAACATCTTCGCGACCTCCCGCAAAACCAAATGTCTTGAAGCCCATCGATTCAAGCGCACAATTTCCAGCCAGCACCATCAGGTCGGCCCAAGAAATTTTGTTGCCGTACTTCTGCTTGATGGGCCACAACAACCGACGCGCCTTATCGAGGTTCGCGTTGTCCGGCCAACTGTTGAGCGGAGCGAATCGTTGAGTGCCGTAGCCCGCCCCACCTCGTCCATCGGACACTCGGTAAGTACCAGCGCTGTGCCAAGCCATCCGTATAAAGAACGGACCATAAGTTCCGTAATCGGCTGGCCACCAATCTTGCGAAGTGGTCATCAGGGCATTGATGTCCTTTTTCACAGCTGCCAAATCGAGTTTCTTGAACTCGTCTGCATACTTGAAGCCCCCACCCATCGGATTGCTCTTCAGCGAATTTTGGTGCAGGATTTCAAGGTTCAGCTGATTAGGCCACCAGTCGCCATTGGAATATGCTCCGGCGGCCGTGTTGCGGCTGGAGGCTTCCTTCAACGGGCCCATGACAGGACATTTGGCTGCCTCGGCATCCGCCGCAGCGTTCGTAGAGACGGTCTTGGCAGGCGCCTTGCCCGCTGGCATGCCTTCACGCGCACCCTCAGGTAAGCCCTGAGCCAACGCAGAGCCGACGGTGAGCGCCGCCCAGCCCGGGAGGATGCCAAGCAACGTTCGAAGCAGTTTTCGAGTCAACCTTGGAGTGAACTTGGTTCGGGTCATGATTTCTCCTAAATCTGTGGATGATCTTCAACAAAGACTCCATTGAGTCGCCGCAGCATGAAGTATTCCATGTTCGGGGCCATACGTCCAATGCATAAAGGTAATGCTTTTCATGCACGGAACGCACTGGTTGAGTTTATCGCCCAGGCAAGCTGCAGGACGTGGGACGTAGGACGTGGGACGTGGGACGTAGGCTAACTAACGCAAGAACAGCTCGACCGGGGCAGCGCTGGGTTTTTCGCGACCATCCAGCAGGCTGCTGAACAAGTAACCCGACGTTTCGAGCGTCAGCTAGGGAACAGCGAAAAGCCCCTCGCTAACGCTTTTTGATGTTGCGAGCTTCGGCTTTCGCAACCCGAAGCGTTAGCGAGGGACTGAGCTACGGCGTCGAATTGGCGATGCGGAACGGTCCCTCGCTGACGCGTCGGGTTATGCAAAACCAAGCAAAACGTCGTCCGGATCGCTTCAAAGCAACCAATAGCGCAACATCAAACCTGACACTTCGGATTAGTCTTCATTCTCATCTTCGTTGCAAATTCACTTTTTCAGCAGCCTGATGGCCCGACTCCAATTGCTAATTTTGGCCCGGTCACCCAATTGTTTGGACCCGCGGATAGAATTGTGGTAGAATTCACGGTCAGCTTTTGTTGCTAGGAGTTATTTCACTGCTTGCTTTCCGATCGCCTTGAGCGCTCTGGTCTTGCACTTTGAAGCAAACCCTGACAACAATGCTGACTATCGGGGACGATTGGATTCGTACCCTGACCCCACCTCACCACCTACCTACCTCCAATAATCGGTGTCGCCATGCTTACCATACTCGGCAAGTCGGGTCGCTATTGCGATGGGATTTCACGACGCAGTTTTCTCGCGATCGGTGGTTTGACGTTTGGTGCAGGCGGCCTTGGCCTTGCTGATCTCCTGCGAGCCGAATCGAAGCAGCCTGCACCCAAGAGCGGTTTGGGTCATAAAGCGGTTATCAATATTTTCCTCGCGGGAGGTCCTCCCCATCAAGACATGTGGGAGATCAAGACCGAAGCGCCCTCCGAGATCCGTGGTGAGTTCAGTCCAATTCCGACCAAAGTGGCTGGTATCCAAATTTGCGAAGTCTTCCCGCAGCTCGCCAAGATCATGGACAAATGCGCTGTGATTCGTTCCGTGGTGGGATGTAAAGATCGCCACGAAGCGTTTCAGTGCATGACCGGTTGGCTGACCGAGGACCTAAAGCCGCTCGGAGGTCGTCCTTCGATTGGAGCCGCGATCACCAAGCTGCGAGGACCCGTTGACCCTTCAGTTCCCACGAACATCGGCTTGGCTGCCAAGACGCAACACGTACCTTGGTCCGACCCTGGCATCAGCGGCTTTTTGGGAGCCGGATACTCGCCGTTTAAGCCCGATGGTCCGGGCATGGACAACATGAAACTGAATGGCATCTCTCTCGAACGTTTGCAAGATCGCCGCCAATTGTTGACTAGTGTGGATACGTTGCGACGCGATATTGATTCCAAAGGCACAATGCAAGGTATGGATGTCTTTGGCCAACGCGCTCTCGATGTGCTCACCAGCAGCAAGCTTCTGGACGCTCTTGATCTTTCGAAAGAAGATCCCAAGATTGTCGCTCGCTATGGCGACGGCAAGCCTTACAAGTATCAGTACGATGGTGCACCCACTTGCAATGATCATTTGCTGATCGCACGTCGATTGGTTGAAGCCGGTGCCCGTTGCGTCAGCTTAAGCTTCGGACGTTGGGATAGCCATGGTCAGAACTTTGATCTTGTCCGCGACCACGGTGGCAAACTGGATCAATGCTTGAGCGCCCTGATTGAAGATTTGGATCAACGTGGCATCCTGAACGATGTCAGCATCGTGGTCTGGGGCGAGTTCGGAAGGACACCCAAGATCAACAACGGAGCTGGTCGTGATCACTGGTCGAACGTCAGCTGCGCGTTCCTCGCCGGTGGCGGCATTCGATCAGGGCAAGCGATCGGAGCGACCAATCGGCTTGGCGAACATGCCGTTGAACGTCCCGTACATATGCAAGAGATTGTCGCCACCTTGTACCACAACCTTGGAATAGACACTTCCACAACCACCTTGATTGACCCAACCGGCCGACCTCAGTACTTGGTCGATCATGCACCGATTGCAGAACTGATTTAGCACTTGAACGTTAGTATTTGAACACTAGTGCTTTGTCCAACTTAGATTTTGGGATTAGGCACATTAACCGATGTGCGTTAGCACCGGTTTCCGAAATGTGAAAACCGCGGCTAACGCCGTGCGGTTAATAGCACTCGAGTGCGATCAAACCAAAAATCTAATGTGGACAGAGCACTAGTGGAGCGTCAAACTTGAATATTAGGATTAGCCGAAGTGCGCTAGCACCGGTTACCGCGGCGAAAACCGGACGCTAACGCGTTCCGGCTGATATTACAAACCCTAAAATTAAGCTGTGACACTCCATTAGTTGCTTGAATACAGTTGCTTGAACACAATGCTATCTCGTTAGGTAGCGGTGTTAGGTAACCTTGCAAGTTCGAACTAAGATGAAGCGTTTCTTGTTCGGTCGAGAACGCACAATAAAAACTTCCTGCCTTTTTCCCACCTTTCAAAAGTGTTTACCCCATGCAGTTGCTATTGAAAAAGACTTTCAATCTCGCTGGCACATCAGCACTTTCTCTACTCATGATTTCGGCGGGATTAGTCACAGGTGCCGAACCGAACACGTCACCAACAACCTCGGTTAACTCAGCCGCCGTTAATTCAACTGAACCACCAGCGATCGCGGTTGAGAAGTTGGCTTTTGAAACACTTGAACCAACCATTTTGTTACGCGGAAGCGACGCTCGTTGGCAGTTGCAACTGACCGCCATCACACCGACGAAACAGCCCTACGACGTTACGCGTTTCTCAAGCTTGAAGATCGAGCCAGCTGAATTGGCCACGATCGATGCCTCGGGATTCATCACACCACTGGCCAATGGCAAAGGCAAAGTCACCGGCACATTCAAGAACGGCGCTCCCGCCGAACTGCCCATTGAGGTCGTGGGCATGGAAGCGATCGAACCTGTCAGTTTCCCTAATCAAGTCGTGCCGATCTTCACTAAACTCGGTTGCAACAGCGGTGGATGTCATGGCAAAGCTGCCGGACAAAACGGATTCAAGCTTTCGTTGCTCGGCTTCGAACCCCGCGAGGATTTTGAACACCTTGTCAATGAAGGTCGCGGTCGACGCCTGTTTCCCGCCGTTCCAGACCAAAGCCTGTTACTGGCCAAAGCGGTGAACGCCTCGCCACACGGCGGTGGTCAACGCTTGCATCAAGATTCACATGAATATCGGTTGATGTTGCGCTGGATCGCTCAAGGCATGCCGTATGGTAACGACACGGACGCGGTCGTCGCAAAAATCGAAGTCACCCCCGCACAACGTACTTTGACGCGCAACAGCAGCCAGCAACTGGCGGTGGTCGCCGAGTACTCCAACGGCAAACGCGAAGACATCACACGTACTGTTCAGTTTGAATCGAATAACACCGACTTGGCCACCGTTTCCGAACATGGCTTGGTCAGCCTCACGGATAAGGCCGGCGATGCTGCGATTATGGCTCGCTATCAAGGTAAGGTCGGGGTTTTCCGAGTGAGTGTTCCGTTGGGCGCCGATGTCGAGTCGTGGCCCGAGAAGCGGAACTTAGTCGACGAACACGTATTCGCAAAACTGAAGTCGCTGGGCATTCCAGCTTCCGAACTGTGCGATGATTCTACTTTTATTCGACGCGCCAGCCTTGATATTGCTGGTCGCTTACCGACGCTGGAAGAAACGCAACAATTCCTAGCCGATGCATCAGAAAACAAGCACGCGGCCCTGGTGGATCGCTTGCTCGACAGTCCCGACTACGCCGACTTCTTCGCCAAAAAGTGGACTGCTATTTTGCGTAACAAACGCAATGGTCAAGCGGAGTTGTTGAACTCTTTCGCATTCCACGATTGGTTGCGAAACAGTTTCTATGACAATAAGCCTTACGACCAAATCGTGCGCGAACTGTTGACCGCTACTGGCTCGGTTGAAACCAACCCGGCGGTTGTATGGTACCGAGAAGTTTCGAACACAGAATCTCGCGTTGAAGATGCGGCCCAGTTGTTCCTCGGCCAACGCATTCAATGCGCCCGTTGTCATCACCATCCCTTTGAGAAGTGGAGCCAAGCGGACTATTTCCACATGTCAGCTTTCTTCTCCAAGATCACAACTAAAGAAGGTGCCACACCTGAGCAACCGATGTTCGTATCACGGCTCGGCAATGCGAGCGCACAACATCCGAAGTCCGGACAAGCTCTCCAGCCAGCGGGGCTCGACGGGGCCAAGCTGGAAGTGACTGCCATCGATGATCCTCGCAATAACCTCGTTGATTGGATGGTTGCTCCCGAGAATCCCTTCTTCGCTCGCTCCCTAACCAACCGCTACTGGAAACACTTCTTCGAAAGAGGCTTGGTTGAACCTGAAGACGACCTGCGAGTCACCAACCCGCCCGCGAATCCTGAGTTGCTCGATGGCCTGGCGAAGCACTTTGCAGATTCAAAGTATGATCTGAAGGGCTTGGTGCGCTTGATCTGCACATCGACAACTTATCGCTTGAGCTCCGAGGCCAATGAGCAGAACTTGGCTGACCAATCAAGTTACTCGCGTTACTATCCAAAACGACTTCAAGCCGAAGTGCTTTTGGATGCAATTGACCAAGTGGTTGGTTCAACCACCGCGTTTGAGGGCATGCCTGCCGGCACGCGAGCGGTCAGTCTGCCAGATACCAGCTTCAACTCCTATTTCTTGTCGGTATTCGGTCGCCCCGATTCCGCCTCTGCTTGTGAATGTGAACGTTCGCAAGAAGCCACGCTCGCGCAAAGCCTACACCTGCTGAACTCAAGCGACGTGCAAGCGAAGCTTGCCAACGAAGCAGCCAATCCCGCCCGACTCGCGAAAGATACATCAGTCGATCACCCTACCCACCTCCGCGAACTCTACCTGCGAGCCTTCAGCCGTCAACCAACAGCCGAAGAGTTGCAAACCGCTCTTAGCTACATCGAACGGAAAAAAGCGAATCTGCGAGAAGCGTATGAAGATCTCGTGTGGGCATTGATCAACAGCAAGGAATTCGTCTTCAACCACTGACCCACCAGATTGCCAACTAGATCGCATGAAACTCAACATTAAAAAGCATCCTTTTGCGTTCGCTTGGTTTTGCGCGCTCATCGTTGCTTCAAACACGTATGGTCAAATACCTTCGATTCAACTTTCCGCCGTCTCAAGGCCTGTCGGACAAGCGGCCAGCACTTTTCCGATGCGAGTCAGCGAGGGTGAGCAACTGGACGAAGTCGATCGTTTGGTATTCTCGCACCCTGGCATCGTTAGCACTCTACAAACAACTGCCCCCAGATTGCTCGAAACCGAGCCGCAGCCACAATACGGCCAATTCTCGGTTGCGATTGCACCCGAGGTTCCGCCCGGAATTTACGAAGTGCGTGCCAAAGGTCGCTTTGGGCTATCGAACCCACGCGCGTTCCTCGTCACCCAATCGCCCGTGCAATTCATCGAAGCGGAACACACCAAACCGGAAGCCGCAATCGATCTATCGCTTCAGCAGGTCACTGTGGATCGTGCCTATCCGCAGCGACGCAATTATTACCACGTTGCCTTGACCGAAAACGATCGACTCTACGTGTGTGCTCACGCGCGACGACTCGATTCCCGAGCATTGGTGGCGCTGGCACTGCTCGACCCTAAAGGGCACGAAGTGGCGCGAGGCCGAGCGATCGGAGAGTATCCAGCGGAACTGGTTTTCAAGGTTCCCGCCGCTGGAACCTACACCCTCGTGGCTTACGACTTTCTGTATCAAGGCGGCGAAGGCTTTGCGTTTGCCCTACAAGCCTCGGTAGATCCGGCCAGTACCTCGACGGCCCCCGAGAATGAACTAAAGAAGTTGTGCGCCACCGGTGGACAACTTCTAAGCGTTGTCAAACGTGATACAACGACCGACGGGCTGAAGCCACTCGTTGCAGATCCTGCCGCAACCAGTGCACTTTGGTTAACTCCACCTGCGAACCCACCAGCACCAGCTTCAGAACGGACGGTTCCTTTCACTGAAAGTGGCCGTTTTCCATCGAATGCACCTAGCTTGAACTTCGACTTCAAAGCCAATGCTGGCCAAGTCTTGTGGGTGGAAGTGAATTCATCCAAATTGGATCAGTTAACCGACCCTCGCGTAATCATCTACAAAGTGAATCGCGATTCAGCTGGCAAAGAGACTCTTCAGCAGTTGGCAGAGCAGGACGACGCAGCCACACTTGGGCCGGTCGGCATGAAATTGAGAATGCGCGACCCGTATCTGCAATTCACCGCACCCGAAAACGCAACTTATCGAATTCTCTTGGCCGACAATGCAACTGGCGCGCGGCCCGCAGAAGCCCTCAATTTTGTGCTGACGGTTCGCGAACCTCAACCGTCATTTGAATTGCTCGCCTATCAACCTTTTCCTTCCAAAGACCCCGTGCAGTCTAAGAACTGGGCGACCAATCTGATGCGTGGTGGTACCGAAGCAATCCATGTATTGGTCACACGTCGCGATGGTTTTGGCGATGCAATCGAATTGAACGTTGATGGTTTGCCCGCTGGAGTCACTTGTGAGAAAGCCATGGTGCCGGCTGGAGTAAACGAAGCGATGCTGGTTCTCCGGGCTGCTGAAGATGCTGCGGATTGGGTCGGCAACATCAAAGTCGTCGGGCGTTCTCTCGGTGCAAACCCGCAAGAGCGCGTTGCAATGGCTGGTACAACCCTACGCGGTACCACGCCAACTCGCAATACGATTGAATCGCGATTAGCCGCAAATCTTACGTTGCGCGTTAACGGACTGGATACAGCGCCGCTAATGGTGGCCCTCGGCGATGCACAAACCTTAGAAATGTCGCGCGGTGGCAAGTTGCCTTTCCCCGTCAAAGTAACTCGGCGCGCCGGAGGCGCTGGCAAATGCACGCTTCGGCCCCAAAACCTGCCGCCCAAAGTAACCCTGGGTGAGATCGCTGTTGAGGGCGACAAGAGCGAAGCAACTGCCGAATTAACCATTGCACCTGACGCAGCTGTAGGCGAATACACTTTCTGGATGCAGAACGAAACACCTATCAAGTGGCGACCTAACCCGCAGACGCTGGCTGACGCGGAAGCCTATGCAGCCAAAATCAAGACCGCTTCAGAAGACCCAGCCCAGGCTGCTGAGAAACCGAAACTTGATGCAGCCCTAAAGGCCGCCAATGAGCGCGTCGAACAGCTCAAGAAATCCACCGCTGAACGCGATGTAACCGTTTACTTTCCAACAACTCCGCTTCGTATTCGAATTGTCGACTCCCCTGTTCGCCCACTGCCCATCGCTCCGCTGACTGGCGCAGCTGGATCTGAGCAGACTGTCGAATTGAAAATCGAGCGCCTTTTTGGCTTCGCGGACGCAGTCGATTTGTCGCTCGCAGGAAAAACATCTATCGAAGGCCTGGAAGTTCCTAATGTGCAGATTCCCGCCGGAATGGACACTGCCAAAATCGTTATTAAGATTCCGGCCGGTGCGACTCCGGCAACTGTGAATATTCCGATTAAAATGGACTGCAAGTTCAACGGTCACGCGCTCAGCCAAACGCTGACTGTCGGCCTGACGATTGCTGCCGCAGTGGCTGCGCAGTAACTTAAATTCAGCTTGATGCCAGCTTGATTTCGAGGTTCGCCAAGACTTCCTGGCAGAGCCTCGTGCTCCCGATTTCAACACTCGCTGCTTGCCGCAAATATCCCACCTGAACACCTACAAAAATGAATACTCCGATGATCCGTTATGCAGTTTTGTTTGCGTCTTTGATGGCGTCGTCCGTTGCAGTTGGTCAGGAAGCAGTCGACTACGGCACCCAAATCGCTCCTCTGCTGACTCGCAATTGCAGTGCTTGCCATAACGCCAAGAAACCCGAGGGCGGTTTGGTCCTTGAGTCCTATGCGACGCTGATGAAGGGAGGTGATAGCGGCGAAGCCGTTGTTCCATCCATGGTTGAAAAAGGGGAATTGCTGGCCAGGATTGTGGCCACGGATGATTCCGCTATGCCACCTGCCAACAATGCAGTGGGCGCAAAGAAGCTGACCGACGCGGAAGTTGCATTAGTGAAGGCTTGGATTGCTGCGGGCGCACCGGCTCCGAAAGCTGCCACCACGACGATGAATTGGCGTGATATCACGGGCACATTAAAGCCCATCTATGCCAGCGACGTTTCACCAGATGGAACCTACTTGGCTTATGGCGTCGGCAATGTGCTCGCCCTTGCCACCAACCCATTCGGCGCTGTTGCTCCCAAGATCGATTATCTGCTCGATCCGAACCTAAAGCTGGCCGATGGGAAACCGGTCCAGGCGACTCATATCGATCTAATTCAATCGATTGCCTTCAGCCCCGATAGTCAACGACTGGCGACCGGTGGATTCAAAACGGTGAAGATTTGGAAGCGAGAAACCGGCTTTGCGCCGCTCGCCACAACCATGCCTGCCGGCGGGAAGATCGTAGCGACGGACATGAGCGGTTCGCGTCTCGCGGTCGCTTCTCCGGAGCACTCGCTTGTTCTGATAGATGCGAATACACTTCAGCCCACCACGACACTCAAGGGACACACTGAACCCATCGTGGCGGCCGCTTTCACGCCCAATACTCAGACGGTCTTTAGTTGCGATGCCAGCGGTCGGCTGTTGCGTTGGGATCTTCCTGCCGAGTTGCCTGGCGAGATTGTGTACGTTGAGTCGACGCCAGCACCGAATGTGATCCTGGTATCAAAAGAAGCCAAAGACGTGCGTGCGATGGCCTCAGCCAATGTTGGCTCGGTGGTTCTACTGCGTCAAGACAATAAAGTAACTGCACTCCAGCAGGGTGTGCAATCCGCAGAGGCTGGTGCGCCACCTGCCGCCTATGCACCGGTGCCAGCTTTTGATCGCTTTGCGGATTTGAAAACTATCGTCGCCGCAAAGCCAGCAGATGCGATCCAGTACATGTTCGCTCAGAATGGCGGCGCAATCGAAATCGTGAAGCCAGACACAGCCGAGACGGTCATTCGCTTTGAACAAGGCGCCCCGCTCGCAGCTATCGCTTTGACCCGTGATGGAACGAAAGTGAGTGCGGCAGGTGCTAGTGGCCCGACAAAACTCTGGAACTTGGCTGATGGCAAAACGCTGGCCACTTTGCAAACGGACTATGACCAGGTTCGTACGCTCGAGGTGGCCCAACGCAGCGTTGCTCGCCAAAAATCGCTGGTGGATATGCTGACCGCGCGCGTCCCTGAACTCAAGAAGGAAGCTGAGAAGGAAGTTGAGGCTCGCAAGAAAGTCGAAGAAGCTAGAACGAAGGCTGTCGAGGCCATTGCCGCCAAGGTCAAAGAAGTCGAAGCGGCCCAAGCCCAGGTTACAACCACGGTTGCAGCTATCGAGGAAACTCGCAAAGCGATTGAAGAGCTGAACAAAAAGATGCAGGCTCTGGCCACCGAAAAGGAAGCGAAGGACAAAGCCGTTGTAGAAGCTGACAAGAAAAAGAAAGAGGCCGAAGCGGAGCTAACTAAGCATGATCAGGCACTCGCCACTGCAACTGCAAGCGTCGATCGTGCCAATGGCCTGATACCTCAGCAGGAGATGTTGGTAACCGCCGAGACTGCGATCCTGACCACGGCACAGCAGGGGCTGGAAACTCTGCAGAAAACCGCCTTAGCTCCAACCAATGCCTTGGCATTTGATGCGACCGGAACCACGGTTGTCGCTGCCGGTGCCGATAACAGCTTGAATGTGTTTGATGCTGCCAGTGGTAAAGCCATCGCAAAGCTCGCTCAGAGCCCAGTTGCGATTCAATCGATGGTGGTCTCGGCAGATCGTAAGCTCATTGCGGGCGATGGCAATCAATGGTTCAGTTGGAACATTGGATTGCCGTGGAGTTTAGAACGCACGCTTGGATCGCCGTTACTTAACGACCCCGCCTCGAATTTGTTTAGTGACCGCATTACAGCACTCGACTTCAGTCCCGATGGCCAGTTGCTTGCAATTGGCAGTGGACCACCTAGCCGCTTTGGTGATGTAAAGATCATTACGCTTGCTACAGGTGAAGTGCAACGCGATCTCGGCGAAGCTCACAGTGACACCGTACTTGGCCTGCGATTCTCACCCGACGGACGCCAGTTGGCCACTTGTGGCGCGGACAAACTGTGTCGGCTCTATCAGCTTGATTCAGGTCAGGTTGTACGTTCCTTTGAAGGCCATACTCATCACGTTCTGGGTGTCGCGTGGCAGAACAACGGCCAAACACTTGCCACCGCCAGTGCGGACAACTCGGTCAAGTCCTGGAATGTTGCTTCAGGCGAGCGCAAGCAATCGATTGGGGGCTTTACCAAGGAAGTGACTGGCATCGAGTTCGTAGGGCTTACCGATCAAGTCGTCACAAGCAGCGTCGACGGTCAAGCGAGGTTGCACAATGCGTCCAATGCTCAGCAAGTCCGCGCCTTCTCGGGTGCGAACACAGCGCTCTACACTGTATCCGCCAGCGATGATGGTCAATTCATCACCGTAGGCGGCCAAAGCGGCCAAGTCTGGATCTGGAAGATCGCCGACGGAGCCCTTTTGCGAAAGATTCCAGAGGATCCAAAGTAGTCGTCGATTCTGCCGCAACGCGACTTAGTTTTTAGTATCGCTTTATGGCTGGCACCATCCTGAGCGCTGACAGCATGGGTGGGTCGCACCTGCCAAGTGCGACCATTTGCACTGCAAGCATTCCCACGTAACCTCCGGCGAGTCGCAACATCCCTGAAGGCTTGGTACCCTCTGC
>JANRMD010000539.1:0-3650 GCA_033761895.1 Pirellulaceae bacterium | reverse complement strand
CTGAGCGGTGCAGTGCCCGATGCCGACGATACGCCAGCCGCTTTGTTAGCGCTCGCTTCACTTGATCTATCGCAACCCAACGTAAAACTTTTGGAAGTGCAATCGCTGGCTGCCGCTGGCAAGGGCTTGAGGTGGCTGATTGAGCTGCAGAATCGCGACGGCGGTTGGCCCACATTTTGTCGTGGTTGGGGCAAATTGCCTTTCGATCGAAGTGGTACTGATTTGACGGCCCACGCGCTTCGGGCCTTTCATGCGTGGTTGCCGCAGCTCGAGCGACTTCGTACGGAATACCCTCGCACGCCATCGAGCACTGAAATTACACGGGCGATGAACCGCGGGCAGCGATATTTGACGCGAAAACAGCGCTCCGATGGGAGCTGGCTACCGCTCTGGTTTGGCAATCAGGATCATCCCGAGGAAGATAATCCAGTCTATGGCACGTCTAAAGTCCTGCTTGCTTATGCAGATTTGTCGTTGGTTGACGAACCGGCGGCACAGCGGGGCTTGAGGTACTTGCTGGATCACCAAAATGAGGATGGAGGTTGGGGAGGTGGGCCGAGTACTCCTTACAAGGGTGGATTGGCCGCCCAAGATCTCCATCAACCTAAGGCTGGGCAGACACTCAACTTGGGGCCAGCGAAAAACTCGGCGCAATCAGCGATCGGCAGCTCCATCGAAGAAACTTCGCTCGCCTTGGAAGCCATCGTTCAGTGTGGTGGCGTGCACCGGCACACTCCAACTATAATGCGAGGCTTCGAATGGTTGGTTACCACAATCCAGCAAGGCAATTTGAATTGTAGCTGGCCGATTGGCTTTTACTTTGCGAAACTGTGGTACCACGAGCGCCTTTATCCGGCCATATTTAGCTTGGCTGCATTGGGGGCCGCTTTAGAACATTTCGAACGTGACGGAACTGCGAGCGGGTCGGCGGGTTAGTTAAACTTGCTGGATGCTCTATCGACTCGAAAACAGAACAACATAATCTCCCTCAGGAGTGGCCGCTTTGTCATCTGCATCCATTGATCGAAGTGAAACTCAAGAAACGGATCCACCAACTGTGGAGTCGTCTCCTAAATCGCGGCGACGCAAGACCAGCCATCTGAAACTGGTGCCAGAGACTCTTGAGCTGCGCGAGCACCTGAAGGCGGTCTGTAACGATGTTGCGTCTAAGTTGGATAAGTCCCGACCGCTTAGCAAAGATGAAATGGAAACGCTCGCGCGGCAGTTGCTGGAACGCGAGAAGTTAAGCGAAGGCTATGTCGGTTGGATCATGGTGATGCTCAGTGGTGCGTTTTGGCGTGACCAAGTGGCTGCGACTGATCCAAGCCGCCGGTTGTTCCTCTTGCCTCACTGTTTGAAACACGCTGAAGGTTGCCCAGCCGACTACGACGAATTCGGCATGAACTGCAAAAAGTGTGGCGCCTGCAGCATCGCTGACTTCCGCACCATCGCTGAAGAGATGGGCTACAAAGTCCTGGTCGCGGAAGGTTCTCCGGTTGTTCTTAAGATCATCGTCAGCGGCTATGTCGATGCGATCGTCGGCGTCGCTTGCTTGAATGTACTCGAGAAAGCGATCGATAAGATTCTGCTTTCTGGCATTCCATGCATGGCGGTGCCGCTGCTGTCGAGCGACTGCCGCAACACCAGTGTCGATCAAGACTGGGTACTGGAAATGATCCAAGCTCGTGCGGCCGCACCTGAGCAACAAACACGCAGCTATGTGCATCTGCTTCGCGCTGCCAACGACATGTTCCAAACCGATCGCTTCGATGAATTGGTTGTCCGTACGCGTCAAAGCCGACCGCTGGATGACGACTCCAAAGATCCACTCGCAGGCATCGATCCAGTTGCTTGCACCGAGACCTTAGCACTCGACTTTGTGCGACGCGGTGGCAAATACTCCCGACCGTTCATTACTCTAGCGGCCTACGACGCACTCACTGGCGGCAAAGCCTCGTTGCCTAACGGGGCCGATGCAATCACTCAATATCCGACAGCCGTTCTTCGAGCTGCGATGAGTATCGAGATGTTCCACAAAGCCAGCTTGGTGCACGACGATATCGAAGACGATGATTGTTATCGTTACGGGCAAATGACCATGCATCGTCGCTTTGGTTTGCCCACAGCCATCAATGTCGGCGACTACCTGATCGGCCTCGGCTACCGCTTGGTCAGCCGCGAAGCCGCCACGCTAGGTCCCGATGCAACCACAGACATCCTCGATTGCCTGGCTGGCGCGCACACTCGACTCGCTGAAGGCCAAGGTGCAGAATTGCTCTGGCGCGATGCGAAGGACAAACGCCTTACCCCGCTTGATGCATTGAAGGTTTACGCGTTGAAGACCTCGCCCGCTTTCGAAGCCGCCTTGTTCACCGGAGCTAGATTGGCCGGCGACGCGACGCATTTGGCTGAACCCATTCGCCAGTTCTCTCGCAACATCGGTGTCGCATTCCAAATCCTGAATGATCTCAACGATTGGGAAGGCGATGAACATAACAAGTTGCTCGCTGGAGGTGACGTGCTCGGTGGCCGGCCAACGTTACTGTGGGCGCTCGCGCTGGCCAGCTTGAATGAAGCTGAACAAGCGGAGCTGTTGACCCTGGCCAGCCATGAATGTGAGCTCAGCGAAAAAGAACGCATCAACCGCGTGGAGCAACTGTACCGCAAGGCTCGCGTCTTTGAGCAAGCCAATCGTTTGATCGACAAGCATGAACAACGTGCCTTGGAGGTCATCGGTTCGCTTGAGTCCGAGCCTCTGCAACGCATGTTGCTCTATCTGGTCGACACCGTCTTGCAACGGCACGAACCGGCCGCTCCAGCGTTGGTCACCATGACTCCCGTCGGAACCTTGCCAATTGTCGCATCCAATTGATACCCGCTACGGAGCGCTACGTGACCAAGGCCAATCCGCCTGCTAACGCTAAAATAGAGGCCCAGGCGCCAGAGAACCCGTCGCCGGAAAAGTCGGTGCTGAATAAGTTGCCACCGGAAAACCAGTCGCTGGAGGCGTCCAGTCCTGAAGTGCTGTTAAGCGAACTGATCCGGCTTTTCTATGCATCGCCAGCTGAAGTTGGCCAGTTCGAGAATTGCCACAGGTCTTCGGTGCCTGCTCCCTATCGAACCCTGCTCGCGCATGATGCGCATATGACTGTTACGGTCGAACGGCGGCATGGTTGCCCTGTGTCGGTTGAAGTCCTTGAAAGCAGTGAATCGGAAACGCATTACGTCCGAAAGATTCTGCTGCGCCGCACGAGCGACAATCGCGTTGTGCAGTATGGCATCGTGCGCCTTAAGCTGGATGCGATCGACGACCAGCCCCGTGCGGAGATTCTTGCAAAGCAAATCCCGCTCGGTCGCGTGCTTATCCAGCACAATGTAATGCGGCACGTAGAGCTGTTAGACGTCTGGAGTGTCCGTTGCGGAGCCGCTTTGGCCAAATATTTCGGTGTCGCGATCGGCCACGCGACCTACGGACGAACCGCATTGATTTACTGCAACGCTGAACCAGCCATAGAGCTGCTAGAGATCGTTGCCCCCGAAGACACCTTCTAACGTGTTTCTGGCTGGTCGCTCCAAGTGTGACGTGTGTGTGGGTCACACTTGCCAAGTGTGACCATTGCACTGGCTTGGGTGGGTCGCACTTGCCGAGT
>JANRMD010000538.1:0-7215 GCA_033761895.1 Pirellulaceae bacterium | reverse complement strand
GCTAGCGCACTGCGGCTAAACCTAATATCATAAGTGTCAGGCACTTACTTCAGAGGCGTACGCAAAAATGCTAACAAGTCCGCGACATCTTGCGGCGATAATGTCTGCTCCAGCCCTTCGGGCATGAAGGAGACGTTGGAGTTCTGGAGCCGCTCAATCTCATCGCGAGAAACAGTGCGTGTCACCGCATTTGCCTGCTTGATGGTGATGCTGTTGGCTGTCTCCCCTGCTATCACTCCAGAGAGTATCTCGCCGCTATCCAGTAGCACTGAATAAGCCTGATAGCCGGGTTGAATGTCCGCATTGGGATCCAGGATATTCGTCAGCAGTTTCTCACTACTGTGCTCGATGACCGTTGCCATGTTAGGACCTACCTCCTGGCCTTGATCACCGCGACGATGGCAACTAGCACAAGATTTGACATAGATTTGTTGCCCCTTGTTTGCGTCAGCAGGCAACTTGGTTGCAGCCATGTATTGATCCACAATTTGCTTGCGAGTCGACTGTCCCGCCACGTCCAGTATCACCTTCGCGCGCTGCGCAAGTGACTTGGCTGGGTGCTGTACCAGCCTCGATCGCTGCGTCAAATCGAGGCTCCGCAGCGGAATGCGATTGCTCTCGAGGCGATCCAGCAAATCGTTGGTCCACGTCTCGCGTGAAAGCCACGCGTCCAGAGCTCGACCGCGCAGCTCGGGACTCAGCTGCGACCAAGCGCTCGATAAAGTTTCCGGCACCCGAGCAATACCGCTCTGCGCCATGGCTTCGATGACCTGCACTTGTAGCTGCGGATCGGTCTGCGGCTGCAACCACGGTGCTAGTAGGTCAACGCCTGATTCGCGATACTTCGCAGGGCGACATAGCACCTTGGCCGCCGCAATGCGTTCCGCCGCCGGGCGTCCCTTGTCCTTCGCCCTGCGTTCTGCGTCGCGCAGCAATTCATCGAACTCTTCGAGCACTTCAGTCATATTGCCCCGCGCATTGACTTTGGCCAATTGATCCAAGTCGCTTCCCACACGCTGCAAAGACAACAGAAATTCATCCAGCGTTTGCAGACGCATTGCTTCGGGACTCGACAACACGCTACGCATCAGCACCGCGAGCGTAGTTTCATCGGCGGCCCCAATCGATTGACGCAACAGCGGGACTCGAAAGGCGGCAAGTATCTTCGGATCAGCCTTAACTAATCCCCGCACAAATTCCTGGCTATGCGGCAAAGCAGAACTCATGATCGCCGCTGTAACATAAGGATCATCTGCGAAACGAATCGCCAGCTGAGTAAGTGCACTTCCAGCCAGCGGTGATTTCCATTGCCCAAGCGACAACGCAAGCTGTAAACAGACTTTATCATCCGCGTCATTTGCCAATTCACATACCGCACCGATGACTGCCGGAGACTCATGCGGCTCGGCTAATCGCACCGCATTCTCTCGGACTCGCGGATGACGGTCATTCAGCGCCTCAACGATAACTCCATCACTCAGTGCACCCAACCCATCCAATACACATAGTGCTTGCAAACGTGTCTGCGGCGCTAGGCTGCTAACAGCGGATTTCTCCAACAGGGGAATTGCGCTGCGGTCATCTCTCCAAAGCAGCAATTGATGCGCTTTATCGCGCTGCCAATCATTTGGCGAATCGAAGGCCGCGACCAATTGGGCCGTGTTGGCTTGGTCCAAGGTTATGCGTGGTGCCAAGCTCGAACTGACCGGCACGATGCGATAGATGCGACCGCGATCCTCGCCGAGTCGATAGTGTGGCAATAACTCCGCCTTTCCTTCGGGCGGCAACCAATCTGGATGCTCGATCATGTAACGATACATATCCGCCACCCACAGGCCACCATCAGGTCCCGTTCGAACCATAACCGGCCGACACCATCGATCCTCACTGGCAAAAAAGTCCATCTGCCCTTCCCCCACAGGACGCTGAGCTTTGAAGCTCACGCCGTCATCGGAGAGCACATTATGCTGTACGAGGTTATGGAATGGCTCACAAGTAAATGCGTGCGTCAATGAACTGCGACCGAATATCAAGTCGTCGTTGTAGATCATCCCACTGCAGGCTGATGTGAATCGACCTGATTGTTCAAAGCTGTGAAAGCGTTTTTCCAGCTGGCTGGCAGGATACACCACAGGACTACCGGGTCCGACGATATGCTTCAACGGAGAAGCTGTAGGTACGTGCGGGTTGCGAGCCAAGTAGCGATCTGACAGAACGTAGTGCCAAAGCGGGTTAGCGTTTTGTGTTCCAAACCAATGCCCCCACGTATCGCGATTGCGCCCGTATTGCGATGGTCCAGACTCAAGTTGCAATTCCCCGGTATCGGGCTGGAAGCGAAAATCGCGGCTGCCAAGTTTGATGGATTCCCCCTTGCGATGCGAAGTCACCTTCGTCTCCAATCCGTGATTGGCATGGTGCCCACCGTTGGCGCAGTAAACCCAATTGTCGAGTCCCCAGCGCAGATGATTCATGCGCAGTTGCTGATTGCCTTCGTTGAAGCCACTGAACAGCACTTCGCGCTGATCCGCCTTCCCATCGCCATCGGTATCGCGAAGGTACAAAATCTCTGGAGCCGCAGTTACCAGCACGCCATCGCGCCAACTCAAGATGCCATTCGGGAAACTAAGTCCATCGGCAAACAAACGACTGGTTTCATAGCGGCCATCGTGATCCTTGTCCTCCAGCACACGCACTCTTCCACCGGGTTTTCCTTTACCATCCATTCCTAGAGGGTAATCGGCCATTTCTACCACCCACAATCGACCCGCAGCATCCCAATCAAAGGCGACTGGATCGATGGTCTCGGGTTCCGCCGCCACGACTTCGACCCGATAGCCACGTGGCACATGAATCTTTGCAAGAGATTCTTCCACTGACAAAGGTTGGCTGTCGGGCGAATCCGCAGTCGCTTTAGCAACTTTGTTTGCCGTGTTTTTGATGCTGGTCGCTCCCTGCTCCGCCGCCGAATATAGCAGCTGCGTTTCATCAGCCTGCAAAGCCCGGTTGAACAGTACTACGTGAGCCAAGTTGCCTTGGAGCGGCGCAAAGTTATCATTGCGAGCCCCGAAGAAGACGTCGTGACTGCCGGCAGCAGTGACTTCGACTTGTGCATCGATCTCCGGTTTCGAGTTTCCATTTAAATACACACGCACGCGAGCTCCATCTCGAATCATCACAACATGGTTCCAGGCCTGGGCGGGAATCTCGGTGCGACCAGCGACTACTTGGTTGCTTGCGTTGCCATTGAAGAAGATCAGCTTGCCCGTCAGATTGTTTTGATACGTGCCTCCAATGCCCAGTTGATCTCCGGGGGCTTCAGCGTCTCCCTTGGGACCTCTTGAGAACAAGTAAGCGGTCACAGGTCGTGCCGCCACCGGCAATTCGTTCCTGAACCACAGCGATACCGTGTAGGCGTCCTTGAGTTCGCGCGCCTGGCCCTCGAGTCGAGCTCCACTGAATGAGCCGAAAGTGCTCGGGCTGAAGATAGCAGCACCAGACACACTTAAGTTATTTGGCCGACTTGCCAATGTTTCGTAAACCGTGGGCTTCAGCCCTGCGAGAGTTGTTGCATAAGTCGCAGGGAATACAATCGGTTGGGTAGTGGATAGCGACCGCATGGCAACGCGTTTTCGCAGCGATTCTTCGCGGGCTAATTGTTCCGTGACCTTCGAGATATTCCAAAACTGGGCGATTTCATCCGAGTTCAGGGCGCGATCAAATACGGCAACTTCATCCAACTTCCCTTGCATGCCCACACCAAACCGCAACTCCGACGCCCGCGTCTTCGGTGTAGCTGCCGCGACTTCTAAGGCGGGTTCGCGGTGACCGTTGATGTGGATTCGCAGCTTTGCCTTATCTCGCACGACAACAGCAAAATTCCAAGCGTCGGCCCGCCACTCTCCAGCAGCCACAACATCTCCGACTTGTATTTGAACTAAATGCTCGGCGGACTGCTTGGCCAGCACACTTTCCCCGTTAGGCCCAACACACAATTGGCCGCTCCGCTCGCTCGCGCCACTGCGCTCACCCAGCCAGAACCAGAAGGCGAAGGAGTATTCCTCTCGCAGTTTGGATGCGTCGGCGGACATCTCACTACCAGCAAAGTGTATCGCGCGATTGATCTGCGTCGGTCCAGAAAACTCAGATGCAATGATCTGTTCTCCCAGACCTGTGCCAGTCCCGCTAGCTACTCCCGGTAAATAGAGCGCGTAACCGGGACTGAGTTTGGCCGGCTCTGCACCCGCCACGGCATTGCGTACCGTTGCTCCGTCTTCGTCATCCATACGCCAATACGAGACCGGTTTAGCGGCCAGGACAGCGTTTGCATACGGCCCATGCACATCTTGCATAGCACGACGATCCTTGCCCGTAGCTTGCTCCAGAGCCTCAACCAAAGTGTCGACAATCTTCGTTTCGGCTTGAACCTCGAGGCCAGCGGTTCGCGCGGGCCAAGTGGTGTAACCGCCAAGCGTATGTTGCTCAGGAGGTGGAATGTAGCCTTCCGCACCATTGGCTAATTCAATGTTAAAGTGCATTTTGGCCGGCGAGCGTCCGCGCAGCTTCAGACCGGTTAAAGCATAAACTTCATTCGGTAACGTCGCGATCGTGAGATCTCCGATCTGAATCGCCTGAAGCTTAACGTTCGCTTTCTGGCGTTCATGGAGAATCAACGCTTCCATGGCATAGACTTCCGGTAAGCTCTTCGGCAGTTCATTTTCGATCTTGGATGCGATCGGGCGAGCCCACTCGAGTCGCTTGTCATCGGGCACGCGGTACTTCAGGGTAATGTTCTTTTCGACGATGTTGATTGGTACCGCAGCGTGGTATTCGACTTTTGCAAGTGCAAGCTCTGCGTACTTGGCAACTTCCTCAGCGTAACGTTCGAGCGTTATCGATTTGGCTGCCGTCCCATAGTCCATCCACATCAAGTCGCCGCTGGTTCCTTGTGAAATGGCCGCAACAAACGGACCGTTGCCATCCCCAGCTTCCCCGACAATCTCGGCGATGTGTTTGCAAAACAGCCCATAGTAGTCCGCAGAGACAGGCCCTGAGCCAAAGTAGTGCTGCGAGTAGTTGGCGAGAACCGCTAGCGGTTTGCCATCACGAGTTTGTAAGGCCACGATCGACAGCGCTGGATCCACTGGCCCCGATGGTCCAATGACCGCTGAGCTTTCGTAACCGGGATGCATGTGAGCAAGCCCAGTCGCTTCACCAAACGGATCAACGACCTTGCTTTCCGGTTTGCGAATCCAACGACGATTGTGTGTGTGTTCCCAATCATCAATCGATGCCCAACCGATACGTGCCGGTTGAAGCTTTTCATGTGCACCCACGATGGCTTCAGCAATCTTGCCCGGCAACCAGTCCGCATAGGCTTTATCCTGCCGAGTCCCCAAGCAAGCCATAGCCGCAGGAGCGGAGTGCGTATGCGTGGCCGAGACCATCATATGCTCTACCGGAATCCCAGTTGCCTGACTAGCCGATTGCTTGGCTGCATCGATCAAGGTCTGAGTCATCATGCAAGTATCAACTACGACCATTGCGATCTTCTTCGCGCCATCATCGATGACAATCGCGCGAGCAAAGAGCGGGTCATTCAGTTTGGTGGCGGTGCCTTCCAAAAAACCACCCGCAACTCGAACTGGAAAACTGGTTGGCGAGATATCGACCGCAACCGCTCCAGCACGAAAGCTATCTGGCACGCTAGGTTTGGATGCACTCTGCTGAGCGAGCGAAACCGAGCTGGCAAGAACCAGCATTAGCAAAAGCATTCCAGTTACACGCGCGGCCGTTCGGAAGTGATGCATAATCGATCTCTTTATTTCGCCAAAAAAGCCAAGTGGCGGTAGAGGAAGCAGGAGGGGCAGGAGGGACGCATCATGACTTCGTCCGAAAAGTGAAATGATGCAGTCAGGCTGGAGACGCTGCGAACGTTCAACAAGCCTCAGGCTAGAATACATGGGTTCAGAGCGCTAGGAAAGCAGTGCGGAGTCGCTTTATAGTAGCAGAAACCGCCAGGGCTCGTGAATTGATGGGTAGCGGAAGCTGTCAAGGCTTTCGAGGGCCGCCGCTGTACTCCCGAAAAGCTTGAGGTCTTGTTGATTTTATGTCAGTGCGAAAGGACAACAATTAACCGATGAACATTAGTCCCGGTTTTTGCTCAGGTAACTGCCGAAGATGCGATACGGTCGATTTTGTGAGCCGACGGCGCTAGCCGCGGGTGACCGAAGGAACGATCGTTCATCACCTATAAACCTGCCAATGCAGAAGTACTACAGAAACTAAAAGACAATTCGCCTCTAAGTCACCTTCCTCAGTTTGATACCCCGTTTATCACGTTGCATATCGAACACGTGCTTGGCTTCTCAGAATGAATGACAATAGACGGGTGGACCTCCGCGACCAGTGGCTCGAAGAAGGACGTCAGATTTAGAGCCGCAACTGGATCGATGCGGCATTCGCGATCGAGGTGTTCTTTGCTAAAAACATTATGGACGAGGAAAAGACATGTACAATGCAATGAAGCACTGCTATGTGAAAGAGGGTGAACCACTGCCGGTTTTTCCCAATCCCGTTGAATGAAAATAATGATGCCAGCACAAACAAGACTTATGGCAGCCAGTACTTCGGGGTTGCTAACTAGATTGCTAGTCTTGTTTTTTGTGGTTGTGATGACGACGGATTATGTGATGAAGTACCACTATGTGAATTCGCAGCTTTCCGCGAACGAGTTCGCCGAATGCGAGCTAATACTGTGGAAACCTTTTGTTTTTGAATTACATTTTGGCGATGACACACATTTCAGAAGCTCGTTTACTTATCGTGGCGCTTTTGGGAGGTATCGGCTGATTAGCCGTGTGACAGAACGTGCACAACCGTCACGCTAAAATCGGCAAATCGGAAAAATAGTTTCCACGCAGTTAGTTGTTATGGCATGCGACTGGCTAAGTGGTTTAATGGGCCTTTTTAGGATCAGCGACGAACACGAGCCCAGTTGATCACGCGATTGCGATCGCGAGGATGCGCTTGAGTGCTGCCTGAATATGGTCGAATGATTGGTTTGCGTCAGATTTTGACCATCAAGGCAAAGGCGCTATGCAACATAATTAAGCTTCGGTGGTTAAGAGAGTGCAAGTCACCTTACGCCCGACCACACCATCCCGAAGGGATCCAAGCCAATAGCCGGTGGTAAGCGGAGCGCCACCACCGGTTGGG
>JANRMD010000537.1:0-10264 GCA_033761895.1 Pirellulaceae bacterium | reverse complement strand
GCATGACAAGACTGTTTCCTGCGTCAAATGAATTACTTACCGTTGGGAACGCATTGTTGTTCTCGACCATGGGAGCTCCACCTCCGCGAGGTGACACAAACATCTCGATGGCGATCTGCCTCAATTGGGGCCGAATCTGTTTTTCGGCAACTTGGAATCGAGCAGTGTTCTCGGGTCAGGACTGCTACGATTTCCTGGAGCTCTACAAAAAAGGCTGGGAAGAGTGGGTTAAGGCTGGAGAAATGCGTGCTAATATCGAATCTGAACCACAAACTGTTTCGCAAGATCTAATTGGTCCGCTATGAAAATCAGTACCATACCGCAACTCTATCGCAACCTTCGCAGGTGGCAGGAGATCATTGTTATCCTGCGGCGCTATGGACTGGCGGATTGGTTGAGCCAACTACGGGTGGACTTCATCCGCGACTGGATCAAGGACGAGCAAGGCGTTCCGCTGGCGAGCTACTCGCGTTCGACTCGAATCCGTATGGCACTGACGGATCTCGGGCCTACCTTCATCAAACTTGGGCAAGTTCTGAGTCTGCGACCCGATCTAATTGGGATTGAACTCGCTAACGAACTGACTCAATTGCAATCCGAAGTGCCAGCTGATGCACCGCAACAAGTGCGCGAGTTGGTTGAAAAGAGCTTAGGGCGGCCCATCAGCGAGGCATATGCCGAGTTCGACGATGTCGCTATCGCTTCGGCTTCGATCGGACAGGTACACCGTGCGAAATTGCATGACGGTACGGCGGTGGTCGTCAAGGTGCAGCATGCAGGCATCGAAGCCAAAGTCAACGAAGATATGGAAGTCATGGCAGGACTAGCCATGCTGGCGGAACGCATCCCAGAATTGGCAGCCTGGAAGCCGCAGGTGTTGGTCGAGCAGCTATCACGCTCGCTCAAGCGTGAATTGAACTTTAGTCGCGAGTTACAAAACCTCCAGAATTTTTCGCGTGCCCTAGTCAAGTTCAAAGGTGTGCGAATTCCTCGCTCGTTTCCTGAACTAAGCGCATCGCGGGTTCTGACGATGGAGTACATCGAAGGCATCGCGGTGAACAAGTTAACCGTAGAAGCGGCTAGCAACGATCAGCGTCAAGCGATCGCAAAACTAGCCGCCGAAGTGTATGTGGAGATGATCTTCACGCTGGGCGCGTATCACGCAGACCCCCATCCCGGGAATATCCTGGTCGTTAACGGGAACGAATTGGGGTTGCTCGATTTTGGTATGGTCGGGCGGATCGATGATCGATTGCGCGAATCGATCGAAGAAATGCTGCTAGCAGTGTTGGCACAAGATGTGTCGATGCTGGCCACACTGATTAAGCGAGTTGGCAGCACGCCGCCACGTCTGGACGATAGTTTGTTGTCGATTGATGTCGCGGATATGGTGGCCAACTATGGCTCGCAATCACTGGAGAACTTTGATCTGGCTGGTGCGCTAAACGACATGACCGACATCATGCACCGACATCAGATCTCGTTGCCGCCTCAAACCTCGTTGTTGATCAAGATGCTCGTTACACTGGAAGGGACGTTACATCAGCTGGCGCCGAAGTTTAGCCTGATCGAAGTGATGCAGCCATTCTTCCGTAGGATGTGGATTCGTAGGTTGTCGCCCAAACGACAGGCCAAACGCTTCCGCCGCGTGTACTTTGAACTGGAAGCGTTGCTTGAGACCTTACCTGGCCAAGTCAGTTCGGTGATGCAGTTAATTCAAGAAGGACGCTTGGACGTTCACTTGGCGCATAAAGGCTTGAGCCCATCGGTGAATCGCTTGGTCTTAGGAATACTTATCAGTTCAGTATTCCTAGGTTCGTCGATGCTGCTGGCCTATCAAGTTCCACCGTTGCTGTTCATGGAACCTGTCTGGTTTGGCGTGGAGCGATTGAGCCTCTTTGGATTGCTCGGATACGCCCTTAGCATGATGGTCGGCTTACGCTTGGTGATGGCCATAAACCGATCGGGACACTTGGATAAGGAAGATAGCGATTGAGTCGCTGAGTCAGAGGGTCAGCGAGGGGCCTTTAGCTTTCCCTCGCTAATGCTTCGGGTTACTTCGTTAGGAGCCTGCTAGTGGTCGGCGACTTCGCCAGCGGCTCTGGTATTCAGCGCTTGCCAAGTCGGGAGGTCGATCGTGTTTGCAATCGTACGAACCGAACCGTCCATGTAGACGGCATTGACGAGACCCGTGTGATAGCTGCGTGAAGTGATGACGCCGTAGGTTGGATCGACTTGGTTGCGACCCTCACGTGAGCTGGTGACGTCGATGTCATAAACAATGCCTCCCTGCTGGTGAAGGACCTTGGTGTTGGGTGCAAAGGTACTGGTGAATCCAGCATGGATGGCTCGACCACAAACCCATTCCGTATGTCCATTCACGTCAGACCAACTGCCGCCGGTGTAGCTAGTAGATACTTGGTTGGGAGATGTAGGCGGGACGCTAGGCATGCCAACAAAATCGTGGAATCTCGGAGTGAATGCTTTGACCTCCGCCAATCCAACTGTGGAACTCAGTCCATCGGTGAACCCAGACAGGGAGTTCTTGCGATTGGGAGCAAAAGCGGATCCCCCGTCCCGTCGATTCGTTGGGTTGTAAATCAAGTACTGCCCCATCGACATGGCGTAAGTCGCTGGGTAATGCACAGGCACCCCTGCATCCACTCGCATTCTATCGTTGGGATCGCTAGGACAGAGATAAGTGGGAACTCGAACCGTTGCCACACCACTCGGCGGGAACATCGTTCTGTTGGTGCCATCATGGTAACCCAGACTATAGTTAATTAGGGCAGAGATGCTGGAACCCTCGAGGTATGGAATCAGGAACGCATGCGCACTCCACGGCTGATTTGCAGACCCACCCAGAGAAATAGTTGAAGGAGGAACAACCTTGTGGGCGCTCTCGTAGTTGTGCAGTGCAATCCCGATTTGCTTCAGGTTGTTCGAGCAACTCATGCGTCGCGCGGCTTCGCGAGCGGCCTGCACAGCGGGCAGTAGGAGTGCGACCAGGATGCCAATAATTGCGATGACAACCAGGAGCTCAACGAGCGTAAACGCACTTCGACGATGAACAGACGGAAAGGTCATCTTGAAAACAGCCCTTTTAAAGAAATTCACTGCGCCCCAAACTTACTAAGTTTGGCGATTGCTTTTCTTCTGGCTGGCTAGAGGGGTAAAACCCGCATGGCTCGCTACGAATATTGACAGCTGAGCCTGAGCTCTTTTGCCGCCCTAATTGATACTGTGTCTCATTATCGATAGCAGGGCCGTTAAGTCAAGGTGGGCGTGCGAAAAAGCGAACTGAAAAAATCCGCCCCCCAGGACGCTCCAGAATGCGTACGAGGCCGTACAGCAAGCGGAACTGGACCGTTCGCGGTACGATATGCACTCAAACGGGAAGACTGGGCGGAGTGGGCTTAATGTCGGAGTCAATTTTGGAACAATCGGGGCAGCCGACTGAATTTCGGACTACTGAATTGCAGCAGCGTAGGCATGCGGATCTCCCCTTTTTTCTGGTCATGGGTGGATTGTCGGCAACCTTCGTGCTGCTGATTGTGTTGCTGCTCACTGCGGACTTGCTGTTTACCTCGGTGGCAGACTTTAAGGCGGCGCTGCTCAGGCCCGAGATTCAGGCCGCCTTTCGCTTGACTCTGCTATCGTGCACCGTCGCGGCGCTGATGTCCTTGTGGGTGGCCACGCCGCTCGGCTACATCCTGGCACGCTATCGTTTTCCCGGTCGTTGGTTGGTGGACACGCTGGTTGACATCCCAATCATTCTGCCCCCCTTGGTATTGGGATTGAGTTTGCTGATTTTGTTTCACCTGAAGCTGGGCGATTGGGAACTGGAGTCCTTTCTGCGTGATCGCCTCGGGTTGCCGGTGACCTATCAGTGGCCAGCGGTTGTACTTGCTCAATTCACGGTGGCTTGTGCGTTTGCGGTGCGAACGATGCGCGTGACGTTCGAGCAAATCAACCCGCGATGCGAAGATGTAGCGAGGACTTTGGGGTGTTCCAGGTCACAAGCGTTTTTGAATATCGCATTGCCTCAAGCCTGGCGCGGCATGTTAACAGCGACAACGTTGGCCTGGGCCAGATCGCTGGGTGAGTTCGGACCAATCATGGTTTTCGCAGGTGCCACAAGGATGCGAACTGAAGTGCTTTCAACCAGTGTATTTCTTGAACTGAGTGTGGGGCAACTGGATTCTGCGGTAGCGGTCTCGTTGTTGATGGTTGTCATGGCCATTGCAGTTCTGCTTATCTTGCGAGCGGTGGGAGCGAGGCTGCAAGCATGATTGAACTGAAACAGGTTGCGATTCGAAGTGGTTCATTTTCGCTGAACAGTGTTTCGTTTCGAGTCGAAGCCGGGCAATACGCCGTGTTGATGGGCAAGACTGGAATGGGGAAGACAACCATCCTCGAAGCGATCTGTGGTTTACGCAGAGTTGCCAGTGGCTCGATCTTGATTCGATCAACGGATGTAACGCGCTGGTCACCCAGTGATCGTCAGATTGGTTATGTGCCTCAAGATCTGGCTCTGTTTCCAACGCTGAATGTACGCGAGCACTTCGAGTTCGCGTTGCGGTTGCGCCAGGCTTCGACGATGGAGTTAAAGCTACGTACCGCGGAACTCTCCGAAGTGCTGGGAGTCAGTCATCTACTCGAGCGGCGTATTCAGGGGCTGAGCGGAGGCGAGGCGCAGCGAGTGGCACTGGGCAGGGCACTGGCGGCGCGTCCGGCCGTCTTGCTGCTCGACGAACCACTAAGTGCCTTGGATCAAGCCACACGCAATGAGATGCATGAATGGCTGTTGAAAGTGAAGCAAGCGACTGGTGTGACTACTTTGCATGTCACGCACAATCTTGAAGAAGCTGAAGCGCTCGCGGATCGCCGCTTGGTGCTCGACAAGGGAACTATCGTTGAACAGAGTTAATCGCGCGTCGACACTCGCTGTTTTAGGTGACATTTCTATTGCTTGGGCCTAAGCCAAGCGGGACTGCGCGGGTCGTTGGCTGGGGAATCGGCCTTGGGGTTGGAAGCAGGCTTAGGTAGAGGGCCGTTACCGAGCGGGTTGTTTGTCGGCGACGGGTTCGCAGCCTCGATACCGATACGTGTGATGCGGACATCTTGCATCTTCATCGTCTTCACATTGATCGCTGCTGAGATGACATCCAAGTCCACTGGTTGCTCGCGACTATTGGGAAGCGGTTCTTTGCGAACGTGGGCTGGCGTGCGACCATCGCCTTCGAGCACCAAAAGGTCTTTCGGTTGCGAGTAGGTGACGCGATAACCGCTGCCAGAGTATTCGCCTTCATCGCTTTTCCCAGCGAATCGCACATTGCCCAGCGACTGGAATTCCCAATTTGCAGTTGAGGGTGCGAAGCCTGAAGTTCCAGAAACTCGTGGCCCCAGACCGCTTGTGTCATAAGCCTTTAGTAGATCGCAGTTGAGCAGCATCTCGTTCGTGTTCAAACGCTGCATGGTGTTGATGTCGATCATATGGTCCCAAGATGCGAGCGGACCTGCGGCAAGTTCAACTTTACCTTCAAATACAACTTCAGAACGGTCCATGTATGCGACCATGCTCTCGTGGAAATTCAGATGAGCACCTTGAATTTCTTGCTTTGCCGATTTTCGCACTGAACTGCTTGAGGCCATTTGGCCAAGGTTCGTGGAGGCGAGATGCCAAGACCTAAGCCAACCGGGACCGGACCCAACCAACTGGCTTTGCGGCAAGTGATACGTCAGTGAAGGAACGACAATGCGCTCCAGGCTCAAACGATTCCCTTGGCTGTCGTTCTGAGCGGCTCGGATGTCGACCGAATCCTTCAACACGACACGATCCAAGTTCGAGGTGCCGCGTTTGGGTGAGTGCATGTTGATCGGAGCGCCTAGATAGATCTCCATTTGTTGGCAACCACACTCAACTGACCAAAACCGATCCTCGCCAGGACTGAAGATACCCTCGAGTTCAATATCACCTTCAATGTTGGCAACTGTACCATCGAAGATCAACCGACCTTTCCATTTGCAATGCGGGGCTTTGATCCACTGCAGGCTCGATGGACTTGCTTGCAAGGCTGGATTGCTGGTTGGATTTGCTCCACCTGCTGCATTACGGTTGAGTGCCGTTGTGGGAATGGAAAACTCACCCGGCTGATCCATCCAGATCAAGCCAGTTGTTTGGTCATAACGGATGACTGGGCCAATCAACCACGCTTCACCCATCGCGATCTTCGCGGGACTGCCGGTTACTTGCACATTCGCTTGGCCCTGAGGATTCGTAGACAGTTGCAGTTGCTGTCCGACTAGACTCCAGGGGTTAGGTGCGGCCACAGTCGGGTTTCCAAAGACTTTTAGTGGCCCATCGACGGTCAGTGTATCAATCCAAGATTGTTCTTTCGCAACGATGACTGTGGATTTCAGCAAAGTTCCTTGGACGTTAACCGGCCCGCTGCCATCGATGGCTGGCCGCGGTGGCTTGGCGGCCAGCGCAGTAGCCGGAGCAGCAGCCGGAATGTCGGTCCCGTTGGGAGTACCGACAATCGAGGAGCCAGCTGGCAGACCGTTCGCCTGGCCTGCCGACGCATCTCCGCTCGGGCCTGCGGGCGGACCAATAAACTGGTACATGGGATTACCGGCAGAATCGCTCAGCGGCAGCCCATCGCTGGCTGGTCCAGGAGCGACCGCAGGTGCATGCACTAACCAAAGTTGAAGTTCTTTGACGTCAGCCTTAATCTGCGGAGTAGCCAGTGTGACGTCCCCGATAGCACGCAGGCGATCGGGCAAATAGCGGGTCGCGGTGGTCTCGCCTTTCGATGTCTTTGGGGGACTCGCGGGCAGCTCTGGTTTAAGCCACAGGTCCAACGATTCACTCGTCATGAATCCATGCACTTTCGATTCAACCAGAGTTTTCCCGATAAGCGATATCCATTGCTTATCACCATCAGGTTTCATATTCAAAGATTGCTGCCAGCGCACATTGCATTGCCCCATGGCGGAAGACGCCGCCACCAGAAGCTCCCCAGGCCCCTCAGCGAATAACCAGCCGAGATGGTTGGCATCAGGCGATTGGCGATACTGTATTGAGGGTGACCTAAACGAGTAACCCAGGTAGTCTAGCGTTGTCAGTGTGCTGACCGCTTGAGGACCTTCGAGCCGTCCAGCAAGTTCGAGTTGGTTGTCGACGAAGTTGATGTTCAGGCGTTTGGCTCGGGCCGATGCGCCGATGTTTGGGGCATCGAAGCGGACGATATTCTGGCCTTGGATCGGGCCAACCGGGTCCATGCCGCGGGCGATCAATTGTTTGAACTGCATTGCTCCCATGCTTACGGAAGTTTGTGGCGGCTTGGGCGAGCTGTTAGGCTGAGTAGGAGCAAGTGTAACTTGAACTTCTTGACTCTCGAATAGATCAGGGGGAAGTGAACCGACTTGATGGGTTGCGTGAACACCATTCATGAGTGATGCCTGAGATGCGACGAAGTCGAATCGAAACGGACCACCCGACTGGACTCGCAATTGAGCTGGCAAGCCGCGCGTCACCGGCAATTCAGGTGAGGCTTGCTTCATATCGGCCCATAAGCCACCGGGAGGTAATCCGACATTGATCTCATCGATGTAGATCAGTTCCATGTTTTCAAGAATACCCCAAGGGGACGGGTCGCCTTCGGAATCGCTGAGTAAGTCTTGTTTCAGGAAGATCGAGAGATCGCGTCCACGAATAACGCTATTGTCCCAGCGTATCTCGACTGGCTTGATGGTTGAAATCTTGCGCCGATCGATCTGCACATCGCTGGTCGTTAAATGCCAGGGACGCTCATCGGACGCGAGTTTAGACTTGCGAGTGATGTGGATTTGTCCTTCCAATCGACCCCCGATGACGGGAGGTGTTTTGCCTTTCATCAAATCGAAGGCTTCTCGGAATTGGATCGTGGCTCCTTGGTCCGCATTCACAACCAGCACATCTTGGTCGAGCAAGGCTTGATCGCTATCCGCCTGCACATCTTCTTTTTTGTGCGAGTGGGGAATGATCATCGTCAATGGCTCTAACCGCCATTGGTCCGGGGCAAGTTGCGTAAAGGTCTTGAAGAGTAGAATCCCGCGCGCGGTTTGGACGATTTTAGGTTCATCTTGCTGCCATGCGTCCGCAGGAAAATGTCGCTGCCACCATCGCGCCGTCTGCATTTCATTGTCATAGAAAATTGGTTGCGGCTTCTCTCGACGCGTAGGCTCGATCATAGGCACCACTGTACCGCGATACAGTAGCATCGCGAGTAGAACTATGCCTAAGGAAATCAAGTACTGTTTGACGTAGAATGGCATCAACGGATGGGTTTGGTAGGAAGGCAGTCTTCCCAACGTCCTTTCGCTTTCAGCAACCTTTCAACTAATTCTCGAACTGCGCCGCGTCCGCCACTTGCGGTCATCACCCACTTGGCGGCATCGCGAACTTCGGTCGATGCATCGGCCACAGCCACTGCCAGTCCGACCTCATACATGACTGGCAAATCAGGTAAATCGTCGCCGATATAGCAAACTTCTTCGGGCGTTAATCCCAACTGCTGCATGACATCGCGGGCTGCGGGTAGTTTTTCAGCAAAGCCTTGACGGACAACTTCGATTCCCAACTCAGCAGCACGAGTTTTGACGATCTGACTATTGCGCGCGGTGACGAGCCCAAAGGTGAATCCGCAACGTTGCCACAGCTTGATACCCAATCCATCGCGCACGAAGAACATTTTTGTTTCAACACCCTGGTTGTCCCAAACAATCGAACCGTCGGTGAGAACTCCATCGACGTCCGAAAGGATGCAACGAATAGGTCGCGCGATCTCAATGTCTTTGTTTGCCAAGATAGGTTGCAATCGTGAAGCGAGGTTTTTTAAGTGTTTTTTGGACGGCGAAGTGGCAGAATATGCGGTTCCTCCACGACACTTTCTGACGAATCGTGAACGCCTGCCGTCGTATGCGGTTTAGGCCAGTAGCTTTTCACGACGCTCATGACATCGGTGACATCGATCAAGCCTAGAGGCCGCTGATCTTCGTCGACTACCGGCAATTCACTAATCTTACGATCTGCCAGAATGCTCAACGCAACGGGCAGTGGCTCGCCTTGCCGCACCACTTGAAATCGCCTTGTCATGCAACTGGAGATGGGTTGGTCAAGTTGGCTTTCGCCGCTACGTTCAAGCAGCTTAGCCAAGTCGCTATCGGTAAAGACGCCAGTTAGTCTGCCTTCGTCGTCGTGCAACATGATCGCGCCCGTCCTTCGCCCTGGTCGGCTAAGTTGGACCAGTACGTTGCGAACATCGTGCGATTCGTGGGCAACCCGACATTCGGCCAGCGGTCGCATAATCTGCTCAACACGCGTCAACGATCGCCCCAACGCCCCGGCTGGATGATATCTCGCAAAATGATTGCGAGTAAATCCTTGCAGCTCGCTGGCAACCAGCGCTAACGCATCGCCTAGCGCTAGCATCGCGGTGGTGGTTGTACTCGGCGCTAACCCCAAAGGACAGGCTTCCGTCAGACTGCCAAGGGTCAATGTCAAGTCGACATTTTTCGCAAGTGTGCTGGTCTGTTTCGACGTGATCGCCATGGTGTAGGAGGCCAGCTCACGCAGCGATGGCAGTAACCTTATGATTTCGTCCGTTTCGCCGCTGTAGGAAAGCAAGAGTACAACATCATCAGACCGCACTTTGCCAAGATCACCATGCACCGCTTCGGCCGGATGCAGAAAATGACTGGGAGTGCCTGTGGACGAAAAAGAAGCGGAAATTTTCTGCCCAATAAGTCCCGCTTTGCCAATGCCCGTTACGACCACGGAGCCACGGCAGGATTGCATGACTTCTACAGCCCTAGCGAAAGATTCATCGAGCGATTTAGCGAGTACCTCAATCGCATCCGATTCAAGGCGCAGTACTTCACGGCCACGACGAATTGTGTGCACTCGCGCAGCATTGATACTCGGCACAGGTAAGGCTGACATGCCACATCCTCCATGATTCGGCAAGACAATAGATGGTGAATTCTAGTGAAGTCACCTGCCCAAGGCAATGTAGTTTCGGTCCGGAGTGGTATTGCTAGCAAGCGTTTGTAAGGCTTTGTTTTCGGAGAGAGGGCGGGATCTCCGCAGGCGCACGTAGGCCAAAGGCAAATATCAAAATGCACTTGGGCTGGCTAGGCAAGAACCTGAAATTCAATTGTTCAAAAGGAGGCTAGTGGAACGTCACGATTCAAATATTAGGATTAGCCGCAGTGCGCTAGC
>JANRMD010000536.1:0-55456 GCA_033761895.1 Pirellulaceae bacterium | reverse complement strand
AAAGAGGCGGCTGCCAAGCAGATCATTGCGACAGGTTTCCTAGCGATTGGCCCCAAAAGCCTCAGCGAACAGAACCCTCGCCAGTTTGCGGTCGATGTGGCGGACGAACAAATCGACACGGTCTCACAAGCCTTCCTGGGTGTAACGATCGCCTGTGCCCGCTGTCACGATCACAAGTTTGATCCCGTATCACAGCGCGACTACACGGCGATGGCTGGAATCTTCCTCTCAACCAAAACGCATTACGGTACGGTCGGCGCCGTTGGTGGTCGCAATCGCACAACTTCCATCGAATTACCCACAGAGTTTAGCGATCCACAAGCCACGCGTCAGATAACGAAGCAACAGTTTGAGCAGCTGAAGGCGCGCGTTGAGGAACTCGAAAAGCAACGTCGTGAATTTTTGGCGGAGCGGATAGAAGCCAGAAGATCCGGTAAAGAGGCCGCTCCTGCGCCCAACGTGGTTGCCGTCCAAACGCAACTCGCCCAACTCGAAACTGCCTTGGAGTCGCTCAACAGCGATGGTACGACTAAAGCCCTGGCCATTGGCGTTGCGGACAAACCAGTTGCAACACCACCCGGTCGATTGCAACAGCGCATGGCCCGCGGGATGCAACCTGGCTCGATGCAACCCCGTGCGATGCAACCCGGCCCGCAGGGTCGTGGTCTGCCGCCTGAGATGATGGGCATATTCGATAGTCCGCAATTGATTCGCGGTGAAATCGACAAACCAGGTGAGGTTGTGCCTCGCGGCTTGCCCGTCTTTCTCGCGGGCAGCAAGCAAGCCAAGATCGAACCTAACGAAAGCGGTCGATTGCAACTTGCCAATTGGATTGCTTCCGAAAGAAATCCGCTGACCGCTCGCGTGATGGTCAATCGCGTTTGGAGTTGGTTGATTGGCCAAGGTGTAGTGAAATCCGTCGACAACTTTGGTACCACGGGCGATCTGCCTAGCAACCAAGCCCTGCTCGATCATTTAGCCAAGAAGTTCATGGATCAAAAGTGGTCGGTCAAAAAGCTGGTGCGCGAAATCGTTCTCTCGCATACCTACGCCCAGTCAAGCGACTATCGGGACGACGCCTTTCTGGCTGACCCTGAAAACGAGTTGGTATGGCGGGCAAATCGCAGGGCACTCGAAGCGGAATGCCTCCGCGATGGTCTCTTGGCCGCTAGTGGTTCGTTGCGACCAGATCGTCCCCACGGTTCCATGATTTCTCGCAGTGGCGATGGCAACATCGGCGGCCGTCGCGGTAATGGGGTCTCCGAAGAAGAAATCATGACTGCCAACGATCCACATCGCTCCCTGTACTTGCCGATCAC
Source organism: Pirellulaceae bacterium (assembly GCA_033761895.1). Taxonomy (GTDB): domain Bacteria; phylum Planctomycetota; class Planctomycetia; order Pirellulales; family Pirellulaceae; genus Aureliella. The sequence goes on along the minus strand of JANRMD010000536.1, from coordinate 54,137 downwards.
GCGCAACGTCTTGCCGGATTCACTTGAACTGTTTGACTTCGCCGACAATTCGATGGTCAGTGGCTCGCGTTCGACCACCATCGTCCCCTCTCAATCGCTGTACTGGATGAATAACCCTGCTGTAGAGACCGAGTGCAGAATCCTAGCCGATGAACTGCTGGGTCAGCTTCAATCTCGATCCGACACCGAGAGTCTGACCAAAGGCCGCCTAGCGAAGTCACCGCCGCTGGCTGACGACCGCATCGAGCAACTGTTTGACACCTTGACGTTGAAAGTGCTTTCTCGTCGACCACTGGAAGAAGAAAAGCAAGCTGCCCTAGCGTTTGTGAAGCAGAAGCAGAAAGACAATACATCGCATCAAACGATTTGGGCCAGCGTCGCACGCTCCCTGTTCGCCAGCGCTGATTATCGATTTTTGAAATAAGACTTGCCATTTCGATGTGCTTCGCAGGTCCACTTTAACTCCATCTACAGGTTCAAACATGCCAACTAACCAACTCTGCAACCGAGTTTTACCGCTCTGCTCGCGTCGAGCGATGTTGCAATCGCTTAGCTGTGGTTTCGGCTGGCTGGCGTTCAGCGACCTGGCGCGGCGTTCGTTGGCCGAGGATAAGACCCCTGCAACTCATTTTGCTCCGACGGCCAAACGCGTCATCTTCCTTTGCATGCGCGGTGGTCCGTCGCATGTTGATACGCTGGACTACAAACCTAAATTGATTGCCGACTCAGGTAAGCCTGGTCGACGCCAAGGAAGTCAGCTACTGGGATCGCCATGGAAGTTCAAGAAGCGTGGCGAAAGCGGCTTGTGGCTATCGGACTTGCTACCGAACTTGGCCAAGCAAGCCGACCGTTTGTGTGTGCTCAATGCGATGCACACCGATGTTCCTGCACACCCGCAAGCGTTTGTGCAACTGCACACCGGGACTTCGCGTTTCGTGCGGCCATCCTTGGGTGCGTGGACAATGTACGGCTTGGGCAGCACTAATGAGAACTTGCCTGGCTTTGTCACCATCACGCCACCGAACGGCTTTGGTGGCTCACAGAATTATGGCTCGGGCTTTCTACCGGCGACCAACCAAGCGACTCGACTTGGCAGTGAGGGGCGAGCCATCACGTCAGCCGTGATCCCTAACCTTCGTCGCTCGCAAGGTATCAATGAACAGCGGACGGAGCTTGATCTGCTGCAACAGTTCAACGCAGCGCAGCACAAGGTGACACCGCATGATCCGCAGATCGACGGCATGATCGACTCGTTCGAACTTGGCTTTCGCATGCAAGCCGAGTTGCCGCAGTTGTTGAGTATCGATGAAGAGACCAAAGCCACCAAAGATCTCTATGGGATAGGAGATCGAGCCACCGATGACTTTGGTCGTAAGTGCTTGCTTGCCCGCCGGATGGTCGAAGCGGGAGTGCGGTTTGTTGAAGTCACGCATGGTAATTGGGATCAACACTTCAATCTCAAGACCGCGCTCGCCAACAACTGCGAGAGCATCGACAAGCCCGCAGCAGGTTTGCTGGCCGATCTGGAATCGCGCGGTATGCACAAAGACACGTTGGTGATTTGGTCGGGTGAGTTCGGTCGTACGCCGCATGCTCAAGGCGATGACGGTCGTGATCACAACAACGAAGCCTTTTCATGTTGGATGGCAGGTGGCGGCTTGAAGGGCGGCCTGAGTTATGGGGTCAGCGACGATTATGGGTACGAAGGGGTCGAGAACCGAGTCTCCATTCACGATTGGCATGCGACGATTCTTCATCTGCTTGGGCTCGATCACGAGCGACTCACCTATCGCTACGCTGGTCGCGATTTCCGCTTAACCGACGTCTACGGAAACGTCATCCGCGAGATCATTGCCTAACGCCCCTCTGCGGAGCATAGCTGTCCGGCTAACTGCTTAACTGGTTCCCAGGCTCTGCCTGGGAACCCACTGCCTTGCAGGCTCTGCCTGATCTCCCTGTCTCCCTGACTCGCTGACTCCCTGACATCCGTGACTCTGTAGCCAATAGCACCGCGAGCTCTCTCGGCATCCCAGTCCGCTGGTCCGGTTTTCTGGAGCGCGGACGTCCTCGTCCGCTGAACCCGCCGCTTATGCAAATACAACCCTGGTGTTTAGCTGTGAACGGCGAGCAAGACCTTTATGTAGTCCTGGACCGCTTGCTCCCCCAAGTGAAAAGCACTTATGCGTGACGCCGAGGGCGAACGAGCTTGGAAGGGGTTGTTTGTTTTGGCTGGGTTTCGTTGGCGTACCATGGGAGATATACTGTTCGCCAGAGTGCCAGTGATAGCCAGCGTGTGCTGGCACACAAAAGCACCCCGCGTTTGCGACTGGTGTTGTGTAAGGCGACGTAAGCTGTTGCGAGCAAACGACTTTGGCCGGATGGTGGAATGGCAGACACACAGGACTTAAAATCCTGTGCCTAGAAATGGGCGTGCGGGTTCGAGCCCCGCTCCGGCTACTTCGAGTACGTTGACACAAGGATTTGTTGGGTTTTCTGGGGTTTCTTCCCCATCGTACTCCACGGTTCTCGCCTGTTCCTCGTCGCTTTTTACGTCGCTTTTCGTTGACGTAAGTCCTTTGGTTTCAACGCCTACGTCCAAGTAGTCTGATTTCCGCAGCAGCGCGTAGTGTTTCATCGCGATTCTAGGGCTGTTTCCGATCCATGCACACGCACGTCGAAGGTCGTATTTGTCCATCAGGTCCGTTTCGCAGCTTGCCCGTAGGGCGTTCCAGAACTTATCCCAAACCGTAACGCCAGCCGCTTTGACGAACTTGACCGCAGTGGTCGCAGTATTGGTATGGGTTCGCAGAGTTGGGAACACGTAGACCGTTCCAGTCGGCACCGTTTCAGAATGCGATAGCAGCAGTTTGGCGACTTCGGGGAAGATCGGTACCAAACGCTCAGACTTTCCACTCGACGCTGTTTTGGGCGATTCCAGCCGTATCGTATTGGCCGACCAGTTGATGTCATCCCAAGTGAGGTTCACAATCTCGCTCGGCATACGACAGCCGACGAACCGACCGAATGCCAACAGAAGTTTCCATTCGATTTTGTCCGCAGGTAACCAGTCGATGACCGCCTGTACTGACTCCCGTGGGACGTACTGTTTGACCGCAGAACCGACCGATACGGATAACGACTTCACTTTGAACGGGTTCTTTGTGATTGCTTCGGATTCCAATGCATCGTTGAAGATTTCACGCGCCCGACCGAAACGACGCTTGGCTGTATTCTCGGCAAGCTTCAAATCGTTTCGAAGATAGGACCAAAACGCTTTGGCATCCGCAGGGGTAATGTCACCTAGTCGCTTACCGGGGAAGTAATCGTTCAAGTGTTTTTCAACTCGTTCGAATGCCACAATCGTACGGTCAGCAGATTTGAGTTTTTTGGCCGCGATAAACGACTTGATAAAGTTGGCGATGCTTGGGTTCTCGATGATACCGCACAAACCCAAGGCGTGTAGTTTCTTCAATAGCGACGGCTCAGCACTGCATAGCCAAGCTTTCGTTGCTTCGTTGGTCCCCGTGTTGTGCTTGCGACATTCAAGCAAATGGTCGATATGTCCCGCAACTTCCTTTGCTGATTTCTCGGACATTAGTCCCCTAGGTCTGCATTTGCAGGAATTGCGTACTCTGCAATGAACAATTCTCTGCTGCGGGCGTGCTTTACGGAAGCGGATGAATCACCATGATGTACTCGGCATCCATTCAACAAAACGCCCGCAAGTATGAGAGATAAGGATTTTGTGAGCAAAGTAGGCACGTGGTGTCGAATCTTATCTTAGTGATATGAAACCGTGAGTTGAAAGCGTACTCGCGGCTAACATGCATTCATAAGGGCATGGCGATCGTCAAGCCGCAATCTACACGGCCCCCCCCGGCATGAAACCGGACGGACTATGTGTAATGGTGGTTGAACTTGGATTAACCGCGCTAACGAGTCAGTTGCTGGGAAGTACCTTTGATACCAGGGGGGCTGGTAACTCTACCCTACCAAATCACCCACGCCATAGGGAGTGTAGGCTAGCGCCCGCTACGTAATGGTAACACGTCGCTTGAGCTAGGGCAGGAAAAACGGTGCTCACCGCCCAATTGATCATGTATGAGAGGTAGAATAGACCTCCATGCACTGGCACTTGCGCCTGAGAATTACTAGTTCGCTCGCCTCAAAAAGGCACATTCGTTTAACTACGTGTCGTAATGAAATTCTATCAACTTGAGGTCGAACGAATTTGGGGGGACTCTGGGAATGTCATCGTTCACGGATTTATTGGATTGCACGACGAGCTAGATGGACACACTGGACCTGTAAATCTGGAAAGGACTGGACCTTCTTGCCCCAAATTGACTTTACCAGGCTTGCATACGCTGATTGTCACGGACTCATTTCGAAAGAAATTGAACGATTCGCCTTTCGTCGGTCTGTCGTACTGTGATGTCAATATTAAGAAATGCGTTGATATGCCTTGGCAGAGTTTACGACGCGACAAAGATGCGTCGCCTTTACTCGAAAACGGTGAACGTGCTGAAGACCATTTCTACCGTGCGCCGCATTCTTCGTCTGCCGCGTCTAAAATGGAAAAACTATGGCAGTGTCAACTTGAAGTTGGCTGTGCGATCGAGATAGTCAATCAGACATCTGCCTGGGACTACGATGTCGCGATTGCCCCTGATTCATGGAACGGTCGCCATCTATTCCTTGGTCGTGATGAATCTGCCATTATAGGGAAATGGATTGTGACAAGTGAAATTGGGAAGCGTTGGCTCGAGACTAACGATGTCGAGTGGATTGAGTTCCGGGAACTAGTAGTCCTAAATGGCGAGCGAACCAAACCATGAACCCGAGTCGCTGATAACTCGTCATCACATCAACCTCAACTTCGGCGGTTGGGATATGGTCGCCGTTATCCCGCGAACCCAGACGTAACACCTATACCCTGATGACCGATGCGTTATATCACCGCCATTGCTCTACTCTTGCTCCTGCCGGGCTCGGCGTTCGCTCACAGCCCGAGACAACCTGAACAGCATAAACGCTACTCTCCCAACGCAAAGTTCTTCATCGACTTCAATCCGAAGACCCACGTTCACACCGTATTCGCAACCGATGCTCCCGACGATCCACGTTGGTCATTTAAGAGCGACGCACTTTGGCCGTACAAACACGACGAATCGGACGGATGTCTTTTCCTCGCAGATGATGGATTAGCAATTGCGGGGCTGACGTGGGCTCATTGGGAAGGCCAACCTCCAGATTATCGCCAATTCGATGGATTGGAATTTTGGCGATCAGACGGCACAAATACCGTCTATCGGATTTCACGATTGCCGTCGGGCAGGATAGTTGTGCTTGATTTTCCAATCCGAATTTGCTGGTATGCGATTCACGGAGCAAATCATCGTGGCGGCAACATGACTCGTGATGGCGACGAATTGCACGCAACCACGTTCGGAATGCGGTCGTTCACTTTCTCGTTGCAAAGCGGCCAGATAACAGGCTGGTATCCCAATGTGAATTACTTTGCTTACTTCGCACTTGTGTACGCACTTCCTGTTTCGCTTCTTGTGCAATGGATCGTCCGTCGATGGCGCAGCCCCTCAGTCATGGACATCAAACAAAAGGATCGTGGCCGCGGTATCCTTGTCAAACACCTCGGATCGCTATTGGTGGTCTTGAACTCGTTTGGATTCGCATCCGGCGTATTCTTGAATTCGTTTGGCGGCACGATCGATCAAATTGGTGCGCAGTTCTGTCGGACAACATATCCCATTGCCATCATTCTCATTCCCGTTACGTTGGCAATATCGGCCGTCGGGCTTGCTTCGCGTCCGCGGCGTTTTGATATGCTTGGTCCGTGGCTCGCGATCCTGAACGTTTTGATTATCGTTGCTATAAGTCACTGACCGGAACAACAAACGAGGGATAACAAGCAAGCGACATTTCCAATCCTTCGCAACATCGGTGATTTTAACCATTCTCATAAATACTAACTTAACTGAGCGTCAAGGATGGACCAATCAGCAACAGGACCGCAGCGGGCGACAAAGCCATTCGACGTCCGCGATTTTTGCCGCGCCATTGGGAGGTGCAGGCTAACTCCCTCAAAACCATTTGCCAAGTTTGAACTCTACGCGCGGACCACTGGGTCGCGTCACTCGGGTCAGAGCGGTTCATCGAGGCCCAACGCGTTGTTCGAAGAGCTACGCAACCTCATGTTCCCGAATCTGCAACCGCGGATCATTTCCAGGGACCGTCTGTTGTGATATTAAAAAAGGACTGACCGTCGAACCGAAAGAGCCCTCCGGAGAAACCAAACCAGAGCGTTCCGTTCCGCGCTTCGTGGATTGACTGGAGGCCAAAATTCCGGGTCATTATTTTGCGGTCAGTTTTGTCGAAAAGGGTGAACTCATTTCCATCGTAGCGATAGGCACCAACGTGCGTTGCCCCGATCCAAAGGTCGCCAGCTCTTGTTTCATAGACGGTGTAGATGTCGTTGTCACTTAATCCCTTCACCTCTGGAAACTTGGTATACGAGCTTCCGTCGTATCGACATAAGCCTCCGTCGCCGGCCCTCTCTGGTTGAAAAGACTGCATGCAAGCAAACCAGATATTGCCTTTCTTGTCTTCCAGGATTGCGTTCACATTATTGCTGCAAAGACCATCTTTATTGGTGAATTGAGTAAACGACTTTCCATCAAACTTGAATGCCCCACTACCGTCAGTCTTGAACCACAAGTTTCCTTTTTTGTCTTCCAAAGCCAGTGAAGCTCTTCCATCCGTGATGGCGTAGGACTTGATTTCCTCTTTGACAATTGGGAGTTTGAACTCGGAGAAAGCAGTACCGTCGAAGCGAAAAACTGCTTTATTGGTACTCGTCCAGATGCTTCCAGCGCGATCTGCAAAAACACTCATCCAACCTTCACCTTGATCGTGCCGACCCGAGGTTTTCCACATCACGGTAAACGCTTTGCCATCAAATTTGCAAATGCCATGGTGCGTCCCCAACCACAAATTGCCATCTTTGTCTTCAGCAATGCTGGACACCGTATTCGAAGGCAAGCCATCCTTCTCGGAAAACCAGGCGAGCGATTTACCGTCGTATCGAGCCGCGCCGTTCGATACCGTCCCAAACCAAAGATGGCCGTTTCGATCCTCGTATATCTCAACAACGTAGGTGGCGATACGATCGATGTCTGTCGGTTTAAGATCGAACTTCTTCGTGATCCAATCCGTTACAAGTTGCCGTTCCGCGTCGCTTGGCTGATCAAAGTCCGCAGGAGGCATCACGCGAGTTTGCATTTGCTCGACCACGCAAGCGAATAGGTCACGATGATTGGCGATATCAGCTTCCGTTTTTAGCGCCAGAAAATCGATGTCGCCCATCCTGCCAGGTGCGTGGCATTCGGCACAAAAGCGTTGAAGCAGCGGTCGAATCTGTTTCTCGAAATTGGGTGCGACGTTGCGAACAAGCGGTAGACCTTGAGCGGTGCAAAAGGTGATGGTAAGCACTGCGTTGATGAGCAGAACAGTAACGAACTTGAGCACAGGACACCTACTTTTTGCAAACGTTTTAACAACATGATTTGGAATCAGTAAACCTAACGGATATGTGTTACAGCCAATCTGCAATCGAGATCGCGCGGCTACGTCGCGTTAGCACGATTTCATGTTCCATCGCAGTCGATCACTTCCATGGACCTTGTTTTGTGACTGGCGAAAACGATTTGCCATCCAGTCGAAAGAGGCCAAAACTGCCTCCGGCCCAGATCCTTCCTTCGCGATCTTCAAGAAAGCACTGAATTGCCTCACTGTGAAGTCCTTGTTTTCGATGGAAATTGGTAAACCCTTTTCCGTCGTAGCGATACAAACCGGAATGCTCGATTGGAAACCAAATGTTGCCGGAATTGTCTTCGTAGAGCCTCCACGCTTCCGTGCCAGTAACGCCATCTTTCTCGCTAATGTGCGTGAATGATTTTCCATCCCAGCGACAGACTCCGTTATGATGAGTCGCGAACCAAATATTGCCATCTCTATCCTCCAAGATGTCATTCACGGAGTTGTGACAGAGCCCATCTTTCTCGGAAATATTAGTCAGCTTTTCTCCATCCAAAAAATAAGCGCCGTCGTTGGAAGAGAACCATATTCTTCCCTTGCGATCCTCCTTGATGCATAGGACGATATTGGCACTTGATACACCCCTCGAGTCATCGGGCTTAGCGGCAGGAATAGCAAATGGGGTGAACTTCTTTCCATCGAAACGACACGCTCCGTCCAAAGTACCGACCCAGATCATGCCCTTGCTGTCGATCATGATGCTCCAAACATCGCTGCCGATCAGTCCATCCTTTTCCTCGAAATTGGTAAAGGTTTTTCCATCAAACTTGGTTAAGCCCTGTTCAGTCCCGAACCAAATATTTCCAAGTCGGTCCTCAACAATGGCTCGTACTGCACGTCCACCAAAGCCTTCGGCCACTGAGAAATACTTGAGAACAGCGCCATCGTAGCGGCAGACTCCGTCATCGTTGGTGCCGAACCAAAGATGGCCTTTCTTATCTTGAAAAATTATTCGGATGTAGTTGCTGATACGAAACGGGTCTGGGTGTAACGATGGGTCTCCAGCATTCTTTGGCGTTTTTGGTTTTGTCTCTGCATCGCTTAGCGTTGGTCGGTTGGCTTGTTGTCCTGTGCTTTGCATTGTGGTCAGCGCAACCAGGAGGATTGAGAAACTGAATCCGACTGCTCTTGTACACATCGTCATGGAAATTTCGTTTTCGATTCGTGTTTTGCGAGTAGTTTCAATTTGGGTGAACATTTTTGGTCGCAGTCGCGTAGTAGAGCTTTGCGACTATCATACTAACGAAACAGCGTTACACTCCCGCACCACGATCCTCGATACTTGCTAATCCTGTTAGAAAATGCGGTCTAACGGGCTCGCGTTAGCGTGTTTGGTGGTTCGCGATTATCCGTGTAACCTCTTGGACGTTGTAAATGGCCAGTGACCAGCATTTTGCCTGTCCCGAATCAACCGAACTGCGGGCCTTCGCATCCGGTGATCTCACCGATTTGCGGCTTGAACAGTTGGCGAAGCACGTTGAGTATTGCGAGTCGTGCGGGATCATCCTAGATTCAACCGCTCAACATAGTCAGTCAGGCTTGGTCGCAGATCTTCGCGCGATAAGACACAGGGCAGCTTCTTTCGATTCCAAGAGGAAAGGACATCGTTGTCAAGTTCTCGAGAATTTGGTTGAAGCGGCATGCGATGCGGTGGACTCTTCGATAATGCCAGCTTCTTTCGATTCCGGCAAGCGACTTGCAAATAAGCTTAAAGAGGGGCCGGTCCGACTTGGTCGATTCCAATTGGAGTCTGAACTTGGCGTCGGTGCGTTTGGTTATGTCTTCAAGGCGCGCGACACGCAACTAGATAGAATCGTGGCCATAAAGGTCCAGCGCGCCGGAATGTTCGCAACGGAGGAAGATGCTGAACGGTTTATCCGGGAGGCTCGAAGCATCGCTCAGCTCAATCATCCGGGCATCGTCACTGTTCATGATACGGTACGATCCGAAGAAGACATTTGCTATTTAGTGACTCAGTTCATCGATGGAGAATCGCTTGACGCGAGATTGCAAAAAGTCGATTTCGGCTTTGAACAGAGTGCCACGTTGATCGCTTCCATTTGCGATGCGCTCCAGTACGCTCACGATAAGGGTATCGTACATCGCGACGTTAAGCCATCCAACATTCTGCTGGACGCGTCGGATCGGCCGCACGTGATGGATTTCGGACTGGCGAAAAGCGTCCTGGACAACGGAAACACAATGACGTCGGAAGGCAGGGTTTTGGGAACTCCAGCTTACATGTCGCCCGAACAGGCAACCGGCAGGTCACACAGTGTTGATGCGAGAAGCGATGTTTTCAGTATTGGGGTGATGTTATATGAAATGCTAGCCGGCGAACGGCCATTCCAAGGCGACCGTAGAATGTTGCTCTTGCAAGTCATTGAGGACGAACCTCGATCGCCGCGGCGACTCAAGGCGAACATCCCTCTCGATTTGCAAACGATCTGCCTCAAGGCACTTTCAAAATCACAAAGCCGGCGCTATCAATCGGCGGGGGAAATGGCTGCGGACCTGAGGAGGTTTACGAGCGGCAGACCGATCAAAGCCAGGCCGATGGGGTTCGGCGAGAAATTTTGGCGGTGGTGTGGTTCTTATCCACTGGCAGCGAGCTTGATAGTTGCCGTTCCGTTGGTTTCAATCGGCGGGTTTGCTTACCTTTCCTGGTTGTCGACTCACTTTGTGCACAGTACTGCCTTAGAGAGTACGCGAATGGAAGCCAATATGCTTGAGGACATTAACGAGTACTATAGCGAAAGTGTGGTTGGCCGCCTGGACCAAAATCAAGTTCCCGTCACGCACCAGTATGCAACGACGCCGAATTCGGTGCCTCTTCCATTCACTTTCATGATCGACGCGGGGAAGAGGATTACAGAAGACGAATCGGGAATGCAAGTCAGAATTTACAGCGACTACCCGTGGCGCAAAAACACCGTACTTCAGAGTGAGTTTGAATCCCGGGCCATTCAGGCGCTAGGTCTTGGCTGTCGCACGGAGATCTCGAAAAAAAGTGATGCAGTGACAGCCGCCATTATCGAAGAAAACATTGATGGCCGCTCATATCATGAGTTTGGCGAAGTCAATGGTGAGCCCGTTCTACGTTATGCCCGAGCACAAATGATGAAACAAAGCTGCGTTCACTGCCACAACAATGACGCCATGAGTCCTAAACGTGACTGGGTCGAGGGCGAGGTAGCCGGAGTCCTCTCCATTACCCGGCCCTTGCATCGAGATATTGCATCAACGCGTTCTGGCCTGCGGAGCGCCTTTAATACCATAGCTTTCGTTGCAACTCTATTCATAGGGCTAACTCTCTTTGTGTTTTTGGGGTCAAAGAGTCGCTCATTGGGCAAGATAGGAGCATCGTTCCATGGCAACGGCTAGTCAAAATGCTCGGGTGAACTCCGTAGATGCAAGTCGGACTTCGCACAACCTGATTGTAAAGGCTAAGGCGAGTGAGCCGGCCGCCTGGGAGCGACTGGCCAAACTATACTCTCCCCTAATCTACTTCTGGTGTCAAAAGTCGGGATTACCGCAAGCGGATTTGCACGACGTTTTTCAGGATGTCTTCTACGCGTTGGCTCGCGACATTAAAAAATTTCACCCCATCGAAAGCGGTTCATTCCGCGGATGGCTAAGAACCATCACACGCAATAAAGTGATTGATCATTTCCGTAGATCCGGCCTAGAGCCGATTGCATTCGGCGGAACCGATGCATTGAACTTGTTCGATCAAATTCCGGCCGCTGCACAACTTTCAACAGATGATAGCTCACGTAGTTCGCGCGGTAGGCTCGCGCAGAACGAAAGCGAAATCCATCAATCAATGCTCTGCGAAGTGTTATCGAACGTGCGAAGCAGTTTCTCGGAGCAAACCTGGATGGCTTTTTGGATGGTCGTAATCGATGGTCGCGAAACAAAGGTTGTCGCGAAGGATCTCAATATGCGTCCTGGAACCGTTCGCGTTGCTAAATCCCGCGTCCTCAAACGCTTGCGGCTAGAAATTGGTGACGCAGTTGAATAATGTAAAAGCTCTTCCGCGAAGATTCTGCCAGAGCTCGGCCCCACTGGAGGCCAGGTCCTGTGGATCCTATTCTGGTTGTTTGTAATGCCTGTTCTGCTCGCTCACCATTTTGTTGTCAGCCTTTTCATGTGGTTCGATTGGCTTGTTGTGGCAATGATTATTTCTTTGATCGTATTTGGAAGCTGCTGCCAAGGTTTTGTAAAGTCCTCGAAAGACCTATATTGAAGACACTGGCGATGGCCAAAGAATGTACAGGAGTCTGGACAGCAAACTCAGCGACTCTCAAAACTGCTCTTTACATCTACAGCTTTGATGTAGACAGCTCTTGACAAGACCTCCGACGAGAAGATCATCCAACGGAAGGGAACCACGTAATAGACTTATTTTCTCGTATCGATTTGGAGGGCAAGGCAATCGAGGCCGATGCATGACTATATATCTAGTACACGTCAGTCGCATATCTTCCCGATTGCCGAAGTGACTTTATGAAGTCCTTTGAAGCGGCCAACGAAAGGCCGCCTTGGTCGACGATGATTTCAAGTAAGGCTTGCTCGACGTCGCGAGCCATTCGCCGCGCGTCACCGCAGACGTAAAAATAGCTGCCCGACTCCAGCCAGCGGAATAGTTCAGCACCGTGTTCGCGCATACGATTCTGCACATATACTTTTTCTTCACAGTCACGACTAAAGGCCAAGTCAATTCGACTCAATAGTCCGCACTCCTTCCATGCTGTTAGCTGCTGCTCATAAAGAAAATCCGATGCTCGCTTCTGATCGCCGAAAAACAGCCAGTTCTTGCCGCAGTTATTGTTTTTGCGGCGTTCGAATTCACGCTGTTGCAAGAAAGCGATAAACGGCGCAATACCGGTTCCAGGACCGACCATAATCATCGCTGCACCTGGATCAGCGGGAATCGTAAAGCCGTGATTGGGCTGGACGAATACTCGCAATGGTGCACCAGATGCAAGTCGATCCGCCAACATGGTCGAAGCAACTCCTTTGCGAACTCGCCCGCGCACTTCGTTCTCAACTCTCCCGACAGTTAGATGGACTTCGTGCGGATGAACGCTTTGACTGCTAGCAATCGAATACAACCGAGGCTGAAGCGGTTTGAGCGTATCGACGAGATCCTGAGCCACAAGTCCATGCGGAGAAAATTCCGATAGAAATTCAAGCACATCGTACTCATCAACTGCATCTGTATCCATGAATGCATCAATACGATTTAATAGCTCAGCATCTACGAGCGCCTCGCCGTTATGCCTCGGTCGCTGCCGAACACGTTCTCGCACGCGGTCACAGAGTTCTGAAGTAATCGATTTCAAACAGCGTTCCCGCAACATCTCTGTTAACGTTCGCTTAAGTCCTCCGCCGAGCACGCTCGATTGTGGGTCAGTCTGTGCAGCCTGACAAATGTCATGAATTAATTGGTCACAGTTTGTGGGTAGCACCCCGAGCGCATCGCCCACGTTATAGCGTAGCCCTGAGTCTTGTAGATTGATGATGACGTGACGAGTGTCTTTCGCAGAACCTGCGCCGTTCAATTTTTCGCTGGATTTCAACTGCGCTCTCACTGGATTTTCACGCGAGCCCAGTGGCGGAGCCTTGGCTTCAGTTGCGGAATCTGTGGCAGACTCAGCCGGCGGGCCGCTATTCACGTCACGCTGTTTGTGAAGAGTTCGAAGCAACTTTGTTGTCTCGCTGCCACCGGGAGTGCACAGCGTCAAGTTCTTTTCTTTGCCAGTCGCAATTGCCTCAGCATACGTTTTGCAGAGATAGCCGCAGGAACCGCAATCGAGCTGAGCCATGGCAGCCATCATTCGTCGCTCGAGTGGCTTACCTTCCGACAATGACATTCGTTCTGCCGCTGTTAGGGTAGAGTCATGCCATGGGAAATTTTCTTCGGTTTCATGCGAGGGATCCGAGGAGCCCGAGAGCGGGGGCAGCATCGCGGCGGCGGCAGCCAACGAAACCGCGCTCCCGCCTCGGGTGTTTTCGGCGGCCAACGTACCATCGGTGCCTCGCGTGTTTTGAGAATCCAGTGAACCGAGCACACCGGCTAAAAATCCGTTTAACCAAGCGCGTTGTTCGGGCGAAAAGGGAGCTGATTCGGGAACGATGTCGTAACTCACGCTAGACTCCCTGCCGTGACGGAAGCACTTTCAGTAGTCAACTTCAACCCGCGATCTACCAAAGGAATCGTCGACCAATCATGTGAGGCCGCAAATTCCGAGAAAGAACTTGTGCCCACACGGTGCTCTAAGTAGTGCTGAATGATTGTGGCGACAGTCGCGGGGACATCAGTAAAGGGAATGGACTCGCATAGCAACCACCCAATTTGAGAATCGATACCAGTTCGTCCACCAACCAAGATGTGGTAGCCTTCAACCATTTCCTCTTCGATCTCCACTTTGGTTGCAATCAAGCCGATGTCACCGAGCGCGTGTTGAGCGCAACTGTGATGGCATCCCGTCAGATGAATGTTGACCGGTTGATCCAGATGAAACTTCGTTTGAAGATAATCGGCCAAGATCATTGAATGTCGTTTGGTATCGCTGGCCGCGAACTTGCATCCAGCGTTACCTGTGCAGGCTACCAGTCCAGCATGAAAACTCGATGCGTCCCACTTCAGACCAAGTGCCTCGATAGCCGCTTTTACAATATCGACATCATCACTGTGCACATTGGGAATCAGGAAATTCTGCCAAACAGTTAAGCGGATCTGCCCGCTCGCATGACGATTGCAAATCTCAGCCAGCCCTCGCAGTTGATCGGAAGTCAAGCGAGCTGCTGGTACTGTGACACCAACGTAATTTAGCTCAGGTTGCTTTTGTGCGTGGACACCTACATGCGCCCATCGGTCAACGCGATCCATCCGATGAACCAGTTCCAAAGCGACTCGCGGCAGCGGCCGACCGAGTTCACGTTCAACTTCCGTCAAGAATCTCTCAAACCCCCAAGCGTCCAAAACGTACTTGAGTCTTGCTTTCTTTCTATCGGAACGATCGCCGTGTTGTATGAAGACTCGCAAAATCGCTTCGGAGACCGCCACGCATTCCGATGGTGGAACAACCACATTGGTCGGTCTCGCGAAGTCACCGTGTCCTGTTATTCCACCAAGACCCAATAGAAAATAGATCCCCTGAGGCAGCTCACTGCTTTGACTCACATCAACCGCATGCCAGCTTACATCGTTGGTTTCTGCCAAGGAACTTATTCTTCCTGAACCATCGAAAGCAATATTGAACTTGCGCGGCAGGCCGTATAAATCTCTGCGGTGCAAGATGTGGTAATGCAGTTCTTTCGCTAACGGCAATGTCTCGATCAATTCATTCGCATCCAGGCCGCTTAGCGGACTGCAGGTTACATTTCGGATATTGTCAGCTCCAGCGCCCAGAGTGACGATTCCCAAGTCGCGAAGTCCAATCAGCAAGTCCATAGCATGCTTGGCGGGAATCTCGCGGATCTGCAAGTTAGCACGTGTTGTAATGTCAGCGTGCCCGCCCGCATACTTCTCGGCCAACTCCGCAAGCCCGACTAACTGATCGCTTCGCAGTATGCCGCCCGGCAATCGCATCCTACACATGAAAGCATTTTGAGCGGGCGCGACGAAAAACAGGCCGTGGTACTTGGTGAGAAAAACATCAGTCCCTTTTGGGAACTCACCGCGCGCCGCTCTCGCACGTATTTCGTCCCACATCTCCAAGGCATCTTTGTCGCGCTTGGCCATTTCTTCAGCCACCAGCTTCTTACCACTCGATTCACAACGCTGCTGAGCCAGCGCGTGCAACGTAGTTAGGTGTCCTTTGGCCGCATGAGCCGCCGGAGTTGATGCACCAATCTGAATTGTGCTCGCCGCGCCGGAGCCACTTAGGACAGGTAAGTTATTTATTTTCCGAGCAACGTCCGTTCCAAGCACTAGGCCTTGCAGGTACGCTTGTTGCTCCTTGGAGAAGCCACTAGTTGCGCCCATTTTCAACTCCCGCTTGTTGGGTTAGACGATACAGTGCCACGGCACAATGTTTGTAACAAGGTTGGCGAGACTCGGGGTCAACGTTTTCAAAGGTCAGCAGATTGGTTTGTAAGTTGTGCATAGCCATGAACAGCTGGTTCGGCTGAACAGTGCTTGTCACCAAGACTCGTACTTGCGCTCGGCCTCTTCGACTTCGAACCTCAACCAAATCGCCATCTCGAATACCCAGTCGGAGTGCGTCGATCGGATTCACTTCCACATTCGGGGCCGGTGACAGCTGCTGCAGTATTGGACTCTTGGCAGTTCGAGTCTCCGTGTGCCACTGACTCACCGAACCGCGACCAGTCAGCAACACAAATGGGTAGTCCGCAGTGGTCGGCTCGGGAACGCTTTTCGGCTCGGCGAAGATGAATCGAGCTCGACCATCGCTGTGATAGAACCGACCGTCTTCGAACAAACGGCGATGTACGGCTGGCTCTTGAGTATCGATCGCATCCGCTGCTGTCCATGGCCATTGAACGCCGCCGCATCGATCGAGCATTGCGTAGTCATTAATGCCGGTAATGTCACAGGCTCTACCTGACGAGATCTGCTTCATGGATTCGAAGACATCTGCCGGTCGCGTCCATTTCGAGAACATACTGCCGCATCCCCATGCGTCGGCTATGAGCCGAAGGATCGAAAAGTCGGCGAGCGCTTGCCCTGGTGCCATAGCGACACGCTTAATTGTTCCGATACGACGTTCACTGTTGATGAATGTTCCTTCTTTTTCTCCCCAACCCGCGGCTGGCAGAACAAGGTCCGCAAATCTCGCAGTGTCCGTTGAGTGATACATGTCCTGGACGACTAAGAAGTCAAGTTTAGAAAGCAGTTCTTTGGCTCGCAGACTGCCGATCCAAGAATGAGCGGTGTTGGTGGCGATGATCCACAGTCCACGAATCCGTCCGCTTTCAATTGCAGCGACAATTTGGTCATAGGCGAGACTATTCTGATTCGGAATCTTCTCGACTGGGATGCCGAGGCTATCCGCAACGCTTTGTCGATCCATTTCGTTCGTAAAATCACGATGGCCAACAAGATTCGTCGTGTTACTGTAGAGCCTTGAACCCATTGCATTGCACTGACCCGTGATACTATTCGCACCTGTACCAGGACGTCCGATATTGCCTGTCATTAGGGCCAAGTTGATAATCGCCTGTGCTGTTCGAACTCCTTGGTAGCTTTGATTGACGCCCATCGTCCACCAGAACGAAACACGTTTCCCATCAGCAATCTGCTTTACAACGCGTTGCAACTGAGCAACTGATATACCAGTTTCAGAAGCAACTCGTTCAAGCGTGAATGTCGCAACGTGCGTACGAAACTGCTCAAAGCCCTCGGTGTGATTCTCGATAAAGATCGGGTTGATCGCTCCGGAGCCAATGAGCGAGTTAGCTATGCCATACAGCAGCGTTAAGTCGCTCTTGGGTTGGATTGCTAAGTGCTCGGTGGCAGCCATGGCCGTTTCGGTTTTTCGAGGATCGATCACAATCAATGCAGGATTGTTCCGATTCCGAAGCACGCGTTGCCAAATAATTGGATGGGCCAAGCATGGATTGGCACCGACGAACAC
Organism: Pirellulaceae bacterium; assembly: GCA_033761895.1. Taxonomy (GTDB): domain Bacteria; phylum Planctomycetota; class Planctomycetia; order Pirellulales; family Pirellulaceae; genus Aureliella. The sequence continues at coordinate 36,915 of JANRMD010000536.1, read as the reverse complement.
AAGTACGTCCGACAACTCCAGGTCGGCGTAGGTGAATGGCGGCGCGTCAAATCCAAAAGCTTGTTTGTAAGCGACCGCTGAAGTGGCCATACATTGCCGGGTGTTTCCATCGCCATGAACCAACCCCATACCGAATTTCGCTAAGCAGCCAAGAAAGAACATCTCTTCAGTTGCAATTTGGCCTGTGCTGATGAACGCAACTGACTCCGCGCCGTGTTCAGCCTGAATAGCCTTGAATCGCTCGCAAAATGCCTTGGTAGCTTGTGGCCATGAAATCGGCAGCATATCACCGTTGGCCTGGCGCAGCAGCGGCGTCTTCGCGCGGTCGGGTGCATCGAGAACTCGCAACGACTCCCAACCCTTGGGACAAGCCATACCCATATTCACCGGGTAGCCATGATCGGGCGTGACATTGATCGCCGCACCGTCTCGGATGTGAATAGCCAACCCACAACCAGTTGAACAAAAACCGCAAACCGACTTTACTACCGTGTCGGGCAAACTGCCAACCGGCAATGTGCCCAATCCCATTGCGCTGGTCTGGCGACTCAAGAGATCTGTGAGCGCACCCGTTCGCTGATGTAGCATGGGTAGGTGCCATCGAATCGCCTTTGCTTCGCTGTGTGTCATGTGGATGCTCCTGGCATGCGAGCGAACACGACGGAGGCGAAATACAACCAGCGTGTTAACAACTGCGACGCGACTAAGGCCACAGCAGCGCTAACCATCAATGCGTATTTAACCGAAGTATCACTCAGCAGCGAACTTGCCGCGGTAAAAAATCCAGCCACCATCAAGCATGCGATCGCCAAGCGAAATATGGTTCGCAGTTCTCGCCGCAACAGTCGACCGCTTCGTCCCGAAAATCTGTTCCAAGGCAAATCAACTTGCAAAGCGGCTCGCCAGTCCAGCAACTTTGGAATCAGTGAAACAACGCAACATGCAATACTGCCAACCAGCAGCGTTGCCGCAGACATTCCCCCTCCAAAGAGGCTTGAGATTCCCAAGCCCAGTCCAAGCGTGGTCGAAGAGAACTCTAAGACTGTACGAGTCGATGACCACAGTTCGCGCTGAGTTGCGATGTAAATCATGGCTGAACAGAAGACCGCGGCGCAGCCAACAGCAGCCGCTGTGGTGCAAGTGATGGGAACTAGGAAACGTAGGTTATTCAACAGGCAACTGGCCGTCGCGGCCAAGGTCGCGGCAAGATACACTCCGAAAGCAATCGCTTCGCGACTTAGCCAACTTCGGCGCCAGCCTAAAACGGATCGATAAGCTAACCAAGGACGCCCTAGATGAAGCAAGGCCGCTTGAACTCCGACGAATCCAATAATCGTTGCGACAACACTGGCTGCTTGAACAGAAAGCAGCGGCCAAAGATCAAAAACAACTACCGTAGTTAAAACACACCAAACGCCAACACTGGCTTGCGTCAGGACTAACATTACTACAAGCGGTTCATGCCCTGGTTGAACGGCGATCGCAACACTTTCACGAGAAGCCAAATTGGCGTCGAGTTGTGTACCCGCAAATCGCTTGGATACGAACTGAGTTGTCGGTTGGGTAATTCGGTTAAGTGGTGCTGTGCCCAGCAATCGCTGGTCGTGCGTCGCTTCGGAGGATCGAATCGCTTCTACGTCCACCACTGTGATCTTGATCGCCTGATTAGGACAAGCTTGAACGCATGCGGGCGCTTCACCTTGGTCCAAACGCCCTGCACACATATCGCACTTGCGAACGATCCCTAGTGACGCGTTGTACTTCGGGACTTCATAAGAGCACATCATCACACAGTACTTGCAACCAAAACACTGGTCATCCAAGTGCCGCACAATTCCAGTCACGGGGTCTTTTTCATATGCCAGTACAGGGCAACCGTTAAGGCAGCCGGGATCGATGCAGTGGTGACAAGCGGTAGTGACGTGTTGTACTATGGGCAGTGTGCTCGCAGTGCTGTTCAATATCCCGACTTTCCGCCAGGTTTCCTGTTCGTCGAGTCCGTTGAGTGTGTGACAAGCGACAACACAGGCCTTGCAGCCACTACACGCGTCAAGATCCACTTCAAATGCGTACTGCTGTCCCCGTTGAAGCGGCGCGGCGGGCAACAAAGCGTGGTATACTTCGCCACACCCTGTTTCCTCGTCATGCCAACGCGCAAACACTTCAACAGCCGTCATCTCTTTCTGCTCAGCCAGAAGTTGGCTAAGCAAATCCCATTGATTTGGCTTAGTCTCAATCGCTTGGCTCTTAGTGATAGTCAGCATTACTTGGGTGGACATTTAAGCGGGGCTAGGCTCACGAGTTCGGTTTTTCGAGACAACTTCAGCGACTGGGTGCGATAAGAATGCGAGCACTTCATCGCGGCAATCGGCATACGCCTGCGACTCGCTCAATTCAATCCGATCGCGAGGTCGATCGAAGGGAATGTCTAGTACCTTTCCAATCGTCGCTGCCGGTCCATTGGTCATCATCACGATCCGATCGCTAAGCGTAACTGCTTCATCGACATCATGAGTTACCATCAATGCGGTAATGCGATGCACGCCCCAAACCTCCAGCAAAACATCTTGCAATTCAATTCGAGTCAACGAATCGAGCATTCCGAACGGTTCGTCCAGCAACAGCACTTTAGGTTGCAAGGAAAACGCTCGCGCGATCCCGACGCGCTGCTGCATACCTTGGCTCAATTCGGCAGGACGCTTATTCAGAGATCGGCGCAATCCAACTCGACCAAGCCAATGAGCGGCCACGTTATGGCGTTCATCAAATGAAGCTCGCGGCATCACTTGCTCGACCGCCAACATTACGTTCTCAACGGCAGTTAACCAGGGCAAGAGATTGGGTGATTGAAAAACTACGGCACGATCAGTCCCAGCGCCGACAATCTCTGTGTTGTCCAAAATCATCCCACCGCCGTCGAGCGGATAGAGGCCCGCGATCATGGAAAGTGCAGTGCTCTTGCCACAGCCGCTGTGACCGATGATCGAAATGAACTCGCCTTCAGCTACGTTGAGAGTGAACTCCTTGACCGCCAAGAATTTGCCTTTGTCGGTGACGAATTCTTTGCGAAGATGCCAGCACTCGAGAAACTTGGTATTCATACAGAGGCTAACTCCAATTCGTCTGTCAGCGACTGCTGCCTGGCGCTCATTAGTTGTTCGATCGTTTGGCGTTTGATCTGTTTGAACTGAGTCTGTCCACAAACATCAGCAGCGACTCGGGGTCTTGCAAATGGCACTGCGGACCCTTCACCGAGCGTCGCGCCGTTGTGGGCGCTCGGCAGCAGCGGAATCACTCGATCCGCCATCAATACTGCCTCGGCTACATCATTGGTGATCAAGCAGACTGTGCAGCCTTCTTGTTCGCAGATGGACAGAATCTCAGTCTGCAAAGTCCCACGGGTCAGTGCATCCAACGCGGAGAGCGGTTCATCGAGCAATAGAACCTTAGGCTGGGTTGCAAGGGTTCGAGCAAGTGAAACACGCTGCCGCATCCCGCCTGAGAGTTCACTTGGCCGCTTGTCAATCGCAGCCGTAAGATTCACCATTCCGATGTACTTCTCCGCTTGCACACACTGCTGAGCGTAACTCCATTTCGGAAAGACTTGGCGAATGGCGAACAGAACATTGTCTAGTACCGATAGCCATGGCAGCAGCGAGTAGTTTTGGAAAACTAAACCACGTTGCGGATTGGGGCCGGTTATTGGTACGCCTCCCATGGTTGCTTGTCCGGCATCCGGCTGTCGCAATCCAGAGAGTATCGACATGAGCGTGGTCTTGCCCGTGCCTGAATAGCCGACGATTGCGACAAATTCGCCTTCGTCAATCGATAGATTGATGTTGTTGAGCACAACGGTTCGGTCGGACCGACCACCGTAAGACTTACTCACACCCGACAACTCAAGTAGCGACATCGGGGCTCTCCTTCTTCAAGAGAGTCGGTTCGGACAACATTCGGCTGGTGGCAGCCTCAAGTGACGGCCTGACGCTCGATGAACTCAATCGCCCGATCATCCGTCCAAATCGTGAAGGCAGACTGAGCAACACCATTGAATTCTTCTCAATCAGATTCATCACACGATCGAGCATGAACCCAACGACACCAATCACGATCACAGCAGCGATCATCGGACCGTATGTGCCCGATTGATACTGATTGTTTACAAACGCACCGATTCCGTTTTTTCCCGAAAGCATTTCAGCGGCCACAATCACCAGCCAGGCAATCCCAAGACTCAGGCGAAAACCGGTGAACATGTAGGGGATAGTTGCTGGCAGAAGTATGCGAGTGAACAGCTTTAGCGGCGACAGTCTCAAGACTTTGCCGACGTTCAGGTAGTCTTGCGGAATTGCCCTAACACCAACCGCCGTGTTCAAAATCGTGGGCCATATCGAACACATCGCGATGGTGAAAATACACTGCAGTTGGGTCGCGTCAATCTCCTGATTGTGTCGACGAATTGCGATCACAATCAAACCAGCTAGAGGGAACCAGGCTAGTGGCGAGATTGGACGCAGCACTTGAAAAATGGGATCGAACATGCGGGCAAAGTTACGGCTGCCACCTAACAGGAAACCAATCGGAACTGCAGCCAGGATCGCCATTCCATAACCCATGCCAACCAGCTTGAGTGATCGCCAAGTCTCCAACCCGATCCCGTCAAAGCCTTCCTCGGTGTTGCTCGAAAACGGATTCACAAAGTACTTAAAACTATCGTTCCAAGTGGCGATCGGGGATGGAAAGTCGCTCATCTGAGCTTCCCTGTCGTAGGTCAGCGCAGACAAGATGCACCAGAACAACGTTACGAATCCAATGCCAACTGCAGGCAGCAAGATTCCATCAATCAAAAATCTCTTTAGTTTTATGAAGCTCATCGCAACTCTATCCCTTGAGGTTATGAACTGGGAAACTCTTTGCGTAGGCTTCGCAATCCCCAGTCGGATCGAATCGCACGCCATCAAACATTGTCCAAGCTGAATCGTCCGCGCCTTTGACCTCCACACCCATTTCCTTCATCGCTTCTTCGTAGAGTTTTGATTGCATTACTTTGGAAGAAACGCCCGCGTAATCCGGTGTACCTTCAACCATGCCCCAACGTCGAAACTGAGTTAACCACCATTTGGCATACGCAGTCTGCGGGAAGTTGCAGTTGCGTTGATTGAAAATCATGTAGTTAGAGTCTTTGGTTTTGCGCCCGTCGCCATAGTCGTAGTCACCAAGCAGGCGGCCGAGAATCTGTTGCTTGTCGCATTTGATGTACGCATCTTTCGCGAGGATGTCGCACTGCTCAGGGCGATTTCCAAGATCATCCAACCACGTACTCGCTTCTTGCAGAGCTTTCAAAACAGCTTTGACGGTTTTGGGGTTCTTGTCTGCATATTCGGCGGTGAAAGCACAGACTTTCTCAGGGTGATCGGCCCATATTTCTTGGGTCGAAATGGCAGTGAAACCCACTTTTTCTGCGATCGCTCGAGCATTCCAGGGTTCGCCCACACAGAAGCCGTCCATCTTGCCGACTTTCATGTTTTGAACCATTTGTGGAGGTGGAATGGTAATGAGGTCTACGTCTTTGTCCGGATGAACTCCGCCAGCTGCTAGGAAGTATCGCAACCACATCGCGTGAGTGCCTGGAGGAAAGGTCATAGCAAAAGTCGGCTTCTGCCCTTTCTTAGTTGCAGCTTCAACGAGTGTCTTAAGTGCCTTGGGATCCGCTGCGACTTTCGATTTCCATTCGGTCTTCAGTGAAATCGCTTGCCCATTGCGATTCAAAATCCAGGGAATCACCATGGGAACGGCTTTGGTTCCACCAAGTCCCAAAGTGCTGGCGATGGGCATGCCGAGCAACATGTGCGTGCAATCAACATCCCTTTTGACTAGTGCATCGCGAACCGCCGCCCAGTTGGCTGGTTTGACGGGAGTCGATTGCAAACCATGCTTCTTGAAAAGACCCTTTTCGTGAGCGATAACGAGAGGAGAACAATCGGTTAAGGCGATGAAGCCAAAGTTGATCTTCGCGCGTTCTGGTGCGTCCGAAGCGTAAACGGCAGGCGTGAAAGCCGGCCAGTGAAGTACTGAGCATGCAGCAGCTCCTGTCGCGATTCCTTTCAATGCCTGTCTTCTAGTAATGCGTCTTCGAGTAACGTAGTTTTGAGCAGCCTTGGAGTCAGGAACTTTGGCGACCATGAACGGGCCTTCGCTAAACTGTTTGGAGGAGCTTCAGCGACTGCGAACGATTCGTAACCACTTTGCTTACATTCTCTATTTAGCAGGCACTATGCCATGCAAGATGTACCTGTAGTCCCCAAGACTGCAGAACGCAGAGCTAAGGGACGGTTCAGTCCTTGCCCACCTATTTGCGGCGAAGTGAATGCCCTTAACAAAATGTGCCTACATTCTGGTTAAAGTAACGCTGCTCGATTTATGAGCGAACATGCGAAGAGAACACACGTACGTGACGGGCTGCAATGTGAACACAGAATGCTCAGGTGGTCATTTCTTGTTCAGTTGAAGTTCAGGGTAGCACGCTCTGGGGCTTTGCGAATGGCGTGGCAAAGGGCACTCGATCACGCCCTTCGAAGACTCAGGTTGTGTGTCAGGGCGTGCCAACTAGCTTAGGAGTGTCTCCCCCTATTCCGATTCCGTAGTTTGTATCGAACCGCAATGCCAGCAGTGATTGTTAGGCATAAGAACGCCGAAAACGGCCATATCTATTGAAAGTCTGGCGGCGGACGGTCAATGGGTAAGAGGTGTTTGCTATGGATGGTAAATGCCAACTTGCTCCCATTCTAAAGGAATCTCCGTCGTGCGACATTTTACACGCGTGCGAGCGCTTGCTTGCACGTTAATTGCCGCTTCGTTTGCGCCCCAGCCAGTTTCAGGAGCCCCGCAAGAGTACTTCTTGTCAAGTGACTCACCATCCTCACTCGCGGGAAGTTTCGAGTCCCAGCCAGCCATCGACGCGGAACATGTCCAGGCTGATCAAGTCGCTTACTCCATCCCACAAGCTGCACCAGTCGAAGCTGACAAGAAAGCTGCTGAAGCTGCGAAAAAGAAGGCTGAAGAACTCAAGAAGAAGGTCGCTGGCGCGTACAAAGATCCGTTCTACATGAACGACTTTAGTTATCTTAACAATCCGAATTACAAAGGATCGAACCTGGGCGAAGGCCTAAAGCAGATCCCGATCGGCGACGGCAAGCTGGATATCGGTGGCCAATATCGACTTCGCTACCACAACGAACACAACATGCGTGGAGCGGGTTTGACGGGACGAGATGACAATTTCTTGCTCGACCGCACGCGTTTGTACTTCGATTATAAAATGAATGACCGCGTTCGGCTGTTTGCAGAAGGTCTAGATGCCGGAAGCTCCTATGAAAACTTCGCACCGCGCCAAATCGAAGTCAATCAGCTCGACGCGCAGAACCTGTTTGCCGATGTTGTTGTGCTTGATACGGGTTCAGGCAAGCTAACCGCTCGCGGTGGTCGGCAGGAGTTGTTGTTCGGTTCGCAACGCCTACTTTCGCCGCTGGATTGGGCGAATACACGTCGTCGCTTTGACGGTGGACGCTTGACTTGGAACAGCGCTGATCGCACAACCGATTTTCTGCTAGTTCGTCCCGAGAATCTTGACATCCACAAGTTTGACTCGCCCAACCAAAACCAGGTTCTCTACGGCGTTTACAACTCGAACAAAACCTTCGAAAACCCGATCGACACCTACTATTTGGGTTTCGAAGACGACACCACATTTACTCGCGTTCATACCCTTGGCACTCAGCTCAAGGGCGAGTCAGACGGATTCTTGTGGGATAACGAGTTCGGATACCAATTCGGTCGCAATCCCGACAGTTCAGATATCTCGGCGTTTTCATTAACGTTAGGTGCTGGTCGGAAGCTGAAAGGCGATACCAAACCCACTCTGTGGTTGTTCTACGACTGGGCGAGCGGTGATGATTCGATCAACAACGGCTGGAACCAACTCTTCCCGCTTGGACACAAGTACTTCGGCTTTATGGACCTTTACGCTCGCCGAAACATCCATGACATCAACTCGCTGTTCACTTTCAGTCCAACTGAGAAGTTCACCGTGTTGACTTGGTACCATTACTTTGCATTGAGCAACGGAAATCAGGGACCCTACAACGTTGGTGGCAACGCCTTTAATCCTGGTGGAACGGTTGGAAGCAAGGACCTTGGTCATGAGATCGACCTTTTAGGCACCTACAAAGTAAACTCTCGTAGTGAGCTTGTATTGGGTTACTCGCACTTCTTTGCGGGCAAATTCTACGACACCAGCACTAACGCAGGTGGCGCTCCACTATTCAATGGTGACGCCGACTTCTTCTACACACAGTGGCATTACAATTTCTAAACGCTTTTCCATTGACGCGTATCCGGTTTCCAATGGAGCCGGATACGTTTTTACGGAGAGCCTCGTTCTCCCGTTCCAAGTTCGCTTCAGCACTTTCAATCATTTTGTAGTTACACTGTTCAATAGCTCAGATTTAATTCAAACCGTTCTCCTGGCCTGTGGCGGCATGCGAGGTGAACTCGTGTTTTAACGACTGTCTAAATGTCTGTATCCGCAAACAAAACCGCTAGAATTCTAGTTGTCGATGACGATCCCAGCATGTCAACACTTGTGCACGGCCTAATCCCCGGTGCAACGACGTGCATTACATCGGCGTTGACGATTGCTGAGGGAGTACGACTCGCCACCGAGCGAATATTTGATGTTATCGTTCTTGACCATCTGCTGCCGGATGGACTTGGTCTCGATCAAATACAACATTTGGTAGCTCACGATCGACTTCGCCCTATTCTGTATATCACGGCTCAATCGAGTGCGCACACGGCGATCGAGGCCATTAAGTTAGGTGCATTCGACTATCTGACCAAACCCATCAATTTCGGCTTGTTGAAGAAACGTCTGCACGAAGCCCTCGAGTACCGCAGTCTAACCCGTCTTCCGGTGCTCATTGAAAGGACGTCGATTGAGAACGCCGAGAGCGATGTGCTGATTGGTCGTTGTCGTGCGATGCAAGAGGTCTACAAGAACATTGGTCGGCTCGCAAACTTACCAGATGCAGTCTTGATCGAAGGTGAAGTGGGCACGGGCAAAGAGATGATCGCCCGTGCGATTCACTCTTACGGCTCGCGCGGGCAGGCCGAATTTCTCAAAGTAAGCAGTGAAGAACTAACGGATGCACTCTTGCAAGCCGAAAAACCGTCGCTGGATCAGTGTTTTCCACAGTGCTGTGGTGGAACGCTATTGGTCGAAGAGCTTACCTCTTTAACGAATGCTACGCAAGCAAAGTTACTTGCAAGTCTACTACGTATGGCAACGAACAGTTCAGCATCAACAAGATTGATCATCTCAACCTCTATCCCGAGTCGGCAGTTGATTGAACGAGGTATCTTACGAAGCGATCTCTACTACTTTCTCAGTCCCTACACCGTTCGAGTACCCGCACTGCGCGAGCGAGAAGATGATCTGGAGATGCTCATATCGCACTTCATGCAACGCTTGGCGCACATTTCTGCTACGAATCAAAACCAGGGACCGCCGCGAGTCAGTGACGCTGCCCTTAACTTGCTTCGAAGTCACGATTGGCCTGGCAACGTGGCTCAGCTCAAGAGTGTCTTGCAAACGGCCTTGCACGAATCGCGTGGAGCGGTGTTGGCCAGCGCAGCCCTCCACCAAGCTCTTGACCGAGCGGGTTCCATCCACCACGCCATCGACAACGAAGGAGACTCAGTAGGTGAGATTGGTCCTTGGGATCTTGTTAGCTTTGTCAAAAATCGGCTCGGCAGCGAAACAAACCAGTTATATGACGAAGCGATCTCGGAACTCGATCGCTCACTGCTTACATTGGTACTAAGACACACGAACGGCAATCAAGCCCAAGCGGCAAAAATCTTAGGCATGACCCGCACCAGCCTTCGCAAGAAAGTCGTAGCGACCAGTATCGATCTATCGCGTCTATCCGATTCAGAAGCGGTCGATGACAACTCCGAAGTGGGTTAATCATGTCCACGGACAAACCTGTCGCCATTCAAACGCGAACCATCAAATGGCTGTACATTCTCGCGCTCAGCATGGTTGCCATACTAACTATGACCGGTCAGGCCTTGGTCCAATGGTCGCTCGCGACTCTACAAGGCGACTCAACCACGGTGAACATCGCCGGGCGACAACGCATGCTGAGTCAACGCATACCGCGAATTATCCTGGCCATCGATGCTGATCGACACTCGTTGCAAGCTGACGCACGATCCGATCGTCTTGACCAATTAACACTGAACCAACACTTCGCAGAAGATTTAAAAGAGTCACTCGAGGTCTGGCGCGCCAACCATCTTGGACTGGCAAATGGATCTAGCACGGTTGGTCTCTCACGAGCGAACAGCCAAGCGGTCAGTAGCTTGTTTTCAGAGATTGAACCCAGTTTTGTCCGAGTGCAAGATATCGCTCAGTCCGTCATTGATCGAATAACCGACTCACAATCCGAGTGGATTAGCGGCGACGAGCGGACCGCATTGCTTAAGCACAGCGACACGTTCCTGTCTTTGATGGATGCGATCGTCGCCCAGTATGAATTGGAAGCCAAGCAGCGGGTCAACCGACTGAAGTGGATCGAGCGCGGACTTCTGATCGCTACACTATTGGTGTTAGTATGCGAAGGACTTTTCATCTTTTCACCAGCCATCGCATCATTAAACCGCGCTTTCGGACGCTTAAAGGCCGTGACCGATCAGTTGGAACTAGCCAAAGAATCGGCCGAGCAGGCAAATCGCGCCAAGACACAATTTCTCGCCCGTGTAAGTCATGAACTGCGAACGCCGCTTCATGCGATTCTCGGCATGCTCGGCTTGCTCCGACAAGGGCGTTTGACGCAAGGCCAAAAACAACGAGCTAATTTAGCTTATGATGCTTCGCAGACCTTGCGCCACCTCGTTGACGATTTACTCGATGTTTCAAGTGCCGAAAGCGGTGCTCCTCTGACCCTTCATCTAGAGAAGACCGACGTAGCCAAAGTTATTCGAGATTGCGCTAATCTTATGCGACAGCAAGCTCGTCGCAAGCAGTTGAAGTTGTACACGACGAATGATTTTCCAAGCGGTACGAAGTTCTTTGTAGACGCATACCGAATCCGACAAATCGTTGTCAATTTGCTGCAGAATGCCATTCGCTACACTGCGGCTGGAGAAATCGAGTGTCGCACTTGGCTGGAGAAAAATCATATCCAATCGCAGGATTGGCAGGAAAAGGTCTGGCTACATATTTCTGTTCGGGACACAGGTTGTGGCATCGCTCCGGAGAATCTTGAGTGCATCTTCCAGAACTTTGTGCGTATCAACCCTCAAGACGGTAGCAACTTGCTGGGTCCACGACTTGGACTAGGTTTACCCATCACCGCTTCGCTGGTAACCACGATGCAGGGAACGATTGCTGTAGAGAGCAATTTAGGCGAAGGAAGTAAGTTCTCAGTCCGAATTCCAGCCGACTGTATTAGTACAGAAACACCGTCCGATACGCCTCAAAGCAAAGAGCGAGTTTCTTCGATTCGAGCGTACCAGGATTATGTGATCAAGCATGGAGCGATCGCGCTAGTCGTTGATGATTCCAAGGCGAATCGCATCCTCATGCGAGCGTACTTGAAGCGTCTTGGGATCGATGTTTGTAGCACTAATAGCCTAACGCGGGCATTGAAGTTGTATAAGGAACGGCTTCCACAACTTATTCTCCTCGACCTTCAAGTTGGAACGCAGAAGAGCCTTGGGCTGGTCAAGTCTATTCGTGCACAGCCTAGCGGAACGACATCGCAAGTCTTCATCGTCACCGCGGATGGTCACTTTAGCAGCGATGATTGTCCTGCCGAACTGAATGTGGCCGGAGTTCTCCACAAACCAATTGAGTATGAAGAGTTGAGGACTGAAGTGGTGGCGTTGGAGCTACTCAATAGGTCAACTTCGCAATCGGCGTTAGAGTCGCAAAGCAATGAGTTCGATGAACTGCGATCCGAGCTTCGCCGATTGCTTATCGAGAATCTCCCCGAGGAAATTGAACGTCTCAATGATGCCTACGAAAGAAAAGACCTGAAGACCTTTCATTTGGTCGCGCACCGACTTCGCGGCACAGCAGCCAATGCGGGCTGGACAGACCTCGCAGAAGTCATCGCAAAAATCGAATCTCAACCGAACGCACTCACAGAGTTCAAGAGAAACTGGCAGACGCTAATAAAGTCAACCGATTCGTAGCCGGGACCGACGGCGAATATTGGCTTTGGTTGTCGGGAACACTCTTCCATTCATATTGCTGTAGCGAATACTAAAGCCGCCAAATGTCTATCTGGCGCAGCACAATTTACGACATCTGGGATGGTATTCGCGCCGTGAGGCGATACGGAGGTATTTAAGACGTTGCGATGAAAGCTCAAACTGCTTAGAATTCCGCGCGCTCGTGTGTTGAATCATGACGAAATACAATCTCAAGCCTAGTAGACTTCTCATCAATTTGTCTTTAAGAAAGCCTCTCGGGACAAATTCGCAGCGTATTCAAAAATGAGGAGCTGCTTCAAGTTAGTCCATCGTGATCATCAAACTTGCAGTCGTTGACCATAAATCGTTCAAAAAGGCTCAGCGTTCTTTACTTTAAGTTGCGGCATGGTGTTTGCTATTCCTGCAAAAGATAAAGTCTCAAATCGCAGATGAAATTTCTCCATCTGGACAGAAATTCGAAGCAAGCCATGGCAGGGTGGCAAGCGAGCGACTCTTGCGAAACAAGCGACTCATGCGGCTGTGACGCCTGAGGTTTATCTGAGATTGATTCAATGCGGCCTTACCTGAGGTGAAAACATGAAAACATGCGTGACCTGTGGAAATCAATACGACAAATGCTTCGAAATCATTAGTGAGGGAAAGTCGAGTTTTTTCGACAGCTTTGAGTGTGCAATTCAGGCTTTAGCTCCAACCTGTCCTCATTGCCAGTGCCGCATTATAGGCCATGGGCTTGAAGCGCACGGAGTTATCTATTGTTGTGACCATTGTGCCGAGTCGAGTGGTGTCGGAGGCTTACGCGATCGTGTCTGAGTTCACGGAATCAAATGACCAGCATCGATCCAGATTCCACCTCGCGTCTTGTTGAGATGCGATATGCGTGTAGAGAAACGAGCCATCTTTATAAAAAGGGTAGATTCAGATGAGTAAATTGCTTCGGGGTGCTGTCGCTGGTGCTGGTGCGTGGAAATGGGGTGGAGGGTGCTTTTCTACGATCCTAATTTTCATACTTCTGTGGTGGGTGTTAGGGAGTTTCAATATTTTTCAATGACGCTCGATGCGGATCCGTCCGCTGTCAGAACTGTCGCTACAAAGAATTTGCGACTCGCGCGACGTATAAGTTGACAATTCGCGACGTTAAATAACGTGGACTTTTCGAGAGTACAACCGCAGCGGAATGATGGTTACATGCAATTGAACGAAGCAATTGAGAACAACTTGGCCTGGGCGACCAAACGAGCCAAGGAAGATCCACAGTTTTTTGAGCGGCTGGCTCGTGGTCAAAAGCCAAGTATTCTCTACATCGGTTGCTCTGACAGTCGAGTTGCGGCTGAAGAGATGCTGGGGGCTGGACCGGGAGAATTATTCGTACATCGAAATATTGCGAACTTAATTCCCAACAACGATCACAGTTCCAACGCAGTTATCAATTTTGCGGTAAGAGACTTGGGGGTAAAGAGCATTGTTGTTTGCGGGCACTATGGTTGCGGCGGGGTTCTCGCCGCGATGAGTTCTTCCGACCTTGGGATCTTAACGTCATGGCTGCAAAACATTCGGGACGTGTACCGCTTGCATACTGAGGAGTTGGATTCGATCGAAAATGAGGAATTGCGTTACCGGCGGTTGGTGGAATTGAACGTTCACGAGCAGTGCATTAACTTGCTGAAAATCTCCGAGGTTCAGCACGCTTACAGTGCAGAAGGCCTTGTCATAGCGGGGTGGATATTCGATATGGCCACAGGTCGAGTCACCGATCTTAAACTCGATATAGACAGAATCGTTGATTCCATTCGCGACATTTACAGCATCGCGGAGAAAGCCTAGGGCTCTGTCCAGATTAGATTTTTGGGGTGGCACGCTCTGAGGCTCTGCGAAGGGCGTGGCGAATGTCCCTGGCTCCCACGCCCTTCGCAGAGCCTCAGAGCGTGCCACGCGAACTCGATCAACCCAAAAATCTAAACTGGACAGAGCACTAGTGACAAGATCTTCCCTATGAGTAAGGATCAAAAAACGTATCCGACGGTAGAAGCGGAGACGAGCCTCTCCTACTCGTATTGGCTGGGCACGTTCATCATTCGCGGTTCGGTTGCCCCGCGTGTGCTTTTGGATGTATTGGGATTTGGTGCATTGGCGGTGGTAATCGTTTTTGCGATTCAAGTTCTTGAAAAACTGCTAGGAGATCCTTTCTCTGTTCCAGCAGGTCCATTTGAGGCAGCAGGCGCAGTGCTGGGATTGTTATTGGTCTTGCGAGTAAACACGGGCTACAGTCGGTGGTGGGAAGCGCGAATATTGTGGGGGGGAATCGTCAATCAATCGCGAAATCTCGCAATCACTGGATTGGCATATGGGCCGAGGAACACTCGTTGGCGTTCACGACTTGTCCGGTGGATTGCAGTGTTTCCGCATGTTTGCCGTCGAAGTCTTCGCGAACAACGTAACTTTCCCGAACTGGAACGCTTGCTTTCCGAGGAAAGCCGCGAGTGGATTCGAAAAGCGGAACATATGCCGGATGCGGTTTCCGGCGAGATTGCGATGTTACTTTACGAGGCACGCGGTCTTGGCATGGATGGGTTCGCATTCCAAAAATGCGAAGAGCAACGAGCAAGTTTGATAGATCATCTTGGTGGTTGCGAGCGGATTCAAAAAACACCCCTGGCACGATCGGGCGCCATACAGGTTAGACAGTTCATTTTCTTGCTGTTGATCTCACTTCCCATCGGGCTCATGCAAGCCTTTGAAGTTGATGCTTCGGATGCAGCGTCCACGTCGTTTAACATGACTCAAGTTTGGATCGTTCCACTTTATGTGATGCTGCTCGCTTACCCGCTCCTATCACTTGATCGAATTGGAATGGAGTTGCAAAATCCGTTTAGTACGCATCGAATAGACTTCCTGCCACTTGATAGCATCTGCACGGCGATTGAGCGGAATGTGCTTGAGTTGCTTCACGACATTGAGGAACAACAGGCGGCAGCACCGCACCCAATAGATGTCGAGTTACCGCCTGACGCAGAAGTGCCGATCAAGAGCGAAAATGCGATCGCAGATATTTCTTGAATTTACACCTGCGTTCTGAAACGCGTCATCATGGCGTGTTTCCGTTCAGTTTGGTTGCTGAGCGTGCATTGCAACCTCCAACGCAGGGGGATGATGCAGCAAACTGCCAGCAGCTGCATCGAGGTTTCGTTATCGGCGCTGAATTTGCTCTCGACCGCACCGGTTCAATTTTGTTGATTCCGCGTGCGGCTCAAGCTGTATCTCTTGTGGGCTCTAATTTCCGACTTTCACTGGACGATTCGAGTACTTGATTGATGGACGACTGCTTTAAACTTCTGTTGGTCGTTTTGTTGGTTGGCTGTCACTCGGCAGTGCCACCAACTGCCCCACAGCTCCCTCCGGAAGTCGCGGTTGCCGTGGCAACTACGTCGAAACTGGTCGAGTTTCGTGAATTTACGGGCCGCACAGCGGCCGTAGATGCGGTCGAGTTGCGTGCTAGAGTTAGCGGCTACGTTTTACAAACGCCTCGAACGAAAACCAATGACGCGTCAATGCCGGCTGTGACGGTCGAGGAAGGAAAGCTAGTCAAGAAAGGAGATTTACTGTTCGTAATCGACGATAAACCTTATCAACTCGCATTGAAGCAAGCAGTTGGGGCGCTCACCGCCACCGAAGCAAAGCTGCAGCAGGCTAACAATGAATTGACTCGGAGCGAGTCTCTAGTTAACAGTAACTCGATCAGTCGAACTGACTACGACCAAGCTGTCGCAAGTGTCGCGGAGTTGCGAGGTCAAATCGAATCGCTAAAAGCAACAGTCGCTCGCAACCAATTGGACCTGGAATACACCCAAGTTCGTTCACCGATCGACGGCTTACTTGGTCAGACATCGGTAACGGCCGGCAATCTAGTCGTTGCCGACTCGACGGTCCTTACGACCGTGGTAGCCGTCAATCCAATATACGTTAACTTTGATGTAGATGAGCAATCCGTACTCGACTATCGAACTCGTATGCTCGATGGCAAGGTCAAGAACGCTCGTGAAGGGAAAATCGCGGTTCGCCTAGGACTCGCTAACAACGATGGATTTCCTCAGGAAGGATTCATCGACTTCGTTAACAACGTCACTGATCCAGGCACGGGAAATACAAGAGTTCGAGCCACTTTCGACAACAATACAGGCATACTTTCGCCGGGATTGTTCGCTCGGATCCAAGTCCCGTTCAGCGCTGAATACCAAGCAGTGTTAGTGCCCACTAAATCGATTGCAATGGATCAGCAGGGACGCCATGTAATGGTCGTCGCGGATGACAATAGAGTCTCGCGCCGTGCCGTCAATCTCGGCCCTATCGAAGGTGACATGACCGTCATTCGCGAAGGGGTTAAAGCAGGCGAACAAGTCGTAACAGCTGGGCTGCAAAAGATTCAGCCAGGCGCTGAGGTACGTGTTTCGAGCTCTCCCAGTCATCGCGAAGACAATAAGCCAACAGGCGATGATCTTGGTGATCTGAAGTGATTTCCAACTTCTTCATCAATCACCCTGTTGCAGCCAATGTGATCGCGTTCATGACGGTGATCTTAGGCTTGGTCGGGCTATGGAGCCTGCCAGTGGAACGATACCCGAACATCACGCCCCCGACAATCCAAGTCGTGGCCAGCTATCCTGGTGCGAGTGCGCAGGTTATGTCCGAAACCGTGGCCGCACCATTGGAACAGCAAATCAATGGCGTCGAAAACATGCTGTATATGACGTCCACATCGTCGTCCAATGGCAGTTATTCTTTGACTGTCACGTTTCAAGTCGGTACCAATTTAGAAGAAGCTCAGGTGTTGGTCCAGAACCGAGTGGCACTAGCCGAACCGTTCTTGCCAACTGATGTTCGCCAGCAAGGCATCTCCGTCAAGAAGCAATCATCGAACATCTTGTTGGTTGTCTCGTTGACATCGCCCGACGAAACATTCGATAGTTTATACCTTTCCAACTACGCGACGCTCCGGTTGAAAGACGAACTTAGTCGTGTCGCTGGCGTGGGCGATGTGACAGTCAGTGGTGCAGGCGCTTACAGCATGCGGATTTGGGCAGATCCGAGGAAGTTGGATGCGCGCGGCTTGACGTTTCAAGACTTACTTAATCAGCTTCGACAACAAAATGTACAAGTTGCCGCTGGCCAAATCGCCCAACCACCCTTAGAAAATTCGCAAGCTTTCCAATACACGATGACCGCGCTGGGGCGATTGTCTGAAGTAGAACAGTTTGAAGACATCATCGTCAAGGTCGGGGAAGACGGCGGGCTGATCCATTTGCGAGACGTTGCCCGAATCGAACTTGGTGCCCAAACATATGACACTTTCGCACAAAAAGGAGGAATCCCAACTGCCAATCTTTTGATCTACCAATTACCTGGAGCAAATGCACTGCAAGTTGCTAAGGGCGTGCAAGCATCAATAGCCAAATTGTCGCAAAAGTTCCCTGCGGGTTTGCAGTATGACGTTCCGTTCGATACCACAATTTTTGTGTCATCGGCCATCAGCGAAGTCTATAAGACACTCTTCGAAGCGGGCATGTTGGTACTAATCGTGATTCTGGTATTCCTGCAGGATTGGCGAGCGGTCTTGATTCCCGCGACAACGGTTCCAGTTACGATCATTGGTGCTTTCGCGATCATGCCGCTGCTCGGCTTCTCCGTCAACCTGCTGACGTTATTCGGATTGGTGCTGGCAATCGGGATCGTTGTAGACGACGCAATCGTGATTGTTGAGAATGCTTCGCATCACATCGAAAGAGGCGAAGCCCCGAAGGAGGCTACCATTCGCGCGATGAGCGAAGTGACGGGGCCTGTGATAGGCATCACTGCCGTGTTGATGGCCGTATTCATTCCGACCACTTTTTTGGGCGGTATCACTGGGCAGCTTTATCGGCAATTCGCGCTGACGATCGCTGCCACGGCGCTGCTTAGCGCAATAAATGCGCTGACGCTGAAGCCTGCTCAATGTGCCCTTTGGTTGCGGCCAAACAAAGTAGGCCAAAGAAAGTTCATTCTTTCACGCTGGTTTAACACTTCTTTCGGCTGGATCGAATCCACTTATGTCTATTGGGTTCGTAGATTAATTCGTTTTTGGCCGGCAGTTTTAGTTGTGTTTTTCATGACGGTCGTTGGGACCGCGTGGTGGTACCGGCAGGTCCCGACCGGATTCCTGCCAACCGAAGATCAAGGTTATCTCATCACCGCAATCCAGCTTCCGGACGCTGCTTCGCAGGACAGAACCCGCGAAGTGGTCGAGCAGATGAATGTGATCTTGAAAGATCAGCCAGGTGTGAAGACTTGGTTTACGCTCGGCGGACTCTCTTTGCTGGAGGGCAGCCAATCATCCAATGCCGCGACCATGTTTATCGGTTTGAAAGACTGGGACGAACGTACGACACCGGAAGTTCAACAAATGGCTCTTATTCGGCAGATTTCAGCTAAATTTGGGCTGATTAAAGATGCATTCATCTTAGTGATCCCGCCGCCCGCGATTCAAGGTCTCGGCACGAGCGGTGGATTCGAGATGCAGGTGGAAGATCGAGGCGGTGCGGGATTGATTCAATTGCAAGCTGCAGTGAATAAGCTATTGGCGGCAGCGGCCGCCGATCCGCAGCTACAAAGAGTCAACTCGACTTTCCGCGCTGGTGTACCACAGTTATACGCCGACGTCGATCGAGCAAAGGTGCTCAGCAAGCAAGTTCCGCTGGGGGACGTTTTCACCACTTTGCAGGCTGCTCTAGGTTCTGCTTACGTTAACGACTTTAACAAATTTGGACGTACCTACCGCGTTACGCTTCAAGCAGATGAACCCTTTCGCGATGAAGTTGACGATGTTCGACGATTGAACGTTCGCAATGCCGGCGGTGAGATGGTGTCGCTGGGAAGCTTAATGAGAATTGATGAAGTCTTTGGTCCTCAAATCATTCGTCGATTTAACTTGTATCCGGCTGCAAACGTAACCGGATCGGCGGCGCCAGGTGTCAGTTCCGGTGAAGCTTTGAAGAGGATGTCTCAATTGGCCGACGAAACGTTCCCAGAGTCAATCGCGTTTGACTGGAGCGGTGTGTCGCTGCAAGAAAGCCTCGCAAAAGGGGAAGAGTTGTACGTTTTCGGCTTGGCGCTGCTGATTGTGTACTTGGTACTTGCTTTCCTTTACGAAAGTTGGGTGCTGCCCTTCGCTGTTATTCTTGTGGTGCCTCTGGGGTTGCTCGGGACGGTTGCTTCCATTTCACTGATGGGGATGGATAACAACGTTTACGTCCAAATTGGTGTGGTCTTGATCATCGCCTTGGCGAGCAAGAATGCCATCTTGATCGTCGAGTTCGCTCGTGACTTGCGAATGAAAGGCAGTTCGATCCACGAGGCCGCCATCGATGCAGCCAGGATGCGTTTTCGTCCCATATTGATGACTTCGTTTGCGTTCATCCTTGGCGTATTACCGTTGGTATTCGCAACAGGAGCGGCTGCCGCAAGTCGCCGCTCGCTTGGAACCGCAGTTTGCGGCGGCATGCTCACTTCGACGGTTCTAGCGGTCTTCTTTACGCCCGTTTTCTACGTCGTTTTCCAGTGGCTCAGCGAACTCAGGCAAAGGCTACCTAGCCACAACGGGCGTAACTGATCACCGCCCCAAAACCCGGTCCATTTTCCAGATACTCGCTCCAGTCACCTACTTTCCTATCGCAGCTAGGCCGAGATGTCATTAATCGCTGGACATTTCACAAAGGCATCTCGTTGCTTGCTTATCAGCCGCTCCTCGTCCTAGTTGCACTCACCGGACGGATGGGGATCGAACGATGATCAGCGGCGAACGCGAGACGTTGGATTCGATCGACACTTGGTAAAACCAGTGGACTTGGACGCAATTAAAAAACTAGTTGCAGAGTTTTCTACCAATTCGAACTAGCGAGGCTACGTTAAAGAGCCAGAATTGTACTTAATAACTGTCCTTTGAACAAAGCATCCATACAATGCGCTGGGTGAGCGACCGCGAGCCATGTTCTCGGGTAATTGCAACTAGACATGGACGACTGTATGGACCGCACGAAAAAGGCTGATGATCAGCTTGCTGAGCTAGCTTTGCATTTTACCACACGGAGATCGGCGATCCTGGAAGCTTGGCGAGCATCTGTAGATGAAGATCCAGAGCTTACGGCACCTTCGTCCCTGCCTCGTTTGCAGTTCAATGATCACATCCCCGAATTACTTAAAGCCTTCGAACGGCGTTTGCAGGTCTGGCCGCGTGTGGAAGGTGAATCCTCTGAACGGCAACGCACGGAAGATGCGGCCAACCATGGCTTGCAGCGGTGGCAGCAAGGTTATCGGTTACGAGAAGTAACTCGAGAATGGGGGCACTTACATTTGTGCTTGGTCGATGAGTTGGAAGTTTACAATGCATCCCATCCCGAATTAGATCCTTGCGTAATGCCCACGGCCTGGCGAGCAGTAGCGGAATTACTCAGTCATGGCGTAAGCGAAAGCACCGCGCAGTACTTCGAGTTGGAAAAGGTTGAGGCCGCAGGCCACGTTAGCGACCTAGAACAGACCTTAGAGGAAATTCGCATTCTGGATAGGCGTCGTACCGAATTGTTTCGGCAGGCCGCTCATGATTTGCGAGGCAATGTGGGTGTAGTCAATAACGTTACGACGGGGCTTACCCACGAGGCACTTCCAGAGGCGGTGCGTGATGAATTTCTTGAACTGCTTGAAAGGAGTGTTTCGTCCCTGAATTCAATGCTTGATGAGGTTATGGACTTAGCGCGACTGCAGGCCGGATATGAGCTTCGTAATGTCGAGCCGTTTGATGCGGCGATTTTGTTGAGGGAACTGGCTGCGAATATGCAGCCACTAGCCAGCGCGAGAGGACTATCTTTAATTGCTGAGGGTTGCGACTCACTAATGGTGGAAGGAGATTCCATTAAAATTAGGCGAATCTCCCAGAACTTACTGCTAAACGCCCTAAAATACACGTCGGAAGGCGGAGTAAGACTTAGTTGGGGAGATAGTAGCAACAACGATCCGAAACGCTGGATACTTTGCGTGCAAGATACTGGTCCGGGTATACAAGCTGGTCCCGGCGCACCGTTAGCTGCGGCACTGCAGGATGCCACTGCAGAATCACAGCACGTTGAAGGAAAGTTATCGAGTGGCCCGTTGTGCTCGGAACTTGCAGGGAAGATTGCGTCAGCTCCGGGAGCCGGATTTCAACAAGATCACCGACCCACCCACCAGACGCGGGGCGAGGGAATTGGACTCTCCATTGTCAAACGACTTTGCGAAATCTTAGATGCAAGTATCGAAGTCGAATCTGCGATTGGAGAAGGTACGACTTTCCGGATTGTTCTGCCACGACACTACAGATTAAATGAACAGTCGAAATAGTTTCGTAGCCAATCGAGTAGACCTTGCAAGTGGAAAATGTTTGCTTAATAAGTGAATAGCCACCCTTCCTTTAGGTACTTCAAAACAATGCTTTTCGATTGTCAAGTGAATTCGAAGAAGCTCTTGTATTGATTTACTCAAAACGAACTGGTGGTTCACTTTGTCTCGTTCATGCGTTTCTTCATCCATTCGATTGCCACAGGAATGCACTGATCGAGCATTTCGCTGTAGTGATCGCCGTCTTCGGTAAGGTGAAGCTCGGACTGCTTGCCTGCGGCCTGCAGTAGTTTGTGCATTTCTTCCGAGTCACTGACCGGGACGTTACTGTCGTCTTTGGCATGGCACAGAAGAACAGGGCAGTTCATCCTGGCTGCGTGCGTATTGGGCGAAGACTGAATCAAGAAATCGCCGATCCGCTTTTCGCTATGACTCAGCATTTTGGCTAAGAACGCAGGAATACGATTGGGAATGTCACAGCATGCGGCGTAGGCAACCACGCCGGCCAAACGAGTGTCATGTTCTCCAAGCAACAGCACGTGGGATCCTCCTGAACTGTGACCGATGGCAAAGATCTGCTTCGAGTTGACCATGGGCATTTTCTGTTGAATGAAATCAATCACATTCCGACTATTCACCAGTCCAGCCTGTGCCTCGATGAACGCTCGCGTGGCTTCGTTTTCGTTCGTAGCATATTTGGGTGATCCATCAAACTCATAATCCATGATCGCAAAACCAGCTTCCAGATACGGAATATGCGGTTCGAAATAAGGGCCGGTATTTGCACCGGTCATTAAATTCGTTCCGGCCGGTGCCGCCAGCAAACACGGAATCGATCCAGGTGCATGATCGCCAGGCGGCAGCAAGACATACATCTTTCCGCCAATGCCTGGTTTACTTGGAACACTATCTTGCTCTGGTCCCCACAGAACTTCGTAGACCTTGGCACCTGGAAGCTCTTCGAGCGGCTCGCCATCGCCGAGTTCCGGCATTGGCGCAGCGGGAATCGATGCAACTTGAAAAGGCTCTCTCGCCGTCGGACCTTCGGGCAACGGTTTTAAAGCCTGAAAAAAACTATAGATGATCCCTCCGCAGGCTAAGAGGATGAGCAGAGCGCCCGAGCCGAAGACTCCCAATAGGACCCACAGCCACGTAAGATTCGACGATGGTCTCTGAGGAGGTGCCCCGTAGTGTCTGTAGGGTGGCGGTTGATTCGGAGCCTGACCAGAGTAAGGTTGTGACATAGCAGTATCTAAGTCGATCTAGTTTTGCAAACGTGAAATCAAGCTATCCGTTGTGATTCGATCGCGTCCAGCATAACTTAGTTTGCAACCGACTTCGACCAGGAACCAATAACAATTCACACGACGATCCGGAGGTAGATTGGGAACTTCCCATCATTCATAGTTTGTTTGCAAACTCTGCCCCAACTGTCAGTATTTGATCGGCCAGTTTGGGCTCGTTTACCGCGCGCGATAGAATGACGGACCCTACCAAAAGCGACCAAGCAGCGATCGCCTTGCGCCTAGCTTCCCCCACATCTTCCGCCTCCATCGCGCTCACCAAAAACTCAATGCTGAGCTTGAAGTTATCTGTAAAGGCAGAGCGCACTTCATCATTCTGGCTAGCGACAGAAACGGCCAACGCTGCTACAGGACAGCCTTTGCCGGGATTGTCTCGATGCTGCTTGCTGCAGTACTTTGTCGCAATCGACTTCAAGGATAAATCAGATTGCTTCTGCCATCTCAATGCAGCTTCATCAAAGGCCTGCTGGCATGCGGCTAGCATCAGCGCCTCTTTCGATTCAAAGTGCCCATAAAAACCGCCATGCGTGAATCCAGCCGCTCTCATGAGGTCGGCCACTCCGATGCCGTCAAACCCTCGCTCGCGAAATAACTGACTAGCTACATCGATGATCTGCTGGCGGTTCTTTTGCGCCTGCTCCTTTGAGATTTTCATGCATTTCTCCAGCAATGAACAAATTCGGCATTGACTTTAATAATGACGGGCGTAATCATAGTCATCAATGATGATATGCGTCATCATAAACCGCGTTTTGCCTTTTGGCCATTGCGCCGTGTAGCGCTGGCGGCGGAATTTCACGAAATCTCTGGGGATCTTCAGATGCAATTGACGAACAATACGATTTTTATCACTGGCGGTGGCTCGGGTATCGGTCGCGGCTTAGCCGAAGCTCTGCACCGTTTGGGCAACCAAGTCATTATCAGCGGCCGGAGGCAGCAGTTGCTTGACCAGGTAACGGCTGCCAATCCGGGTATGAAGTCAATCTGCTTTGATGTTTCCTCAGCACGGGAGACTCGTCAGGCCGTAGATGAGTTGCTCCGGAAGTTCCCGTCCTTGAATGTGCTGATCAACAACGCGGGCATTATGCCGCTGGATGATCCGAGTAGCGAACTGACGGATTCAGACATCGAGCGAGTTACCGAGACGAACTTTGTGGCTCCGATTCGCTTAACGTCCTACTTGATCGAACATCTGAAGGCACAGCCAAGATCGACGATTCTATACAACACGTCCATTCTGGCATTCGTTCCATTGGCGTCTGCAGCGGTCTACTCAGCCACCAAAGCCGCGCTGCATTCCTATGTACTGAGTCAACGGTTTGCCCTCCGGGATTCGACCGTTACAGTGCAAGAGATCGCACCTCCTTGGGTCGACACGGACTTGATTGTAAAGAGCGGCGATCCTCGCGCGATGCCACTTGAGATGTTCATCGATCAGATCATGAAAGAACTGGCCACGGATGCCGAGGACCTTCTGGTCGAGGCGATTCGCCCTATGCG
Organism: Pirellulaceae bacterium; assembly: GCA_033761895.1. Classification (GTDB taxonomy): domain Bacteria; phylum Planctomycetota; class Planctomycetia; order Pirellulales; family Pirellulaceae; genus Aureliella. The sequence continues at coordinate 12,436 of JANRMD010000536.1, read as the reverse complement.
CGATAATCCAGGTGCAAACGAGCATGCGTTTGTTCACGGATTCAATCTGTCGCTGATCGAGAATCCGATTCCGACCGGTGTCTGATTAACGAGTTCTTCGAGTCGATTGTTTATGGGGTAGAGTTTAACGAAGAGGTATGCAGAGTGAATCTCAAGGATCATCCAACCGTCAAGAGTTTCTTAGCTCAATCGTCACCAGCAGACGCAACGAGCCAGAGCAGACAGCCACTGGATGCCGACTGGCTAAGGCAACTGTGCATCGACTGCGGGGCGGACGATGCGGGATTAGTTGAGATTGAACGTCCGGCGTTGGATGATCAGCGCGATGTGATCTTAAAGTGCTTTCCCCGTGCACGAACTTTGTTGAGCTTTGTATGCCTAATGAACCGTGGGCCGATTCGATCGCCAGCGCGATCGGTGGCCAATCTCGAGTTTCACGCTAGTTACGATCAAGCCAACGAAGTGGCTCGCCAAGTGGTCACCAAGCTCGAGTCGATGGGGATTCAAGCGATGAATCCATCGGTGGGTTTTCCGATGGAGATGGACAACTTTCCTGGTCGGCTGTGGGTCGTTTCGCACAAGCCAGTTGCCGTGGAGGCTGGCCTTGGACGCATAGGTATTCATCGCAATGTTATTCATCCACGTTTTGGTAACTTCATTGTTCTCGGTACCATTCTTTTGGACGCTGAGGCGACGGCTTACGATCGGCCGATTGAATACAACCCGTGTTTGGAGTGCAAGCTATGTGTGGCTGCCTGTCCGGTCGGAGCGATCTCTCCGAATGGCGATTTTCAGTTCTCAAGCTGCATGACTCACAACTACCGAGAGTTCATGAGCGGCTTTAGCGATTGGGTCGAAAGCGTAGCCAGTAGCAATACTGCACTTTCCTATCGCGAGAAGGTCACGCTGTCCGAGACCGCTTCGATGTGGCAGTCGCTTTCGTTCGGTCCCAACTACAAAGCCGCTTATTGCCTCGCGGTTTGTCCAGCTGGCGAAGACGTGATTGGGCCTTTCTTGACGGATCGAAAGACGTATCTCGACGAAACGCTACGTCCACTTACTGAAAAAGGCGAAACGCTGTACGTCATCTCGGGCTCGGATGCCGAAGCGCATGCAGCCAAAAGGTTTCCGAACAAAAAGACCAAACGAGTGACCAGCGGCATTAGGCCGACCAGCATCAGTGGCTTTCTGTTTGGGCTGAAACTGCTCTTCCAGCCCGGCCAAGCAGCCAAGCTTTCCGCCATTTATCACTTCACCTTCACAGGTGAAGATGCTCAGCAAGCCACAGTGCAGATCGATCAAGGAAAATTACAAGTACACACTGGTCATGTTGGCCAGACTTGGTTGGGCTTCTTAGCAAAAGAGCGTAGCTTGCTGTGGGCATTGTTGCGCCGAAAGATTCGCATCCAGGGATCACCCAAGCTGCTTATTGCTTTTGGCAAGTGCTTTCCCGCATAGAGTGGCAACAAAAGGCAAATCGAGTCATGCATAAACGACGCGTGGGGATCACTGGCATTGGCATGCTGACTCGCAGCGAACACAGTGAGCAAGCAAAAGTCTAACGGCGATGCTCGCCTCCCAAAACAAAAGGCGGACACTTGGTAGAGCCCGCCTTACTCAATTTCAAACGCTTGGAACAAATGGTCCCGAGCTAAGCCATCATCAAGCCGCACTAGCTATCTGCCAGCGGCTTTTTCTTCTCGGTGATGACTTCGCTTTCGGCAGCTTTTTCTGCGTTCAGTTGAATGTACTCTTTCCATTCGTCTGGCACGTTGTCTTCGTGGAAAATCGCTTCCACTGGGCACTCTGGAACGCAAGCTTCGCAGTCAATGCATTCTTCAGGGTGAATGTACAACATCTTTTCGCCCTCGTAGAAGCACTCTACCGGGCATACTACGACACAGTCTGTATAACGACATCCAACGCACGGTTGAGTGACCACGTGAGTCATTGCAGAAAAACCTTTCTAGGATCCAGTTTTCGATAAATCAGAGTTTGGTAAGCGGCCAGCTAATCGTAATTAACGGATCGGTCTGTTCGACTCGTTCTGGCATGTTAGGCACACGCTTTCACCCTGTCAAGCTAACCCAATCCTCCAAGTCGCCCCTCAATCTGAGTGTTCTACTCGGTTCGCGGGATGGTGTTAAAGATACGGTCTCCCGCGTCGCCCAAACCAGGGACGATAAACTTGTGTTCATTCAGTTCCGGATCTATCGCACAAACATACACGCTGACTTGCGGAAAGTCGCGCTGAAGGCGCTCAATTCCTGGTTGGGAGGCGATAATGCTGAGGACTCGAACGTCTGGGCAGCCCCAACGATGCAGGGCTTCGATAGCCGAAACCACGCTCCCGCCGGTTGCCAGCATTGGGTCGATCACAAAACCAATGTCACTCGCCCCCCCTTGCTCCAGTTTGCAGTAATATTCGACGGGCAATGCAGTCTTTTCGTCCCGGTACATCCCCAAGTGCCACACGGCAGCTTCTGGCAGTAGATGCTGTAGCGGTTCAATCATCCCCAATCCAGCTCGCAAAATGGGGACCAGTGCAATCTTGGGGGCCAGTTCGGCTCCTTCCATGGCCTGAATCGGAGTTTCAATCCGTTTGGTTTTCAGTTTCAGATCTTCCGTGGCCGCGAAAGCGAGCAAAGTGGCCAAGCGGTAAGTCTGCTGGCGGAACAGGGAAGGGGGAGTGTTTTTATCGCGAAGAATCGTTAGATGATGGCTAACCAAGGGATGAGTCAGTTCAACAACACCAGCCACGGTTACCTCGATCGGTTAGTCCACAAGGAAGATCGCCATCACGCCACTCGCACAGTAAATCGTACAAATTCAAACATGCAGCAAAAAGGGGGCGAACGGGACTGACATCCGCAATAGCTGTTCAAAAGCAGTAAGCATGCCGTGTTTTTGTGGATGCCGCGAGGCACTATCCTGAAAATTGGCTAGACTACAAAGAAATCGACAAAAACAAGCCAGATTATGAATGGAGTCGCAGATGGCATCACGCAAGTCAAAAACACGGAAGCAGCGGGGACGCCAGGCACCTCGCCCCGTGCCAGTCAGTTCGATGGCAGCGACTCGGAATTCGCCCGAAAAAGAGCTCGCGGGGCTAAAGCCTAAGCCAGCCAGCAACGAACGAGTTGAAGACCTTGCAGTTTTTTCGAACGTTGGACGAGAGCAACTGTCCGATGCGTTAAAACCCGAGTGCACAGCAGTGATGGAAGCTTTGGACGCTGTGGTTGACGGCGATTTCGCGCGTGCCGATGAGCGACTGAAGGAAATCCCTCGCAGCAGCCCATATGCGGATTGGCGACTATTTGTGCGAGGACTAGGCGGATTCTATGCCAAGGATTTCGAGACCGCCAAACAGAACTGGCAGCGTCTGGACGTAACTCGTCGGCCGGCAAGAATTGCCAACACCTTGTACAGTGCCGAGACGCTGCAAACTCTGGACGGCTTTGCAGCCCCGCCTAAACGACTCGTTGACGGAGCCAAATTGCTGCTGCATCGGTCCAACGCTCTCGCGGCGGCCAAGCAAATCCTATCCGTCAAGCATCGTGATTCGGAGGTTCTTTTTTCAAACTCGCAAGTCGCCATGCTGCAGAACTTCCGCGACGACTTCCGACAGGTGGATGCCGACTTCGTTGCAAAGGTCTCGCAAGCGTGTGTGTATCTTGCCTGCCAACAAGAAGATCCGAACGCCTTCATGTTGCTCAAGCGATCCGTGCCTGGACCAGCACACGACCCACGCTGGAATCTGCAAGAGTTTCTGTTCTTGGGCGATTTTGAATACGTTGAGGAAATTCGACAAGCGACGGCCAAGGCTTACATTGAAAAAGACCTTCCGGGCGTTGCGCAGTTTTCGATAGAGCAGAAGAATGCGATCGCCAGCCTAATGTTCTTGGAACTTGCCAGGAGGCTGAATGCAGACCAAAGCGGTATGCAGTTCTTCGTTTTCTCTGACCCGCCCGATTACAAGGCTATCGAAAAGTTACTCGGGGAAGCGATCAAGAAATACCCTGCCAATCAGGAAGCTCACAAATTATTGTTTGACATTCTGAATGCCCAGATTGAATCGCGGCGCCGACAACCGAAAGCGGAAATTGAAGCGGCGGAGAAACGACTGATCGAAGCCAAAGAAGCGTACGTAAGTGCTTTTCCAGCGGCAATTGAAATATCACTCGAACTAGTTGATCATTACTTTGAAACCGACGAACATGACAAAGCAGATGCGTTAGTCAAGCAACTCACTAGTCAACGCTTGGATGCACCCCTTGCCAAAGCGTTGCCTTGGAAACTCAAGGTGCTGAACGCGATGCACGCAAGTCGCAAGAAAGCCGAGATGAGTTTAGCTCGCGAAGCCCTTGCAATTGTAGAATCGCTATGGCCGACTTGGCTCGCTCGGACTTGGTTGCCATTTCTCAAGGCCGCGCTTGAATTGCGCGCCGGCAATCAAGCACAATTCGAAGCGATCGACAAAGAAGCTCGACAAGTGGCCGGCACCAGCCAAGTTGCCGGCGACTTTATGGCTTTCGCCGCGATTCAACAAATGAATGTCCCGGCAGCGGTTATCAAGCCCTATCGCGAAACCATTGCAAAGTACCTCGACAGCGTCGAGCAGATGCCGCTCTCGGATTTGATTTCGGTGGCTGCGTTCTTCTGGGATCTAACAAGATCCGGACTCGAACACAAAGGCTTTCGATTGCAAGCTGCCAAAGTCGGTAAGGCAATTTGTTTACGATTGAAAAAAGGTGAGACCGTTCCCTATAGCAGCGAGTTTGTTCATGCAAGTTGCTTGTGCGCAGGGCGCGGGTACTGGCCGAACGGTAACGACGCAAAACAACCTGCTTGGGCCGAAACGCTCTCGAAAACAGAGCCCAAGGTGGGGGCTGTGTACCTCCGCTGGCTGACGAATCTGAGTTACTCAGGCCCGACACTGACCATCTACAAACCGTTAATCGATGCTATCCAAGCCGCTGCGAAAACGGAAAAAGATCCGTTCTATCGCTATCTTCTAGAACAAACGGCTTTGTCCGCGAATGAGGCCTTCGAGGAATTCAAGCGAAGCCGTTCGTCAAGCATGACCAGCAGAATGTTCGGTTTCGGTGCTACTGCTGGTGATGATGAAGAAGAATGCCAATGTGAGCAATGTCGAGCCAACCGAGCTCGCGAGGCCAAGCGGAATTCACGTGCCGCCAAACGTTCGAAGCCAGCCGGCGTTCCGAAACCACGTCAGCCAATGTTTGACTTCGGCGACGATGACGACTTCGACAATGACGACTTCGAGGATGGTGTCGACGACGCCGACGATGAAACGGAAATTTTCGATCACAGCGCGGACTATCTTGCTGCGATGACCAGAATCGCTTCACTGCTCGGACCAGAGAAAATGAGTTCGTTCGTTGTTCAGTTTTCCCAACTGACTAACGATATAGACGGCGCTTCGCCCGCTGAACTTCTTAGGAAGATAGCTCAGGTATTCAAGCGATTCGATCTGCCCCACGCAGAGGCGGTTCGTTTTCTCCGCACTATCGGTCAGAATACGCTAGAAGGTGGAACCGCTGAGTTCGAAAACGTACTCAACGATTCAATAGACGATTCAATAGACGATTCATCAGAGGCCTTGCTCGCACTGCCTCAGCAGCCAGTGCCTCAGCAGCCAATGACCGCGGAGGAAAGAAAAGCCGCTGATAAGCAACGTCGTCGTGAGCTCGAAAAGAAGCGTCGTCGTTAGAGCCCGCCAACCATCATCCAGGAGGTATCCAATGAGCAAAAATGTGGCGGATCATTACAAGACGCTGGGCTTGCCCGAAACTGCTTCAGCCGAGGAATTGCGCAGTGCCTACTTGGCACTCGTTCGTCTGCACCCACCCGATGTTGATGCTGATAAGTTCCGTGAAATTCATGCCGCTTATCAAATGTTAAACGACCCGCTGATTCAAGCGGCCGCGCTGATGAAGATGACCGAACCGCCAAGCCTCGAAGCGATCGTAGCCGAGGCCCAGCAATCTATCTGTATTCTTCCCAAGCTAACGCTGCTGGCACTCGGTGACGCCGAATAACTGACTGATCAACCGAACCCGCTTTGATGTAGACGACTCTCAATGCAAAACGATTCAGAACCCTCTGGCTCCTACCTAAACTCAGTAGGCCCCAACCTGGCAAACCCCAACCTAGTTGCCGCAGTCGAGCTTCCTTCAAGGGAAATGCTGGGAGCGTTTGATATTGTCGAAGCCTTCACCGCCTTACGACAAGAGTTAAAGTTGCAAGTTCGCAGTGGCCGCGAAGCTCAGCAGGCATTCAGCGAGGGCTTGCAGCGACTCGAACAGCGACTCGCGACCGTGCAGAACTCACCGGCAACAGCGGCTACGACGCCGTCCTCAGAAAGCCGCAAACTAGCTGAGGCAATCGCTGATATCGACGAAAACCTTCAGCGAGCCGTGGAATCACTGTCCAGAAGTTTGCCAGCTACGAAAGCTCCACCAACTTGGTTGGCCAGTTTTGATGCAGCCGTGGCTGGCGCTCCTTGGCTGGCGAGAACCTTTGGCTCAAGTCTCTTCTCCAACTTGCGCAAAATTGTCGAGCAGGCGGAGCTGGAGACCCGAGCGCCAGAAAAATCTCAAAGCACCACCATACAGGGTTTTGAATTGCTGATGGCTCGCGTGCGTCGTCAAATGCAGCAAACCGAAATTGAACGTATTGACGTACTGGGGAAGCCTTTTGACGCGGAGATCATGAATGCAATCGACATGATTGATGCTCCGAACGTGCCACAGGCTCATGTAGCTGAACAACTACGACCCGCCTATCGCTGGCACGGAAACTTGTTGCGTTACGCCGATGTACGGCTCGCCAAGTAGAACCACACAATTGATTCACCTGCATACCGCTGTAACTTAAGAAAACACTGAGATTCAAACATGTCAAACAACAACTCTCCAATTATCGGAATCGACCTCGGGACGACCAACAGTGTCGTAGCGGCAGTCATCGATGGCCGAGTGCAAGTGATCGAAGAAAATGGCGAAGCGATCCTACCGTCGGTTGTCGGCCTGACTGTCGACGGTAAGCTGATCGTGGGGCAGACTGCCAAGAACCAACTCGCTGCCTTTCCAGATCGTACCATTGCGTCTGTAAAGCGACGTATGGGGCAGGCGGTCAAGCTAAAGTTAGCTGACCAGGAATTCACGCCGCAGGAACTGAGCGCAATCATTCTTCGCCGACTCCGCAGTCGTGCCGAGGCCAAACTGGGAGTCGAAGTGACGCGTGCGGTCATAACCGTTCCTGCGTTCTTTGATGAAGACCAACGCCAAGCCACGCGAGAAGCTGGACAACTCGCTGGTTTGACGGTCGAGCGGATCATCAATGAACCCACCGCGGCCAGCGTGGTGTATCACCCCACGACCAGCGAGCGTCGCCATGTAATCGTCTACGATTTGGGGGGCGGTACGTTCGATGTTTCCATCGTGCGACTGGAGGCTGGCGTCGTTGAGGTCCTCAGCAGTAAAGGTGATACTCAACTTGGTGGTGACGATTTTGATCAACTGTTAACGAAGTATGTGGCGAATGCATTTCTAACTGAACACAACGTCGATCTGATGGCCCAGAACACCACGCGCTGGCGGTTGCTGCAAGCCTGTGAGCGCGCGAAGTGTGAACTTTCTTACGCTAGTTCCGTGCGTATTTCAGAAGAGTTTATCGCGACCGTTGATGGCCAGCCGGTCAACCTGGATATGGAAGTCACTCGCGACGAGTATGAAGACTTGATTTCCACCCTTGTCGAGCGCACCATCGGCTGCGTTGATGATGCAATTCGCGACTCTGGATTGGTAACCAACCAACTAGATGAACTGATCTTGGTTGGGGGATCGACTCGAACGCCACTCGTTCAAAATCGATTGCGAGAAGAGTTCCAACGCGACCCGCAATGGTCGGTAAACCCTGACTTGGCGGTTGCTTTGGGGGCGGCTACTCAGGCCGCAATGCAATCAGGATTGTCCCTGGGCCCAGTACTTATTGACGTTGCCAACCACACTTTGGGTCTGGAAGTGGCCGAGGTGCATTCGTTCCCGCCTCAGTTGGTATTCAGCCCAATTTTGCGCCGCAACTCGCCGCTGCCGGCAAAGTACGAAAAGGTCTTTTATACTATGTCCTCTGAACAATCGGAGGCGGAATTGCATGTCTTGCAAGGTGAAAGTCGACAGCTGGATCGCAATCGCTCCATCGGAAAATTCCGGCTCGAGGGACTAAACGCAACCGACAACGCTGACGGGAAAATTTTGGTCAGATTTGAATTGACGTTGGATGGTATCCTCAAAGTCACAGCCATCGAACGGCAGTCCGGTATCACCAAGACACTCAAGATTGATAATGCACTCTCTCAGATGGGTGAAGCTTACGTTGCCGAATCCGAGTCACGATTGCAAAGCATGTTCGCGGATTCCGAGGGGTTTGAAGAGTTTGAAGCGGAGACCATTGACACCGAAGGCATTGCAATTGGTTCCGAAGCCTCAACGAATTCGATACAACGGTTTGACTCACCTGCACCTGCGCTCTCGCCGATTCATCAATTGGTGGCCAAAGCCAAAGCACTCCGGCCATCGATTTCATCCGAGGATGCGGCCGACATCGATCGCCTTCTAGGCTTGATTGATCAAGCCACCGAGAAAGGTGACCAGGAGTTAATTGCCGGTCTGCAAGCGGAGTTGGATGATCTGCTGTTTTATGTCGCCTAACGAATTTTCAACGATGCCAACGGAAAACGAACTTAACTGTCCAGTCTGCCGAGCCAAGCAAGCTTATCAGCCTGAATGTCGTCGGTGCGGCGCGGACTTGTCGCTGTGGATCAAGGCGCTACGCAGCCTGCACTTCGCACAGCAACAGGTTTTGCAAACGGGGAATCAGGTTGAATCGCAGCGCAATGAGGCGCTAAACTATCTTCGCTGGCTCAGCCCGAAAGCAGCTCAGGCAGCGGATCAAAGTTTGACCTAGCCAAAGTTTGACCCAATCAAGTTCGACCAATCAAGTTCGACCCAGTCAAGTTCGACCCAGTCAAGTTCCACGCAGTCCTCAAGTTCAAAGTTGTGCGTTCAGGGAAATAGACAAGTAAACTCATGGCAAAGACAAAAAGTACCAAACCTGCAACTGAGATTATCGTGGCCGAGATGCCCGTACAGTGGCTGAGTAAGATTCATCAGGGCGATTGCGTCGCGCAAATGAAGCAGTTGCCAGACCACTGTGTACAACTCGCTTTTGCTGACCCACCGTTCAACATCGGCTATGAATACGACCAATACGACGACAGCCTTGCGACTGAAAAGTACTTGGAGTGGTCGAAAACCTGGATGGCCGAAGTGCATCGGGTGTTGGCGACGAACGGAGCCTTCTGGTTAGCGATCGGTGACGAGTATGCAGCTGAGCTCAAGCTCGCAGCTCAAGGGCTTGGGTTCCACTGCCGCAGTTGGGTGAGCTGGTACTACACGTTTGGTGTGCACTGCACGATGAAGTTCACTCGCTCCCATGCGCACCTGTTTCACTTCGTCCGCGATGAAACGCAATTTACGTTCAACGCGGATGCCATTAAGGTCCCGTCGGCAAGACAATTGGTTTACAACGATTCGCGTGCGGCCAGTGGCGGTCGCCTACCCGATGATACGTTCATCCTGCGGCCACAAGATTGCGTCGATGGCTTGTTGCCGGACGAAGATACCTGGTATTTTCCTCGCGTAGCAGGCACCTTTAAAGAGCGAGCCGGTTTCCATGGTTGTCAAATGCCTGAGCAATTGCTTGGGCGGATCATCAAAGCGTGTTCCAATGAAGGTGACATCGTCATGGACCCCTTCAGCGGCAGCGCGACCACGTTAGCCGTTGCGAAAAAATTGAATCGCCGCTTTCTGGGCTTCGAACTTTCGACTGAGTACGCCGCTCGAGGTACCGCGCGGCTGGAGGGTATTGCCTGCGGTGATCGACTCGACGGATCCGAAGAACCCAAATCGAGTGCCCCGCAAACGGGAACTAAACGCGTCAAGCCGGACACGCAATTGCCACTGTTCGGATTTCTCGCCGATCCGAGATTTCCGGAGGGTTTTCCAGAATCGTCCGTGAAGATTGTGGATGCATTTGCCAATGTCAATCGAGGCTATTCCGTTGACCGTGTGGTTGTTGATCCAATCTTGAATGAGGATTTTCAAAGAGAGTGTGATCGGATGTCTATCGAGGGCAGTCATCGCGACCGCAATCGATTGCTGTTTCGGCTGCGCAAAGCGGGGCATTTCAAGCGAGCTGGGATCATGACATCCAAAGAGACTCTGATGCCTTGGAGCGAACTAAGCCGCTACATCTTTGCCAGTGAGATTGCTTGGCGGAAGATCTTCGATCGCTTTGATCTCAGTCTTGACGAGATTTTGTGCGATGACCGTATCGCTGTGCAGTTCGATGCTATCGCCGCCCAGTTTGCGCCAGGCTACACGCCGTTTGAATATCGCTGGGGGGCGATGAAGCTTCGCAAGGAGGGCATGAATGCACGTACCCGCGCGCAGAACTTCCGCAAACAACTCAAGATACGCAAGCTCAGCGATTCCATTCCACTCAAGCAGCTTGATTTCGATCAGATTCCTGACGGCCCAGGCGTTTATGGCATCGCAGAGCCTGGCCCTCGGCCCAAGTTCCTCTACGCAGGTGAAGCAACACAGCTAAGGAGTCGTCTGCGACAGCACTTTGAAACCGAGCAGCAGCGCGACTTATGGCAGCCCAGCCAAGCCGGCGCCGAAGTTTTCTTCTGTTCGGTTGCAACCATCGATGATTATCGACTCGCTCGACAGAGTGTTTTGCTCAAGTGGTACAGCCCGGCTTGGAACATCGTCGATTTGTTGTCAGCCTAGCCCTAGCAGGCTGCTGGAAAAGTAACCCGAAGCGTTAGCGAAAAACTCAGCTACCTACGGACTGTTGCGAAAACTTCGATTAAGATAACACTCTCAATCTTTGGTTCAGTCGGCGAATGGTTCGTCGGAAACGGCCGACACCTTTAATGCTCTGTGGCTATGCAAGTCTTCACCAATCCCAGTCGTATCGTCGTGACTTGCAATCGTGGGCTGGCGCCCGGCGTTCAGCAAGAACTCACGGAGCTAGGTTTCCGGCCAACGGGAGCCTTTAATACCGGTGTCGAATTGATCGGCACCATGAGCGACTGTATTCGCCTCAATCTGACTTTGCGATGCGCCAGCCAAGTCATGTACTCGCTGCGCAAGTTTCGCTGTAATGATCCCGACGAACTGTATCGAGTGATTACGTCGATTCCTTGGGAGTCGTTAATTGCCAGCGGTGGTTATTTCACGGTCAATAGCAACGTTGTTCATCCAACGATTCGCTCAGGCATGTTTGCGAACGTTAAAGTCAAAGACGCCATCGTCGATCGCATGCGCAAGGCGACTGGTGAACGGCCCGACTCGGGACCTGAACTCCGCGGTACGGTAGTCTACCTGTTTTGGCGAAACGAAGATGCAGAAATTTTCATCGACACCTCAGGTGAGACGTTAGCCAAACACGGCTACCGCAAAATTCCAGGCCGGGCTCCGATGGTTGAAGCCTTGGCGGCAGGTACGATTTTCGCAAGTCGCTGGGATCGTAAAGTTCCCTTTGTGAATCCTATGTGCGGTTCAGGCACGATCGCCATTGAGGCGGCGCTGATCGCCACCAATCGCTACCCCGGCTTGCTCCGATCTCGTTACGCATTCATGCATGTGCTCGGATTCGATCGCAATCTGTATCGAGTCGAACGTGAACGTTTGGACCAGCTAAAAGCGAGCGCCGATGGCTTGCGGATCATTGCGACGGACATTAGTCCCGAAGCGGTTCAGTTTGCGCGGACGAACGCAGAGGCCGCTGACGTTGCCAAGTTGATCGACTTCTCAGTCTGTGATTTTCGTGAGACGGAGATTCCGCCTGAGGGTGGTGTCCTGATGTTTAACCCGGAGTATGGCGAGCGACTAGGTGAAGAAACCGAATTGATGGAAACCTATTCTCAGATCGGCGACTTCATGAAGAAGAAGTGCGGTGGCTATTGGGGATATGTTTTCACCGGCAACCGCGAGCTTGGTAAGAATATTGGTTTGAAGCCTAAACGCCGTATTGAATTCGTAACCGCCCAACTAGATTGCCGCCTGCTCGAGTTCGAACTGTACTCAGGCACGCGTCGCATAACACCACCCGCAGAAGGTCAAAGCGGGTTGGCAACGGGACTGTAGGGAGTCTGATACCGTGACCAGCAAGCAGGTTGTGGCGCTTTTTCAACTTGAACCGAGTGTGGACGGTGGTTTTGGCGAGCGCACGGTCCTTGCCAAAACTGCTGAAGGAGATGTGCCTAACGTCCAGAGCTTGGAGTACTCCTTTGATGACTGGAGTGGCGATGAGATTGTTACTTCATTTCCCTGTCACTTGA